>JABDHA010000004.1 GCA_013285705.1 Acidobacteriota bacterium
AGGTGTCCGCACTGGGCGTGGGCGGCTATCATCTTGGCTCGACGCGCGATCAGAAAGAGGCGACGGAGCTGGTTGCGCGCGCTCTCGATGCGGGGATTATTTTCTTCGACAATGCCTGGGAGTATCACAAGGGCGAAAGCGAGCTGCGCCTGGGTGCGGCGCTCAAAGGGAAGCGCGATCAGGCCATCGTGATGAACAAGGTCTGCACGCATGGGCGCGACAAGGCGGTCGGCATGCGCATGCTCGAAGAGTCTCTGCGGCGACTGCAGACTGACCATCTTGATGTGTGGCAAGTTCACGAAGTGATTTATGAGGACGATCCCGACCTTATTTTCAGACCGAATGGAGTGGCCGAGGCCTTGATCGAGGCCAAAAAACAGGGGAAAGTGCGCGCGATTGGATTTACCGGTCACAAGGACCCATCCATCCATCTGCGTATGCTGGAGCATGATTTTCCCTTCGATACGGTGCAGATGCCGCTCAATTGTTTTGACGCGACCTTTCGCAGCTTTGAGCAGAATGTGCTGCCGGAGGCCCGGCGGCGCGGCATCGCGGTGCTGGGGATGAAGAGTCTTGGCGGCGGCGAGATGGTCAAAAAGGGCGGAGTCACTCCAGACGAAGGACTGCGCTATGCGATGAGCCTTCCGGTGGCGACAACGATCAGCGGCATGGATTCGATCGACGTGCTCGAACAGAACCTCAAGATTGTCGCGGGTTTCCAGCCGTACACGGCCGAGGAAATGGACGCTCTGCGCAAGCGAAGCCAGGAGCTGGCGGCGGATGGACGCATGGAATTGTTTAAGACAACCAAGATGTATGACGGAGATGAGGGGCGGCAGCAGCATCATTTTCCGTCGGCAGCCGAGCTGCCTGTTTGACAACAAATTGCAAGTCCATCCTGCCGACGTGGGAGCCTGAGGAGCTTTGAACTGCAAACTACGTAAATCTCCTGATTCTCAGGACTGCGGCTCGCAGCATTGTGAGCCCAATATGAATTTCCCTATGTAAAATGATAGATAGCTTACAGAAGAATGGAATATAAGGGTTTGGCAGCAAGTCTCTTGGGTCATTCTGCGCAAACGAGTGAGTCCGAGCCAAAGAATTCCCTTCGCAATGCAAAGGAATTTGGAATTGTGAGCGACTTCAACTCGGAAACCTACGTCTGTATCAACGGGTACGTGGGTTCTGAGTCACATATATAGCGGATTTGCCCTTCCTTCGAATTGCAAACTGCAGAATTTGGATTAAAGACCTGACAAGCAAGATGCACTTTTTGATGATTTTTCGCCGTATTGCGTTTGCAATTTCGTTCGTTGCGCTGTTGCCGACTGCTACCCTGTTGCGGGCGCAGACTGAACATATTTCGACTGCCAGTCAGAATAATGACGTGCCGGATGCACCAGTGCCTGCTGGACAGCAGCAGGAACCACCGACGGCTACGGCTCCGGCTCCGGCCACAACTCCAGATCCGCCTGCAACGACAACTCCGCCGAAAAAGTCGCAGCACGACCAGGCCGCCGAGGACCTTAAAAAAGAGGAGAAGCAACGCATTCTGGGAATCATGCCTGATTTCAACATGATGAATAATGCGGATGCTCCGCCGTTGAGCCCGAAACAGAAGTTCCATCTTTTCTGGAAGAGCTCGACTGACCCCTATGTTTTCTTTGTTTCCGCCTTCGTGGCGGGCTACGGCCAGGCCCAGGATAGTAATCCTGGATATGGGCAGGGGGCAGAGGGATACTTCAAGCGTTTTGGCGCAAGCTATGCTGATACATTCGACGGCAATCTCTGGGGTAATGCGATCCTGCCGGTATGGTGGCATGAAGACCCGAGATATTTCCGCAAGGGAACAGGAAGCGGCGGCAGTCGTATGCTCCATGCTGCGCTGTCGACCGTCTGGTGCCGCAGGGATAATGGAACGTGGGGTCCGAACTACGCGAACGTCGCAGGAAATTTTATCGGCGGCGCAATTTCCAATTTGTATTATCCTGCCGAGAATCGCGGAGCGGGACTTGTTTTCAGCAATGGCTTAACGGTGACGGCGGAAGGAGCGATTGGCGCGCAGCTGGTCGAGTTCTGGCCCGATATCCTGCGTCACTATCGCAACAAAAAGATGAAGCAGGCAGATGCGCAGACCCTGCCTGCCGATACTGCGTCGCAAAAGTAGAAGCGGTTCGGCGGAGCTATTCCGCTTTGGTGCAGTGATGGGATATCGTTATCATTCAGCCGATATCCAACCATGACTCGTTTCCTTCGTGCTTTTCTCGCCTGCTGTTGTTTTCTTGTCATTTCCTATGCGCGCGCAGCGTCCCACGCTGTAGTTTTCTACGAGGCCGGCTTTCCTGCCGCGGACTCGCCGTCGGTGGCGGAGGGTGCGCTGCATGGCGCATTTGCCGATGCTGAATTCGCGGGCGCGCAGCAGTTGGCTTCCGCGCTGGTGAAGCCTGAAGCTAATCTCTTAGTCATGCCGTATGGCTCGGCTTATCCCGAGGCTGCGTGGCCTGCGATTCTGCATTATCTGGATCGTGGCGGCAACCTGCTGGTGCTGGGCGGCAAGCCCTTCACACGCGCTGCTTATTCAACGGGTTCAGGCTGGCAGTTGCGTGCGCCGAGTGTGGCCGCGTCGCTGGAGTTGTTCATTCATGACTATCAGGAGACGCCTGGGTCGGAGTCGCTGACGTTTGAGCCGAACCACGAGGTGCAGCCTGAGGTTTCGAGCTTTCACTGGAAGCGCGCCTTCAGTCCGGTGCTACGGCTTTCTGTTGTCGAAAAATATCACGATGGCGGTACGACCGGCGACGAGGACTTTGACCTGACTACGCTGGCATGGGGATCGAAGGACGGCCATAAGCTGGCCGCGCCCATCTTCGAGATCGATCACAACCAGTATCGCTTCGTGGGCGGACGCTGGATCTTTGTGGCCTGCGAACCGGATGCGGATTTCTTCTCCAACACGCAAATGCTCTCGACGCTGGCGGAATTAGCGACGCGCGAGAATGACCGGTTCACGCTTCGTCCGAGACTGCCGCTGTTTCTGCCGGGAGAAGCACTGGAGCTGCGCTATGAGCAGGCGAATCCGCTGAGTACGGAGCCGGCGGGCGATCAGTTGAAAATCAAAGTGACTGCTGAAGAGGGTGGCCAGCCCGTTGAGCTTACGGTTCCCGCGGATGCGTCGCATTCGATCATTTTGCCGCCGGATGCTTCGAGCGGACGCGGGTTGCATACCATTGAGGCTACGCTGGTGCGCGATGGCAAGGCGCTGCGCACGTATCGCAGCGGGTTCTGGATGCGGGACTGGGACTATCTGAAGTCGGGTCCGAAGCTCACGGTCGGGACCGATTATTTCCAGCTGGATGGCAAGCCACTGCCGGTGGTCGGCACTACATACATGGCGAGCGATGTGCAGCGCATGTACCTGATCCGGCCAAATGCCTACGTATGGGATCGCGATATGGCGCAGATCCACGGCGATGGATTGGACATGATTCGCACGGGGCTGTGGACGGCGTGGGAGCCGCAGCTTGCGCCGAACGGGGAAGTGAGCGAAGCGGCGCTGCGCACCATCGAGGCGTTTCTGATGTGCGCGCGGCACAATCATCTGCCGGTGCAGTTCAATTTGTTCTCGTTCTCTCCGACGAATTTTGGAGGCGTGAATGGGTATCTCGACCCGGCGGGATTGCGGGCGCAGGCGCTCTTTGTGAGTTCGCTGGCCAAGCGTTTTCATGATGTGCCGTTTCTTGCCTGGGATCTGATCAACGAGCCGAGCGCGAATGACAATGAGTGGAAGGAGCTGCCGCAGGGCGATGCCTTTGAACAGACGGCGTGGCGGAAGTGGCTTGCGGCGAAATATCCTGATCAGGCGAAGCTGCTCGATGCCTGGGCCGAGCCTTCGCTTGGCATTGGACGCGATCTGCAGCGGCAACCGACAACGACCGCGCCGGAAGTCGCAGCGCAGGACCCGCTGGCGCTGCCTAAGGCGGGCGCGTGGAACTTCGATCCGGTGCGCGCGGGCTACAACCCGCTCAAGATTTATGACTACTATCTCTTCACGCAGGATGTCTTTGCCGATTGGGTGAAGCAGACGAAGAGCATCATTCGTGAGAGTGGTTCAGAGCAGTTGATTACTGTGGGGCAGGAAGAGAATGGCGTCGGCAACCGTCTTTCACCTGCGTTCTATGCGCAGATGCTTGATTTTACGGCTGATCATACGTGGTGGGACTTCGATGCAATTCTATGGGCCTCGCTGGCGGCGAAGTTTCCCGGCAAGCCGATGCTGATTCAGGAGACGGGCGAGCAGCGCAGGCTTACGCAGGACGACCATCTGCGCTTCAGCGCTGAAATCGAAGGCTGGCAGCTTGAGCGCAAGATTGCCGCCGCCTTCGCGCAGGGCGCAGGCGCGCTGGAGTGGGTATGGAATGTGAATTCCTACATGGCCAACGATAACGAGATTCCGATTGGCGCGGTTCGTCCTGACGGCACGGAGAAGCCGGAGGCGCGCGTTCTTGCCGGATATGCGGCGTTCGTTGCGAAGAGTCCTGAGAGCTTTACGCATATCGAGCCGCCGGCGGTCACCATCGTTACATCGCAGGCTTTGCAGTACAGCGGAATGGACCCGCTTGCACTCGACATTCAAAAGCATGCCTTGCGCGCACTGTGTTATTACGACCGCACACCGGCGCGCGTGCTGGCTGAGAATCGGCTGGCAGAGCTGGGTCAGCCGAAGCTGGTCATCCTGCCTGCTTCGCAGGCACTTACCGATGCGGCGTGGCAACAACTGCTGGCCTATGTGGACGGCGGCGGCACGCTGCTGGTCTCCGGGCCTGTCTCGCGCAACGAGCATTGGCAGCTCGTGGATCGACTGGGAGCGCTGGGAGTGAAGGCAAAACTGATTCCGCTTTCTGTGCGGCAGTCGGTTCTGAATTTGCAGGGGCAAGCCCCGATACAAGTCACTTATCCAACGCTGGTGCAACAGTCGCCGATCGAGGTGCTGCGCTTTGACGATGGCAAGTCGGTCGAGACGGTGAGCCACGGACGAGGGCGCATCCTGTGGGCCTCCGATCCGGTGGAGCTGGCTGAAGACTATGTGCAGACTGCGGCGCTTTATAGCTATGCGCTGCATACGGCTGAGGTAAAGGCATCATTTACCGGCGCGCTTTCGCCGGGAGTGCTCGCATTTCCTACCGTGCTCGATGACGCGGTGCTCTACAGCTTCACAAATGAATCGCTCGACGATCAGCCGGTGGATATTCGCGATGCTGTGAGCGGCGCGCATCTGAAGTTCACGCTGCCTGCGCAGCGGGGTGCGGCGATCTTGTTGAATCGGAAGAATGGCGCAGAGCTGGCTGCTTACGGTGAGGCTGCGGCGGGGAAGTGAGCGACGGTGAATCCCCATATCTTTTCAAGATGTGGGGCACCCATGCGGTGATCCCTTGTCATCCCGATGCTGAACAATGAGCGGAAGGATATGTTTTTTCTGGGTACACAGGCTGCCGGCTAATACCAGGAAAAACAGATCCTTCGCTGCGCTCAGGATGACAATTCATGGCTAGTGAATCAGGAAGAGTCTAATACTTCACAATTTTGGCGAAGGAATGTGGGTCGAGGCTGGCTCCGCCGACGAGTGCGCCGTCGATCTCTGGCTGGTTGAGCAGGGCGGTGGCGTTGTCGGGCTTGACGCTGCCTCCGTAAAGGATGCGGATGGTGTCGGCGACGTGACGCCCGAGGCGGCGGGCGATTTCGCTGCGGATGAGTAGATGCGCGGAGGCGGCAATCTCTGGCGTGGCGGTCTTGCCAGTGCCGATGGCCCAGACTGGCTCATAGGCTACGACGATGTTTTCCGCGTCTTCGGGGGTCACTCCGACTAATGCGAGCGATATCTGTTTGCGTAGGATTTCGTCGGTGTGGTTGGCTTCGCGCTCGGCCAGGTTTTCGCCGATGCAGACGATGGGGACGAGCTTGTGCTTGAGAGCGGTGGCGAGCTTCTTGTTGACAGTCTCGTCGGTTTCGTTGAAGTACTGGCGGCGCTCGGAGTGCCCGATGATGACGTGGGTTGCGCCGATCGCGGTGAGCATGAGCACGGAGGTCTCGCCAGTGTAGGCACCTTCTTCAGCGAAGTGCATGTTCTGTCCGCCAATGGCGACGTTGGAACCAGCGACGGCGGGGACGATGGCACAGATCGATGTGTCCGAGGGGCAGAGGACAATTTCGTCGCGGTCGTGGTTTTTGACCAGCGGAAGGAAGGCTTTGACGTAGTCTTCGGCCTGGGCCGGGGTTTTGTACATCTTCCAGTTGGCAGCGATGAGTGGTTTGCGCATTCTTTTTTTAATTGTCCTGGCTAAGTTTAATTTCTCTACTGCGCGCCGTCATTCCGAGGAGCAGAAGCGACGAAGAATCTCAGCGAATACGGCTGTGTTGAAATCGCTGAGATTCTTCACTACGCTGCGCTCCGTTCAGAATGACGGCTTACTTTCAGAGCGTTGCCTAGGTTCAAATCCTGGTAATGGCTTTCCCCAGTCTTCTGCTAAATCGCGGTAATGCTCGTTCATTTCGCGAATTAACGCTAGTTTCTTTGCCCTCGTCCAGCCTTTGAGCGTTTTCTCTCGCGCAATGGCCGAAGTTACATATGCGTATTCTTCGTAGTACACCAAGCGATGGCAGCGATACTTTGTGGCGAAGCCGGAGCGAATGCCTGAACGATGATCTAAGATTCGGCGATCAAGTTCGCTGGTTACGCCGATGTAAAGTACACCTCGGTCGCTTGCCAGAATGTATACCCACGCCTTCTTCTGCATCGTTGAGATTCTTCACTCCGCTGTGCTTCGTTCAGAATGACGGCTTACTTTTGCGATCTACGGCTACCTATTTGTTTGTCAGCGCTTCAACACCCGGCAGCTTTTTGCCTTCAAGAAATTCAAGCGATGCGCCGCCGCCGGTTGAGATGTGGGTGATCTGCTCGGCTACTCCGGCTTGTCTTACGGCGGCTACCGAATCGCCGCCGCCGATGATCGAGATGGCCTCGCTGTTCTTCGCGACGGCCTTGGCGATCTTGGTGGTGCCGTTGGCGAAGGCCGGCATTTCAAAGACGCCCATAGGGCCGTTCCAGACGATGGTGCGAGCCTCGGCGATTTCTTCTGCGAACAGCTCGACTGTTTTCGGGCCGATGTCGAGGGCCATCCAATCGGCGGGGAAGGGGCCGTCGCCGGAGAGGATCTGCGTCTTCGCGTCGGGCGCGAACTTGTCGGCGAGAATGTGATCGAGGGGCAGCAGGAAGCGCACGCCTTTGGCTTCGGCTTTCGCAAGCGCTTCTTTGGCCACTTCAATTTTGTCGGCTTCGACGAGAGATTTGCCGACTTCCTGTCCATTAGCCTTGAGGAAGGTGTAGGCCATGCCGCCGCCGATGAGCAGGGCGTCGACTTTGCCGAGCAGGTTGTCGATGACTTCGATCTTGTCGGAGACTTTGGCGCCGCCGAGAATCGCGATGAAGGGCTTGGCCGGTTCGGTGAGCGCTTTGCCCATGTATTGCAGCTCTTTTTCCATGAGCAGACCAGCGGCGGATTGCTTGACGAAATGCGTGATGCCTTCGGTCGATGCATGGGCGCGATGGGCGCTGCCGAAGGCGTCGTTTACGTAGAGCTCGCACAGGGACGCGAGCTCTTTTGCGAAGTTTGCATCGTTGGCTTCTTCGGCCGCGTGGAAACGCAGGTTCTCAAGCAGCAGCACCTGGCCGGATTCGAGCTGACGCGAAAGCTCGGTGGCGATCTCGCCGACGCAATCGGGCGAGAAGGCGACGTTGACGCTTTCGCCAAGATGATGATCGAGCAGCACGCGCAGGCGGTCGACCACGGGACGGAAGCTGTACTTCGGATTCGGCTTGCCCTTGGGGCGGCCGAGGTGCGAGGCGAGAATCAGCTTCGCCTTGTGGCGCAGCGCGTATTCAATGGTGGGCAGCGTTTCGCGGATGCGCGTGTCGTCAGTGATCTCGCGGCCATCCTCGGTAAGCGGAACGTTGAAGTCGACACGCATGAATACGTGCTTGTGCTGGAGATCAAGATCGCGGATCGATAGTTTCGACATCTTCAAAAACTTTCTGAGGCGATTTCCCTCAGGGGCGAAAGCCCCCATTGATTCTTGAATTGATTGCGAGAATTAAAATTCTCGCCTACCCAAAAACGGCCCTTGAAGCATTCTGCAAAAATCGCGTTATGTTGTTCAGATTATTTTAGAAGATTGCAGAGTGTTTTCTGCATTTGAGATAACGGCGTCGGCTTCAATTTCAATCCGCCAGGACGGATTCAGGAGCTTGGCAACAACGACCATGGTAGCAGCCGGGCGGATGGCACCGAAAAATTCACCATGGACGCGGCCGACGGCTTCCCAGTCTTCCACGTGGGTCAGGTACATGCGGGTGCGGACGACATCTTCCAGTCTTGCACCGGCTTTTTCCAGAGCTTCTTTGATGATGAGGAGTGTGTGGCGCGTTTGCGCGGGGGCATCGGCGGTGTCTGCGCCGACCGGGCCTGTTCCGGAGACGTGCACGGTATTGCCAACACGCACGGCGCGGGAGAAGCCGATGATGGGCTCAAAGGGAGATGATCCTGAGATGTTCTTGCGCATCGGTACTGCTTTCCAAGAAATAAAGTACGCGTTTCGCGCGGTCTTAATTTGAAAAACGGCCCGGGGCTGAAGCCCCTTGGATTATGCTCTTATTTTCACCTGGCTAAAGCCAGGTGCTTCTACCGCTTTTGAAAAGGCATGGCGGAAAAGCCATGCCTTTTCAACGACAAGTTTGGGTTGGACCTACAGGCCTTTTTTCGCGAGGAAGAGAATGAGATCGCGAACTCGGTTCGAGTAGCCCCATTCGTTGTCGTACCAGCTGATGACCTTGACCGACTGTCCGACGACCTTCGTCAGCGGAGAATCGACGATCGAGGAGCGGGCGTCGCCCTTGAAGTCGCTCGATACCAGCTCGGCGGTTTCATAGCCGAGGATGCCCTTGAGTGCGCCTTCGGAGGCGGCTTTCAGCGCGTCGTTTACGGACTGCACGGTTACGGGCTTCTCGGAGATGAAGGTGAGGTCGACGACGGAGACGTTCGGGGTTGGGACGCGCATGGAGAAGCCGTCGAGCTTGCCGGCCATCTCGGGGATGACGAGCTTGAGGGCCTTGGCGGCGCCGGTGGAGCTGGGGATCATGTTGATGGCAGCGGCGCGGGCGCGGCGGAGGTCCTTGTGCGGGAAGTCGAGGATGACCTGATCGTTGGTGTAGCTATGGATCGTGGTCATGATGCCGGAGGCGATGCCGAAGGTCTCGTGCAGCACTTTGACGACGGGCGCAAGGCAGTTTGTCGTGCAGGAGGCGTTCGAGATGATATTGTGCTTGGCCGCGTCGTACTTATCTTCGTTGACGCCGAGGACGACGGTGACGTCCTCGTTGGTGGCTGGCGCGGAGATGATGACCTTCTTGACGGTGCCCTGGAGGTGGGCCTTGGCCTTGGTGGCGTCGGTGAAGATGCCGGTCGATTCGACGACGACTTCTACGCCCTGGCCTGTCCAGTCGAGCTTGGCGGGGTCGCGCTCGGCGAAGACCTTGATCTTTTTACCATCGACGGAAATGTGATCATCGCCTGCGACGATTTCGTTCTTCAGGTTGCCGAGAATCGAATCGTACTTGAGGAGGTGGGCGAGCGTTGCCGGGCTGGTGAGGTCGTTTACGGCGACAATTTCCAATTCAGGGTTGCCGAGGGAAGCGCGGAAAACGTTGCGCCCAATGCGGCCAAAACCGTTGATGCCAACCTTAACTGCCATTGAAACTTTTCTCCTTTGTTGTTTTGCTTAAAGGTTTTAGTGCGCGGGCCTTCTGCACCAGAAAGCGAGGGCGAGCACCGCCGGATGCCACCAAATATCGATGCTAGCACCGTCGTCAACATCAATAAAGTCTTTCAGGCAGATTAGGAAAATTTATTCGCAATTTCGCGGCTTTTGCAGGATGAGTTTGCGGCGATGCAGACAACTGTGTTACATCAGCATCATGCGCGAATGGATGCGCGAACGCATGAGAAGACGCTCGAAGCGTGGACCGAACACCTCGGAATCCACAGGAAAGATTGGGCAGGAGATCCCTGCCAACCAACCCGCGCCGTTACGGCCAAACTATCCCGAGGCGCAGGCAGCAGCAGGCCATGCTGAGGAAGCGGTTGAGCCTCACGAGGATGGAGTAGATGAGCCGTCCGGCACGTTTGCGGATGCAACAGAACCGCATGAACTGGAGCCCCATGAACCGGAGCCGCACCAGCCTGTAGAGGAGCCTGAGATGTCCTTAGGCGAGCCGACGGGCAAGCTTGTGGTGGAGACGCAGCCGGAATCACTGGGAACGCCGCCACCGGAGCAGCAGGCGGCGGCACAGCGTAGTCCACGCGGCTTTGTCGTGCTGACGATCGGGTTGCCGGGGTCAGGCAAGACGACCTGGTTCAAACGCCGCGGAGTCACTCCGCTGTCGAGCGATCTGCTGCGGACGATTTTGTTTGACGACATCACCGAGCAGCGCTATCAGGGGCTGGTCTTTTCGACGCTCCGGTCGTTGCTGCGGGCAAGGCTGATTGCCAAGATGCCGTGGAACTATGTGGATGCGACGAACCTTTCACCGCATGAGCGGCGGCAGTGGATCAAGATGGCCAAGAGCTTCGGCTACGAGGTGCAGGCTGTCTTTTTCGATGTGCCGTTTGAAGTGTGCATGGAGCGCAACCGGCGTCGCGAACGCACGGTAAGCGACGAGGTGATGCAGAAGATGGCTGAACGACTGCGTCCGCCAAACTTTAAAGAAGGTTTTTCGAAGATCACGGTGGTGCGCGTGAAGGGCGCTCCGCAGCCGGAAGCAGCAGAACCGCCAGCCGGTGAGTGATCCGAAACTAACGTAATGTGAGATAAAGGGAGCCGGGCAGCCAAGCCCGGCTTTTCTGTCTCCAAACAACGAGCCATGCCGACAGCGATTGAATTCCGTGACGTAAGTTTGAAGACGGCTGAAGGCCGGGCGCTGCTGGACCACATCAATCTGAGCCTGGAGGAAGGGACGACGACGGCGGTGCTGGGCCGCAGCGGATCGGGTAAGACGACGCTGCTCAGGCTGGTGAACCGCATGCTCGATCCGACGGACGGGACGGTCTTCATTCGCGGCAAGGAGTGCGAGCAGTTGAATGTGATTACGCTGCGGCGCGGCATTGGATACGTGATTCAGGAGACGGGCTTGTTTCCGCACTTCACGGTTGCGCGTAATGTGGGGCTGGTTCCGGAACTTAACGGCAAACGTATTGGCGAGGAGAAGACCGGCGAACTACTGGCCCAGGTGGGACTGGAAGCGGAGAAGTTTGCGAAGCGTTATCCGCACCAGCTTTCGGGAGGGCAGAGGCAGCGCGTTGGACTGGCGCGCGCGCTTGCTGCGGGGCCGTCCATATTGCTGATGGACGAGCCGTTCGGGGCGCTCGATCCGCTGACGCGCGCGGAGATGCAGGACATGCTGCGCGACCTGTTGAACCGGCTGAAGAAGACGGTGCTGATTGTGACGCATGATCTGGATGAGGCGCTGTATCTCGCGTCGCGTATTGTGCTTCTGGAGGACGGGCACGTGGTGACCGACGTCGCGGCTGAGGATTTTCTACGGTCAGAGATTCCGGCGGTGAAGGCGTACGCGGAGGCTTTTCGTCGCGGAGAAAAAGACCGGGAGACATCGAGATGAGCGGCTTCCTGGCGCAGTACGGCGATCAGATCGTCTCGCTTACCTTTGAGCATCTCTGGTTAACCGGTGCAGCGATGCTCTTCGCTATCGCGATCGGTGTGCCGGTTGGGATATGGCTGACGCGCCATACGAGCTGGGCGAAGCCGGTGCTAGGCTTCGTGAACATTATCCAGACCATTCCCAGCCTGGCGATGTTCGGTTTCCTGCTGCCTCTGCCGTGGCTGGGAGAAAATGCGGCGCGCATTGCGATTGTTGCGTTGACCGGCTACGCTCTGCTGCCGATTGTTCGCAATACCTATGCGGGGATTCGCGGTGTTGATGCGACAGTGACGGGTGTGGCGCACGCACTGGGCATGACGGGCATGCAACGGTTGTTCAAGGTGGAGCTGCCGCTGGCTGCGGGCGTGATTCTGGCCGGGTTACGCACAGCGACAGTGACCTGTGTGGGCATTGCCACGATTGCGGCCGCGGTGGGAGCAGGCGGTCTGGGCGAGTTCATCTTTCGCGGCGTTGCGTCGGTCGATAACCGGCTGGTGCTTGCCGGGGCGATTCCAGCGGCGCTGCTGGCGCTAGGCGCGGATGCCTTGCTGGGGTTGGTTGAGCACTGGCTGCGCGTGCCGGGAGCGGCCAAGCTGTGATGTGGATGCATCCTGCGAAACCTCCCAGGTTACCCTTCGACGGACTCAGGGGAACCCTTCGGCAGGCTCAGGGCAGGCTCTGGGGCCCTCTGGCTCTCATTGTGCTCACTCTTCTTTTTTGCGGCACATTAATTAGCTGCGGACCGCCGCATCCGAATCATCCGGTGATTGGCGCGAAGAACTTTACCGAGCAGGTTGTGCTTGGCGAACTGCTGGCGCAGCAGATTGAAGCCAAAGGCATGAAGGTGGATCGCCGTTTCTATCTGGCGGGAAGCTATATCTGCAACCAGGCGCTGATTTCGGGGCGTATCGACGCGTATGTGGAATATACGGGCACGGCGTTGACGGCGATTCTGAAACAGCCTGTGAATCGCGACCCGGAAGCGGTGCTGCGCACGGTGAGGAATTTGTATCAGCAACGGTATCATATTGCCGTTCTCGATCCGCTCGGCTTTGAGAATACCTTTGCCATGATCATTCGCGGAGACGATGCTGCGCGTTTGCACATCGATACTTTGAGCGAGTCTGCGCAGTACACGCCGCAGTGGGTTCTGGGAGTAGGGTATGAGTTCGAGCAGCGTCCGGATGGATTGCCTGGGCTCAGCAAAGCCTATGATCTGCATTTTAAAGATCAGCCGCGCACCATGGATCTGGGACTGCTCTATCGCGCCATCAATGCGCATCAGGTGGATATGATTGCGGGCAATTCGACGGACGGGCCGATTGCCTCGTTTCATCTGAAAGTACTGGCCGATGACAAGCATTATTTTCCGCCGTATCAGGCAGTGCCGCTGGTGCGCGACGCGGCGTTGCAGCGCTGGCCCGCGATGCGCGTTGCGATCAACGAGCTTCAGGGTAAAGTAACAGCAGACGACATGAGCGCCATGAATGAAGCAGTCGACGGAGAGCATCGCGATCCGGCGGTAGTCGTGCGTGAATTTCGACAGAAGAAAGGTCTTTGACGCTATGAGTGATGGACAAGGTAGAGTAGCGCCAGCGCAGCAGCCGGAACCCTGGCTGCGTGGAACACTGACAGAAATACCAACCGTAGCGCGCGCTGTTCTGCACGCTCTCGAACTGGCACTGGAAGATGTAAACCGCTGGTGCGAATCGTTGAGCGAGGCTGACCTGCATGCGCGACCTTTTGACCTCGCGCCGATTGCGTTTCATCTGCGGCACATTGCGCGAAGCCTTGACCGGTTGCTGGCTTACGCAGAAGGTCATCAGCTTACCAATGACCAGATTGCGGCGCTGAAGAGCGAGATGGACCCAGGCGCGAGCCGGGAAGCGCTCTTTGTGGAATTCAACCAGGGACTGGAATTGGCGGCGCAGCGTGTGCGTGCTTTGGCGGGAAGCGATCTTGATCAGCCGCGCGCTGTGGGAAAGAAGCAACTGCCGACGAGTGTTGGCGGATTGCTGGTGCATGTGGCCGATCACACGCAGCGTCATGTGGGGCAGACGGTCACGACGGCTAAGATTTTGCTGGCAGGGAAGAGCTGATAAAAGAGCTGTCGTTCTGAGGGGGTTAGGGAAAAGCAGATTCTTCGCTTCGCTCAGAATGACAGCTTCTAGATGTAGGAAAGGCTCTATTTGAAAGAGAAACTCAGCGTGCTTTGCTTTCCAGTACTTCGTGGATGTGGCCCATCTTCTCGCGTTTGACATCGAGATAGCGCTGGAAGGTTTCTTCCGGTTCTACGGCGGCGGATATGCGCTCGACGACGCGGACGCCTGCTGATTCGAGAGCTTCCACTTTTTCGGGATTGTTCGTAATCAGGCGCACGGCGTGGACGCCGAGCAGCTTCAGCACTTCGGCGGGCAGCTCGAACTCTCGGCAGTCTGGCTTATAGCCAAGCTCGACGTTGGCTTCGACGGTGTCGAATCCCTGGTCCTGCAGTTCGTAGGCTTTCAGTTTCGCCATCAGGCCGATGCCGCGGCCCTCCTGCTGCTCGTAGAGAAGAATGCCTCGGCCCGCTTCGGTGATGGTCTTGAGCGCCAGCTCAAGCTGCAGGCGGCAATCGCAGCGCAGCGAGTGGAAGACATCTCCGGTAAGGCATTGCGAATGGATGCGGACGATCGGTGGTTCGGAGTGGATATCACCCATTACGAGCGCCACGGCACCTTCGATGCGCTTTGCGGGGGCAGGAGTGTTGCCATTGCATGATTGCGGATTGTCGACGATGCCTTCGAATCCGAGAATCCGGAAATGGCCCCAACGGCTGGGGAAATCTGCATCTGCAACCTTTTTTACGCTTTCAAAGGGCATAGTCCTCATTATACGAACGTTGGCGGTCATTCTTTCCGGGCAACAAAAGAGTTACAAGATAATGATGAAACTGTGACCAGAAAGATGCAGGAGCGTAAAGTGAAAGGGTGATCGAGCAGAAGCTCATTCTGATTACGCTGCTGATTAAGCTTGGCGTAGCGGCGGCTGTATCAAGCGCGCTGGCGCGTGCGCGCAGCTTCCAGCGACTGCTGTTCACCGAAGACCGTAACACCGGGCAGACACTGGGGTTGCTGGCTTTCATCTGCATTCCGCTTGCGCTGGGCGTGTGGGTGCGCGTGACCGTCCCCAATTTCTACGCCGCCGATATCTCCTTTGAAACGACGATCTTACTCGGCATTCTGATGGGGCCATTGTCGGCACTGGCTGGCGGCGCGCTGCTCTCGCTTCCGGCGATGCTGCACCACGAATATTTGTCGCTGCCGTTCAATCTGGCCGTTGCCGCGATTGCGAGCTTCTACGGCAGCTTTGTGGAAGATGAAGAGGTCTGGTCGTTCTCGCCTTTTGTCGATCTCAGCATTTACCGCTGGGTGCGGCGTAATTTGCGGCAGCCCCGCTTCGACCGGCAGGTGCTGCTGCTGGTGCTGATCATCGGGCTCGAGATGTGCCGCGACTGGCTGGCCAGCATCTATCCGCACCGGCTTTTTGCGCTCTCGACTTCGAACTGGTGGGTGCGGGTCGCGGTCTGGGCCTGCGCGGCGATGGTGGTCGGCATTCCGCTCAAGATATGGAACGCCATTCGCATCGAGCAGAAGCTGGAAGAGCAGAAGCGACTGCTGCTGGAGGCGCGGCTGGATGCATTGCAGCGGCAGATCAATCCGCATTTTTTGTTTAACACGCTCAATTCCATTGCATCGCTGGTGCGCTTCCGTCCGGAGCAGGCGCGCGAGCTGATTGTGAAGCTGGCCAATATTCTGCGCGCTTTGCTCAAGGATCACGATTCGTATGTTCTATTACGCGACGAGCTGAGCTTTACAGATGACTATCTGGGAATTGAAGTGGTGCGTTTTGGCGCGGACAAGCTGAAGGTCGTGAAGGAAATCGAGCCAGCGACTTTAGAGGTGCCTGTTCCCAGCATGATTCTGCAGCCTCTTATCGAGAACAGCATCAAGCATGGGCTGGAGCCGCGCATCAGCGGCGGCACGATTACGATTCGCACCCGCATTGACGGCGGCAAGCTGATGATCGAGATCGAAGATGACGGAGTGGGCATTGCGCCGGGACGCTCGCATTCGAGCGGCGTGCTGCATCAGGGCACAGGGATTGGCATGAACAATGTGCGCGAACGGCTGGACGTGCTCTTTGGCGATGCTGCGACCTTTGAGGTAACCAGCAGGCCGGGGCGCGGCACGCGCATCACGATGGAAATGCCGGCGGCGAATTATGACGATGGCGAGACGGGCTCGGCTGCGGCACCGGTCTTAGCACCGTTCCCGGCGCGTTCGAGCACGCGCTCGTAATACTGCTCGTACTTGGGGATGATCTTCGTCGAACAGAAGCGCTGTTGCGCGGTCTGGCGGGCAGCGGTGGCCATGGTATCCAACTGGTCTGGGTTGCGCAGCAGCTCGACAGCGGCGGCAGCCATGGCGTCCACGCCACCAACGGGGAAGAGCCTGCCGTTGACGCCGTCTTCAATGAGTTCAGGCACGCCGCCGACCTGCGTGGCGATGGAAGGCACGCGGCAGGCCATGGCTTCGAGTGCGGCGAGGCCGAAGGACTCAAGCTCGCTGGGCATAAGCATGAGGTCGGCCAGAGGCAGCAGCTCGTTCACGCTGTCCTGCTTGCCGAGAAAGTGAACCCGCTCCTGAATGCCTTTCTTGTGCACAATCCACTCGGCGGCGGAGCGGTCCGGGCCATCGCCGACTAGTAGCAGGTGCGCGGGCACCTTTTCGACGACGCGCGCGAAGATTTCGACGGTGTCGGTGACACGTTTGACCGGGCGGAAGTTCGAGAGATGGATGAGGATTTTTTCATCGGGCGCGGCGTAGCGGGTGCGCTTCTGCCTGCGGTCCTCGTCGGTTAACGGCACGTAGAAATCGCAGTTGACAAAGTTGGGGATCACTTCGATATCGCGCTTGATCTTGAATTCCTTCACAGTCCGTTCGCGCAGGTATTGCGAGATGGATGTGACTCCGTCGCTTTCTTCGATGGCGAACTGGGTAATTGGCAGGTAAGAGCGGTCGAGGCCGACCAGCGTGATGTCGGTGCCGTGCAACGTGGTGACAAAGGGCAGGTGACGGCCGCGCGCTGCGAGCATCTGCCGCGCCAGCAGAGCGCTTACCGAATGCGGGATGGCGTAGTGGACGTGCAGGATGTCGAGCTCATAATATTCCGCGACTTCGGCGGTGCGCGATGCGAGCGCCAGGTCGTAGGGCGGGTACTCAAAGAGCGGGTAGTTCGACACCGGGACTTCGTGGTAGAAGATGCCCTGTTCGCGTCCGGTCAGACGGAAGGGCTGCGAATAGGTGATGAAGTGGACCTGATGCCCGCAGGCAGCCAGCTCGATGCCTAGCTCGGTGGCCACAACGCCACTGCCGCCGTAGGTGGGATGGCAGGTAATTCCAATCTTCATCGTTTACTCACAATCTCTTTAGATGGTCTTTGCATAAGACGGGGATGGCAGGGGATCGGACTCATGAAAGCTGTCCGAAGTGGATGCGCTCGACATCTGCGTTTGGAATGGTTTCAAGCAGGGCGGTACGTTCGACCTCGCGTGAGGCGAGCAGCCGCGTGCGCTCCTGTTGCAGGGCGGCATCGTTATAGCCGGGGTGGCAGACGAGCTCCCATGTTCCATCGGGCATAGCGGCGAGCAGGCTGCGAATGGTCTGCGTGTCGAGGGTGCCGGTTGCGAGAACGCCGATGGCTCCGTCGGTGGTCAGTAGCCCGGCGCGGGTGACCTCCTGCGTGAAGGATGCACTTTGCGAGCGCAGCAGGCGCACCTGCATCTTGCGGACGTGGCCTGCGTTGGCCGTGGCGTTGAGACTCCAGTTGGGCTCGAAGGGGTTGCGGATGGCCTTCACCCCGCAGGCCAGGGCGGCGCGCAGCAAAGGGCGCAGGACGCGGGGAAACATATGCGTGTGCTTATGGGTATCGACGTGGGTCACGGCGATGCCGGCCGCTTTCAGCTTCTGGATTTGCGCGGTGGCTTCGACTTCGATTTCGGAGTCGCTGATGCGTCCGCGCAGCAAATCGGTGACAAAACCGCTCAATTTTGGACGAAATTGGCCATTATTTGGCGCAGATGGGTCGATTAACGAGGGGATTTTGTCGGCGGGCAGAGCTGGCGTTCCATCGACGAGGACGATGTGGCAACCGACTCCGAGGGATGGGAGGGTTTTGGCGTCGGAGACAGCTTCGTTGAAAGAGTTGGCTGTGGCCATCAGTGTGGCGGAAGTGAGGGCGCCGGCGCGGTTCAGTTCCACGACCGCCGCGTTCACTCCCTCGGTCAATCCAAAGTCATCTGCGTTCACGATCAGGCGGCGCACAGCGGCCAGTGTATCAGCGGGGGACAGATTTCATGGTCTAAGGCTGGCGTAAGAGCAATTGCCTGTTAAAATTGCGGTAACAGTTCCGGCCTTGGTGAACTGGGGGTTTTCATGGGCGGTTAGCTCAGTTGGTTAGAGCGCCTGCCTTACAAGCAGGAGGTCGCAGGTTCGAGCCCTGCACTGCCCACCATGAAGGATGAATCGCACGTAAGTTGTTGCAGTGCTTGCTTGACTTGTTGTTGATTCAATAATTCCTAAGAACTGCTAGCCACGCAGTCAACCCTCGTTTGTTTTCAGCACGCTTTTCGCGACTTCCTTCATCCTTGTTCAATCACCGCCGATGGTGAGGTAAGAGAGATCGCCGTGCAAAACACCCTGCTCGACATCCTGATCCTGGGTCTCCTGGTGCTGCTCTTTGGAGCGATTTACCGGAAGCGCGCCACGCTGCGCCTGCGCTTCTGGATTTCGGGCTGGCTGTTTGTCCTGGCTCATTTTGCAGCATTGCTTCCCCAGGTTACGGCGCCCTTCTGGCAGTCGATGCAGTACGCGCTGGGCATGAGCGGTCTGGTGCTGGGCGGGGTCTGTTTTGTGCTCGCATCAAGCGCCGTCACGCTGCGCAGCAGAGACTTGAGCCTGCTGGCTGCGGTGGTTGGTATTCCATCCCTTCTTTATTGCTTCCTGGTATTTTTCGGATTCACGGCGGTATGGCCTCTGACAGGTTTTGCATGTGCGAGCGAGACGGCGACGCTGTGGATTGGATGGCGCTTTAACCGGAACAAGCGGATCGTTTTGTGGACCAATACCATCGCTGCGCTGGTTTGCGGTGCATGGCTGATCTACCTCATTCGAACGGATCAGGCTGAGTATGGCATTTACGCCATACTGACGCAGCTTTTTCTGGTCAATGCGGTTCTTTTCTGGAGCGATTTTCGCCGCATCTCCGCCGGAGTCATTACCGCGTCAGGCGGCTTGCTGGCATGGGCCTCGGTCTTTCCCTCCGCACTCGCGGTGAGACATTTCTTTCCCCATGCGGATGTTCCCGGCGAGTTATGGAACGTGCCAAAGTATTTTGTCGAGTTCGGCATGATTCTCACCTTGCTGGAGAATCAACTCTACTCGGCGAAATGGCAGAGTGAGCAATACCGGCTGCTCTTCGACAGCAATCCGCACCCGATGTTCATCTATGATGCGCAGCACCTCACCTTTCTCCGGGTGAACGACGCGGCGTTGCGGCAATACGATTACAGCAGAACCGAATTCCTGCGGATGACCATGGGCGATCTGCATGAGGTGGCGGTTCTGCCCGGCCTCGAAAAGATGCTTGCCGAGCAAAATAGCTCGATCAAGGTCACGGGGCCGTGGACCCAGCGAAGAAAAGACGGGAGTCAGTTTCAGGCAGAGATATCGTCGCACTCGATTGAGTTTGAGGGATTCGACGCGCGCTTTTTCATGGTGCAGGACGTCACCGACCGTGAGCGCCTGCATGACGAACTGGTGCATCGCGCGCATCACGATTCGCTGACCAACCTGCCGAACCGCTTCCTGCTGGAACAGCGGATGCGTCAGACGCTGGAAAATGCCTCGCGTTATAGCCACAAGGCGGCGATCCTGTGCATCGATCTGGACCGCTTCAAGCAGATCAATGACAACTACGGTCATGCGACCGGAGATGCGTGTTTGCAGGAGATAGCCGCCAGACTGACGTCGCGCCTGCGCGAATCGGATACGGTGGCGCGCACAGGCGGCGAGGAATTCACAGTTGTGATCGGCGAACTACTCTATAACGCTGACGCGGAAAAGGTGGCGTGCGATCTGTTGACAGGGTTCCAGAGGAGATTCAGCGTGGGTGAGATGGAACTGCAACTCTCTGCCAGCATCGGGATCGCGCTGTATCCGGATCATGGAACGGAAGGCACGCAGCTCTGGCGGGCCGCGGACATTGCCATGTACCGCGCCAAGTATGCCGGCGGGAACCGATACATGATCGTTTCAGATGGCGTAGAAAATGCTTTGCCGGAGAAAGTATTGCCCTGGGCTACACGCGGCGATAGACGGTAAGATATTTTTCACGCAGAGGATTTCGTCCTGTGCACCATTCACAGGTGAGGCAAGCGCGCAGCCTCTCAACTCTACTCGCTCAAAATATCCTTAGTTGCCGAAGATGATTCGCTAAAATTTCCCCTATCTTTCGGCCAGCGCCGGGGAGAAAGTAAGAATCGATGGAGTCGGTGCTGTAAGTTTTGTCCGAGTTGGCTTACAAACTAAATCCTGAACCGTAAAGGAGACGAAACATGGTTTACTTCTGGGAATGGACTCAGGTTAGCCTCGGGACAGGTACGGTCGGGGAAGCGTATAACCAGATCGCTACGAACACATCGTATGGCTTTCCGTCACTCGGTTGGACCGGTATCAAGGTCGCCTCAGACGTGCATGCGTGGAATGGAAAACTCATCGTTGTCGTGGTGCTTCTTCCCATCTCTGGATCGGAATACTGGCTGATTGTGAGCTCCGCCGGAGACGGTACCGAAGATGACGCGAAAGCAAACATCAATATTGTTTCGAGCCAAATTAAGATCATACTCAACGACTACTTCTAAACTCATTGTCATGCTTTAGGCGTAGGAATTAGTTGACGGGCAGCTAGCTCTATAGCGATATATCTTAGCTTGTGAGAACCGCGCGGTAACGTACCTGGTTTTTGCGGACGCGTTTGACGGCGTCGTTCGCTTTCGCCATGGGAAAGCGCTCCACCTGAGCTTTGACGCTGTGTCTCGCAGCTACATCCAGCATTTCTGCGATCTGCACCGGGCTGCCGGTGTTGCAGCCGCTCATATTTTTCATTGCGCCGGTGAGAGAGGAAGCGGGCGTCGCAACCGGAGATGGTGGCACTCCGGCAAAACAAAGCGTTCCGTGAGGCCGCAGCGCGGTGAGATAGGCCTGCCAATCCTGATCCGCGTTGATCGTTGACAGAATCAGATCAAACGATCCGGCGAGACGTTTCAAGCCCTTGGATTCGCGCGTGTGCACGAAATGATGAGCGCCGAGTGCGAGCGCGTCTGCTTCTTTTGCAGCGGTGCTTGAAAAGGCAGTCACTTCCGCGCCGAAAGTACGGGCAAACTGCAACGCGACATGGCCCAGGCCGCCGATGCCGATGACGCCGACGCGTGAGGATGGGTTCACTCCATGCAAGCGCAGCGGGTGATAGACAGCGATGCCGGCGCACAATAGCGGAGCCGTGGAATCGCTTTCCAATGCGTCTGGAATTTTCACGGCGAAGCGCGCGTTGACGCGAATGCTTTCCGCATAGCCGCCGTGGCGATGAACGCAGGTTGGCTGGCTCTGTGCGCAAAGATGTTCTTCGCCTTTGCGGCACCATTCGCAGTGACCGCAGGAGTCGGCCTGCCAGCCAATGCCTACGCGCTCACCTTCGGTAAGATCTGTGACCTCGCTGCCGACAGAGTTGACCGTGCCGATAATTTCGTGACCGGGAATAAACGGATATTTACTTAACCCGCCGTCGTTGTCGATGAGGTGCAGATCGCTGCGGCAGATGCCGCAATGCGTGATCCTGACTTCCACATCGTATGGGGCAAGTTTGGATGCCTCATATTTGAAAGGAAGAAGCTCGGCGCCTGCGGCGTGTACAGCATATCCATGAATCGTGCTGAGAGGACTGGTGCTGATCGGGATGGTGCTCATAGGTTCCGGGCTCTCTTTGGGGGAAGCTTTTTCATTCTACCCGGAGTGTCAACACCTGCTGCCCGCTCAACATGCTGTCGATGGGAATGGACGCCATGGGCACTGCCGATTCACCGCTCAATGTTAATTTTTGATTTTGCCGCAGCGGCTCGAGCACATTGGCCATGGACATGGGGACGGTTGCGAGGGTGCGTCCGTCGAGCACAGCCTGAGGCGAGGGCTCGAGCAGCGTTATATAGAGACGGTCGTTTTCGTGAAGGCTGTTCAGTTGCTCGATGGTCGCAGCCACGTCGAGATTGGGGCTGCCCGTGCGCGATGTCTGCGTCAGCTTGTCGAGTGTCGTGCCGTCGCTGACGAGGAGCCGTATCTGCCCTTCTCCCAAAACAGCAGGCAGGGTGACGGGAATGCGCACATTGCGCACTTCGCCGCGCCAGGGCCGGATGGTGGCTTCGATTGTGATGGTCTGGCCTGCATGCACAATCGCGGCGGTGCTTTGAGCGCTCTCGAGGTCGGCAGCCAGATGCTTGGGAATGGCTTCGACTTCAATCTCTACCTTGTTGATCGGTGTCTGGCGGGCGGCGTTGTCATACAGACGCGAGAAGCGTTCGCCGACCATCAGCGCGGCCATCAGGTTTGCCGGTGCGATCTCGCTGGGCGCTACGAGACCGCCGAAGTGGACAGCAGGGAATCCGGAGACATCGACGGTACTGCGCACGCGGTAGCTGGTCTCCGCCGTGAAGTTGTTGCGCTGCATCAAGGCTTGAAAGACGGCTACCATGACGGCGGTCGGCGTGATCTGCGGCTGGTCTACGACTTCCAGATGCAGTGAATGCTCATTCAACGAATGTTGATCCAACGCATGCGATTCATCTTCACCGGTGATCTTCACGGTGACGGGAATCATTTTGGCCTGCTGGCCGAACTGGCCGCGAATGGCGGACTCGCGATCTTCCGTAAACGAACCCACTGTCTCGGTCGTGTTGACGATCTTGAAGGCGTTGAGCGGCGAGGGCAATGTGGCCACGACCTGCGCCTTCGTCATCGGCATGGAGACTGGGCCGAACTGCGTGATCGGGTGTCCGCAGGCGAGAAGCTGTTTGGGATCGACGTAGGTAACGGTGCAGGTGGCCGCGATTTCGAGATCGCCGCGCATCAGCAGAGCGCTTACGGCTGAACCGGGAATGATCGGCTCCGGCTGCTTCTCATTGCTGGATGAGCCCCCGATGCCTTCGACCGCAGTGAGGCCGAGCGACGAAGAATGCTGTTTCCAGAGCTCCAATGCCTGCGGGCTGAATCCGTTGAAGACGAGCGGCGTATCCATGGGACGAATCGCGGTGGTTTCGACGGCGTCCTGATTCGCGCCGGAAAAGGGCGAGGCATCTTTAGTGCTTGCAGTGAGCGTGGAAAGCGGCGGCGGGTTGTTGGCGGCGATCAGATCGGTGCTGTGGCGCGCGACTTCAAGCATCTGACCAATGGGAGTGATGCCGGCGATGGGCTCCTTGCTGAATGCGCCGATGCGATAACTGATTGCACCCAGCAGCTTGCCATCGACATAGACGGGGCTGCCGCTCATGCCTGCAACCACGCCGGTGTATTCGGGCTTGGTGCCTTCGAGGCGCGCGAGAATCATGTCCTGTCCAGGGCCAAGCGCATTATGCAGCAGGCCGAGAATCAGCACGCCCATCGGCTCTGGCTGCGTACCTTCGAAGACCGTGTACGCCACGCCATGCACTCCGCGATGTACTTGTTCCAGAGGATAAAAACCGGCACTCGAAGGAGGTGGAGTCGCAGGCAAGGCAACAGGTAAAGTGGACGTGGGCTGACCGAGGAGCGCCGTGGCGCTAAACAAAATCAGCCAGCCGATGTCCTTTAAGCGATTACTCACGTCTACAAGAGTAGAGCATTTTGGCCTTTGCGGTAACGAAACCTTCGTTCCCTTATGACGCTTGCAGGAGAGGGCCTCGGAGTTTCACAATGAATCCACGCATGAAGATCCCACTGGCTGCATCCCGAGTTCGTCAGATATTCGCTTCCTTAGCGTTGCTTTCGCTGGTGTTCTGCCAGTCGGTTGCTCCCGCGCAGCAGCAACCGCAACAACAGCCGCAGCAGAATCAGCAGCAACCGCAACAACAGCCGCAGCAGAATCAGCAGCAAACGCAACCGAATCAGCAGGGTCAGCAGCCGGAAGACCAGTCAGCGCCGGATGCGGGCGGCCCTGGGGGCGACAATGGCGCCATCGCCATTCCGAAAAAGAAGGAAAAAGAAGAGGCTCCGCCACCACCGCCAGAGCCGAAGGTGAAGAACCCGCCGGGTTTACAGAACTTCTCCCTGCGCGTGGATGTCCCGGTCGTTAACGTGGATGTGGGCGTGATTCTGGAAAAGACACACCAGTTTGTGCCTAGTCTGCAGAAGGAAAACTTCCGCGTCTACGAAGATGGAAATGCGCAGGAAATTACCAGCTTCCAGCGCATCCAGGCGCCGATCACCGCTGTTCTGGTTGTCGAGTTTGCAGCCAACAGCTATGCGTTTATTTACGATATGAAAAACGCGGCCTATACCTTTGCCCAACAGCTTAGGCCGGATGATTACATCGCTGTCGTCACCTATGACATGCACACGCAGATCCTGACTGACTTTACCCAGGACAAGCGCCTCGTTTATGAATCGCTGAACTCGCTTACCATCCCCACCTGGCATGAGACGAACCTCTTCGATGCGGTTTACCAGACGCTCGACCGCCTGACCCGCGTGGAAGGACGCAAGTACGTCGTGCTGATTTCCTCCGGGCGCGACACGTTCAGCAAGATCAACCTGGACAAAGTGCTGCAGAAAATTAAAGCCACGCCGAACGTGACGATCTTTTCGATTGGCACCGGGCAGACGGCGCGCATCATGGCCGATGGCGCAGGCGCGATGGGGCCGATTCGCAATCTCGACTACCTGCAGGCTGACAATCAGATGACGACCTTTGCGCGGATGACCGGCGGCCAGGCCTTTTTCCCGCGCTTTGTGGGCGAGATGCCGGACATTTTTCACCAGATCAACGACTCAATCCGTAACCAGTATGTGCTGAGCTACCACCCCACCAATACGAAGCAGGACGGCACCTATCGTAAGCTGCGGGTCGAGCTGGTGGACAACGAGGGCCACCCGCTGCGCATGCAGGATGAGAAGCACAAGCCACTGAAGTACGACGTCATCGCGCGCGACGGCTATCGCGCCAAACAGGAAGTGGAGTAGGGACTGCGCACACGGCAACACACAGGACTGGCCGTCCATGCACACGCGCCTTCGGCGCCAGTCGTACCGGTCCTCGTGCTTTGATTTAGCGTTGATTGACCTCTGATTTGGTTGGGCTTTGGGTCCAGGGCTAAAGCCTGACCTTGCCTGACTTGCCACGGTCTATCTGACTTGCCCAGTTCGCCCGCTCACCGGGCCATGTTTGTACCCTGAATGTGAGTTTCAGAAGAAATTCTCAAAAACGGCAGTAGTAAAGTCGGCATGGAATCCGTCCTGGCGCCGAAGGCGCGTGTGTCTGGACGACCAGTCCCGCGTGTGCCTGGACGGCGAGTCCCCCTAAGGGTGGATTTTTTCGCCGCGCTCCAGCATCTCGATGAACAGGGCGATGCGCCTGGCGCGCGTCTCAGCCTTTTTGGCGGTTTGTACGCGCCACAGTATGGCGTACCGATTTCGGCCCTCTAATGTGGCAAAGAACGCTTTGGCGCGGGCATTCTTGTTGAGAGCGGCCTGCAAATCCGGTGGCACGGTTGCCGTACTTGGGGAATCGTAGGCCTGTTCCCAGCGACCGTCTGCCTTGGCGCGTTCCATCTCGGCAAGGCCCGTTGCCTGCATGCGGCCGCATGCGACGAGAGTGAGCGCTTTTTCGCGGTTGATCTTCGACCAGATGCTCTTTTTACCGCGGGGCGTGAATTTCTGCAGCCAGGCCTCGTTGCTGAGACTCTTTTTCTGACCGTCGATCCAGCCGTAGCAAAGGGCGACTTCAATGGCCTCGGCGTAAGTGACGGACGAGGTGCCTGAGTCTTTTTTGGCGAGCTGCAGCCATATTCCAGGAGAGGAAAGGTGGTTTGTTTTCAGCCATTTCTCCCAGACCTTCTGGTTGGCGAAGGCTAATTTCGGCAACTCGGATTTGGGCTTGTCCGGCATGGCGTTACCTTTTTAGTCAATGAACGAGGCGACTTCCTGTTTCTCAATCGCCAAGGAATTTGGCATGATAGATAAGAATATCCTTGAGGAGGATCTCAACGAAATGGCAGCTCCAAAAGCCGAAAAGACGACGAAACCCCGCAAGGCTCCTGCAAAGAAGAAGACCGCTGTTGAAGCGACAGAGCCGATTGTCATCCACCCCACTCCCACCCACGACCAAATTGCCGCTCTTGCACAGAAATATTGGGCTGAGCGCGGATTTAGCGATGGACAGGCCGAGCATGACTGGTTGCGCGCCGAGCACGACCTGCTACAGGCCGCCTCGTAAACCTTTGAAATAAATACATTTTATCTTTATAAAAAGACAGGCGCTGCTGGATGGCAGCGCCCTGCTTATTGCTGCAAGGCTGCTTGCGGCCAGCCATTCTGCCAGGTAATCGTCAAAATCTGAAATGAGCTTCGACCGCCAGAAGAGCCGGTTAGCTCCCTCCTGTTTGGCGATGCGATGCAATCTGTCTGTTTTGCGATCAGACAGATGCGGCTACAAGCGGCTCCAATACTGTGTCGCTTACCGTAGATTTTGCCAGATGCCTGGAGAGGCGGTTGGCCGTGTATTCGGAGCCAAATGCGAAGCGCGTTAGAGGTCCAAATGAGTTGGCGGAAGCTACGCCGACGAAATAGAGGCCGGGAATGGAGGACTGGAAGGAGCGATTGAGTACCGGGCTGTCCTCTACCGCGTGAATTTTGGCGCGGAGACCGTCACTGAGAAATTTCAATCGCGTAAGCCCGACACGGTAGCCTGTGCCTGCGATCAGATGATCAAAGACGAGTTCTTTTGTGCTGCCGTCCTTCGCTGAGACCTTCAAGTGAATCCGTCCGTCGCGCGCCTCGGCATGCTCGAGGTTGACGCCCATATGCATGGGAACGCGGCCGACAATCTTCTCCTTGACGAACCAGCCCGGCGCGGGTCCGAGATGACGTTTTACAACGCGAAAGCGGAACTTCCGCGGCATCGCGTGGAAGACGAGCGGTATATCGGTGCACAGGCGGGAGCGCCAGCCCAGGCCGAGGCCGGAGCGAGGGTTCTTGATCCGCTGCAGAAACGAACGGTTGATCACGGGCGGCTCGTGAAACGAGATACTGTTTGCGCGGGCGACGATCTCTACATCCGCCTCGGCTTCGCGCAGGAGAGCCGCTACGTCCACAGCCGAAGAGCCTGCTCCGAGGACGGCGACCTTTTTGCCTTTGAAGCGAGTCAGATTGCTGTGATGGGAGGTGTGCGTGACGAGGTCTTTGGGCAGATTGGCCAGGAGCGGCGGGAGATACGCGAAGTGGGTGATTCCGGCTGCGACAACGACTTTGCGCGCCAGTACTGTTTCGCCCTGTTCCGTCTCGAGTGCGAAGCCTGCGGGATGTTGCTTAACCGACGTGATGTAGACCTGCTCAAGGTTGGGGACGAGGCGTCTCTGGAACTCTAAGCCATAGGCAATGAAAGTCTCAATGGGAACGGGTATGCCGACGTGCGCATATGGCTGTCCCGTCTCCTTGCAGTATTGCTCCAGAGAAAAAGAATTGTCCGGGGAACTGAGGCTGGATGCGAAACCGTCCGATTTCAGGAGCATGCCTTTCGGCATCATGCTTTGCCAGCTTTGCATGGGCGGTCCGAAGATGCGGTAAGGCACACCCATTTTGCCGAGATGGGCGGCAATCGATAACCCATACGGGCCAGCTCCGAGAATAGCAACATCAACAACCGGTGAGCCCACGCAATACTCCTTCAACAACAATATTTTTCTACATTCACATTACTGCCTTTTTCCGATTTATAAAATCCCGCATAAGTAACTCAATAGAAAGGTACCTATGGATATAAAAAGCTGCTTGAGGTTTTCACTTATGGTTAGTATCCTCGAATAACTTCTGAGTAACCCACAGCAACCCGTAGTACTTTTAGCGGCTTCGGTATGGTGGCCACTTTCCGCACGCCTGGCGATGCGCGTGGCCAGTTATGGCTGCCGGGTGGTGGCAGTTTGTCCGCGCGGTCACATGTTACGCCACGTGACAAGTATTAGTGCGTTCTATTCTTACTCCCGGTTGGATTCGATTGGAGCGCTTGAAGCAGCTCTGAAAGATGCCAAGCCGGACATTGTTATTCCGTGCGATGACCGAGTAGTGTGGCAACTGCATGAGATTCATGCACGCAATCCATCGCTTCGTCCGCTGATTGAATTTTCTCTTGGCGCGGTCTCAGCGTTTGAAATTGTCAACGGCCGCGAACGTCTGCTGGAGCTGGCAAAAAGCCTGTCGATTCGAATCCCTGAGACACGCCGCGTTGCGTCTGAGGACGATGTTGCAGCATGGTTCGGCAACACGGCGTCTTCTTCGGCGGTACTGAAGCTGGATGGCTCATGGGGCGGCGAAGGGGTTGAGATTGTCCACTCGGAGCAAGAGGGAATCGAGGCTTTTCGCAGACTGGCGCAGACGCACGGCGTAGGGACAGCGTTGAAGCGGTCTTTGGTGAACCGCGACCCACTGGCATTTTGGAGCTGGCGCCGACAGTCGACACCGGTCATTACAATCCAGCAATTTATAGCGGGGCGTCCAGCAAATGCAATGTTGGCATGCTGGCGTGGCGAGCTGTTGGGGATGTTGGGGGTCGAGGTTCTAAGTTCGCAGGGCGCGACCGGAGCGGCGAACATCGTCAGCTTTATCGACCATGCAGAGATCGCCAATGCTGCTCAACTGTTAACCCGGCAATTGGGGCTTACTGGATTCTATGGGCTGGATTTTATGCTGGAGACCGCAACGGGATCCGCGTGGCTTATCGAGATGAATCCGCGGTGCACGCAGTTAGGCCATCTGGCGAGACCTGATCAGATGGATCTGGCTGGTCTGCTATGCATGAAGCTTACGGATCGGGCGATCACGTCGTCACAAGCTCCCATAGAAGAGAAGACCGTCGCGTTTTTTCCGCAGGCGATTGACTGGAATCCACGGAGCCACTTTCTGCGGAGCGGATACCACGATGTGCCCTGGGATGAGTCGCAGTTAGTGCGGGAACTGCTGCAGAAGCCGTGGCCTGAGCGGCAATGGCTGGCGCGTCTGTATCATCATTTCCGCGCTCCGAAGAAAGTGACAGTGATCGAGTTCGAGACCGTTGAGTCCGTAGGTAAAGTAAACGGACAACCGCTCAATTCTTAATCGAGTGATTTCTGTTCTATCCTGCCTTTGAGTGATCGTTCATCAGGCTGAAGCCGTCGTTCTCCGCACATGGCCCATTCACGAGGCCGACCTGATCGTCTCTCTCTTCACCCGCGACCAGGGCAAGATCAAGGGCATTGCCAAGTCGGCGAGCAAGAGCCGTCGCCGCTTTGGAGGCGCGCTGGAGCCGATGACGCACGTGCTGGCCAACTATGCCGAGAAGCCCCGGCAGGAGCTGGTTCGCCTTGATTCCTTTGAAATTGTTGCCTCGCCGCTCTCCAATTCCGTGGATTACACGCGTGCGGCGGCGCTTGCCTTTTATGCCGAGGTGCTGGAAGAAATTCTTCCCGACCGTGATCCGCACGATGCCGTCTTTCGTCTTCTGCTGGCGGCTCTGGAGCAGACCCACACGCAAAACATCTGGATGCCAGTGACTTATTTTGCGCTCTGGATTCTCCGGCTCATGGGCTGGATGCCGGATGTCATGCGCTGCACGGTTGGCGGTGAGCCCTTCGCCGGTCGTCCTGCGTACTGGCACGCGCATGCGGATGGGTTGGTCTGCATCGAGCACAAGCGGCTGGCTGGTTCCACCCTCTCGCCCGAGTCGCAGGCGCTCGCGATACGCATCTTTCGCCAGCCTATGGCGGCATTTTCTGAGGAGGCGTGGCCGCGCAGCCGTGCCGCCGATCTGAGGCGATTTGCGATTCAGGGGCTGGAGCGGCATCTGGAGCGAAGGCTGACAACGGCGGTGGCGCTGGCCAAGCTGGGTGGGTAGGAATGCTACCGCCAAGGCGCTAAGGACGCCAAGGACGCCAAGATTCGCAAAAGAAAATTCTTTTGTCACAGAGGAAACGAAGTCTCTGCGTACTCTGTGCTCTCCGTGGTGAAACTTGAGAAACCTTGGTGTCCTTCGCGTCTTGGCGGTGGCTTTTTCCGATCATTTAGAATCGCACCAGCACCTAATTCAGTCTATAGAGAGATTTACACGTGGCATCAGCCCCCGTTCTTACCAAACAGGTACCTCTTACTTTTCAGCAGTTGCTGTTTCGCCTGCAAAGCTTCTGGGCAGAGCGCGGATGCGTGCTGCAACAGCCCTATGACGTGGAAGTGGGCGCAGGCACCATGTCGCCGGACACATTTTTGCGCGTGCTGGGGCCGAAGCCGATCAACATCGCCTATGCGCAGCCCTCGCGGCGTCCTGCGGACGGGCGCTATGGCGAGAATCCGAACCGGCTCTTCAAGCACACGCAGTTTCAGGTGATTCTGAAGCCGCCGCCGTCGGATATTCAGGATGTGTATCTTGCATCGCTAGAGGCAATCGGCATCGACCTGCGCGAGCACGATATCAAGTTTGAGGAAGACAACTGGGAGTCGCCAACGCTGGGCGCCTGGGGCATTGGCTGGCAGGTGATGCTCGATGGCCTGGAGATTACGCAGTTCACTTACTTTCAGCAGTGCGGCGGCATCGATCTCGATCCGATTTCTGGTGAGATTACGTATGGACTGGAGCGCATTGCGGCCTTCCTACAGGATGTGGACTCGATCTATGACATCGTCTGGGCTCGCGATCCGATAAGTGGGCGCGCGGTGACGTATGGCGAGGTACGGTTTGAGGAAGAGCTGCAGTTCTCGGTTTATAACTTTGAGGCGGCAGAGGTCGACAAGCTCTGGGAGCATCTGCGCATGTACGAGGCCGAGTGCCAGACGCTGCTCGCGAGCTTCCACGATCTGAAGAAGCTGGAGCCGGGTAAAAAGGCTCACGACCGTCTGCTGCATGAAGATGGAGCGTCCGAGCCGGATGAAGATGTTGCGGTGGAGCTGAAGCGCTTTCCGGTATTGGCGGCTTACGATCTCTGCCTGAAGTGCTCACACCTGTTCAATCTGCTCGACGCACGCGGCGCAATCTCGGTAACGGAGCGCGTGGGCGTGATTGCGCGCATTCGCAACCTTGCCGTTGGAGTGGCCAAAGCCTACGCTGCGCAGCAGGACGCCAAAGAAAGTCAGAAGAAATAGACGATGCCAGATTTTCTCCTTGAAATTGGACTTGAAGAGATTCCCGCGCGCATGACTGCCGCCGCGCAGGTCGAACTGGCCCGCCGCGTGAACGAACTGCTTACCCGTGAGCGACTGCTGGGTACGACTGCTGTTACCGGCAGCTATTCGACGCCTCGGCGTTTGGCTGTGTTGGTAAGCAGTGTGCTTGCCGCGCAGGCCGATGCGGAAGAGCAGCTTACCGGGCCGTCGTGGAGCGTGGCGTTTAAGAATGGTGAGCCGACTCCGGCTGCGCAGGCGTTTGCGAAGAAGGCCGGTGTTAAAGTTTCGGCGTTGCAGAAGATCACCAACGCCAAGGGTGAGTATGTTTCGGCGACTGTGCTGCGCAAAGGGCGTTCGGCTGCGGATGTTCTGACCGAGCAGTTGCCTAAAGAGCTGGCGGCGCTCTACTGGCCCAAGAACATGTACTGGCGCGCGGGCAAGCCGGAGCGATTTGTGCGTCCGGTGAAGTGGCTGTTGGCGATTCTCGATCATGCGATTGTTCCGGTCGAATTTGCCGGGGTGCACTCCGGCAATCTCAGCTATGGCCACCGCATTCTGCATGGCGAGCATGCGGTTACGATCAACAAGCCTGCGGAATATGTTGCGGCACTTGAATCGGCTAAGGTGCTGGTCGATGTCGAGGCGCGTCGTCATCGTATCCGCAAGGCGCTCGATGACGTGACGCGGACGGTCGCTGGTGCGCGATGGAGAGAAGACGAGGCGCTGGTCGATACGGTTACGCATCTGACGGAGTGGCCTTCGGTGCTGCTTGGCAACTTCGAGGCTGAGTATCTTTCTTTGCCGGAAGAAGTGCTTGTCACGGTGATGCGCGACCACCAGAAGTACTTTGCGGTCGAGGATGCTGCGGGCAAGCTGGCACCGCATTTTCTGACTGTGCTCAATACCGAGACGAACGCGCAGGGAATTGCCGTGATTCGCCACGGCAATGAGCGCGTGCTGCGTTCGCGCTTCAGCGATGCCCGGTTCTTCTGGGACTTCGACCAAAAGATTCCATTGGTGGATCGCGTCGAGATGCTCAAGTCGGTGACTTTCCAGAAGGATCTGGGCAGTTACTTCGTCAAGACGGAAGCGAACCTTCAGATTGTCGAACAGCTGGCTTCGATGGTGAAGCAGCATGGCGTCGAGGTAGAAGAGTTTTCACTGCTGCGGGCTACGAAGCTTGCTAAGACCGATCTGACTGCGGAGCTGGTGAAGGAGTTCACCGAGCTGCAGGGCATCGTCGGCGGTCTTTATGCTCGTGCTCAAGGTCTGGGTGAGATCGCGGCGCAGGCGATCTATTCGCAGTACACGCCAGCTTCGACCGACGACGCAATTCCGGCAACAGTCGAAGGGCAGATTCTTGGTCTTGCTGACCGCTTCCAGACGATTGCGGCGATGTTTGCCATCGGGCTTGAGCCGACGGGATCGAAAGACCCGTTTGCGCTGCGCCGTGCTGCCAATGGAGTGGTCAAGATTCTGGCTGAGTCGGAGCTGCCATTGACGTTCTCTGATCTATCTATGGCCGCAGGCGCTGCGAAGGCTGCTTCGTCGGATTCGCTGACGGCCTTCTTCCGGGAGCGAGTTGAGTTCTATCAGCGCGATGTGCGCGGCTTCAATTACGACGTGGTGAACGCGGTGCTTGCTGCTGGTTTCGATGATGTTCGCGACACCATGGCTCGCGCTGATGCGCTGACCGCGGTTCGCGGCTCTGAGGACTTTGCCGCGATCTCGGCTGCGTTCAAACGGATGAAGAACATCGGGCGGCAGGCATCGGAAAAGGGCATTGCGACAGACGAAGCCGTATCCGACGTGCTGCTCACCGATCCTGCGGAGCTTGCTCTGTACCAGCATTCTGACAAGCTGGCTCCTCTTGTCGAAAAACTGCGGACCGAGCACAAATACCAGGAAGCTTTGGAGCAGATTGCTACGCTGCGTCCGCATGTCGATCTCTTCTTCGACAAGGTGATGGTGATGGTGGACGATTCTGCGGTGCGGCAGAATCGATTGGCTTTGATTGCTAAGGTGCTTATTGGCTTCTCCTCGATTGCTGATTTTTCTGAGATCGTAACGAGTTGATCTGAGCTTGCTGTCTTTACTGAGAACGCGGATAGAATCTCGAGCATGGCCGATTTAAGCAGTTTGTGGGAAGAGCACACACGGGATGAATTCGTCACACGCGATGTGGAGGCGACGCTCGCGACCATGGTCGAAGATGCGTATGTGAACCATATTCCGGTGATGACGGGTGGATCCGGCAAAGCTGCGTTGCGCGAATTTTACGGGCGCGACTTTATACCTTCGATGCCTCCCGATACTGCACTGACTCCGATCTCGCGTACAGTTGGCGAAGACCAGCTGGTGGACGAGATGATCTTCTCGTTCACACATACGCAGGAGATGCCCTGGATGCTGCCCGGTGTTCCTCCGACGAACCGGCGGGTAGAGATTCCGCTGGTTGCCATTGTGCGCTTTCGTGACGGAAAGCTTGCGCATGAGCATATCTACTGGGACCAGGCGTCGGTCTTAAAGCAGATCGGTTTGCTGGATGATTCCAACTTGCCTATCTATGGCGTGGAGACGGCGCACAAGATCAGCCAACCATAAGATTGCTTCGGTTTTTGGCACATCCCGTGGATGGGGATACCCCCTCCTCCCCCAGGGTGCGCAAGTCTTTCAAAACAAAGTGGTTCGAGAAACAATTTTGTAAAGTATTGAAAGAGCGGGCGTTAGACGCAAAGTCAAGATTTCAAATTATTTAGACAAAACAAAAAGCCCACAGTTCGCGCCTGTGGGCTTGTTGTTCCTACTAGTTCTATTATAACGAATTTCCGGAAATGCTATGCCAAATCTCCGAAGCTATATCTCTAATTGCATCAAGCGATTAAGCAGTATACTTCAAGCTCGCCCCCTTGACAGGCGTTCCATGGCTACTCTTCGCGCAGCAGACGCGCCGGGTCGACGGACTGCGCTCTCCGCGCGGGAACGGCGGTTGCGACGGTTCCCAGCAGAATCATGGTGAGGACGACTCCAGCTAGTACCAGCGGATCGCGTGGTGTGGCCTCGAAGACGATGTGCGCGAGTATGCCGCTTGCCAGAATGCCAAGAATGAGACCGGCGATCGATCCGCCAAGAAGCAGGAAAACAGGACGGGCGAGCGCTGCATGCATGACCTTCAGGGGCTGAGCGCCAAGAGCTACGCGGATGCCCAGCTCCTTCATACGTTTGCTGACGCTGTAAGAGGCCATGCCGAAGATTCCGGTGACGGCGAGCATGGCGGCAAGCAGACCCATGACGCCGAGGGCTGCGGAGGCCACGCGAGACGGGAAGAGGGCAAATTCAAGCGAGTCGGACCAGGAGTGGATGGTGAAGGGCAGACTGGGGTCGAGCCCGGTGATTTGGTGCTGAAGCGTGGACGCTACGTCTGTCCGCAATAACTGCGAGCGTACAACCAGGAATGTGGCTGTCGTGTTGTTTTGAGCCAGCGGGAAGAACATGGCCGGCTGTTGCTCCTCGGTCAGGAAGCGGTACTTGCCGTCTTCGACGACGCCGACGATTTCATAGAGCTCGCGTTCAGTGGAATCCTTATCTTTCAGCTGGAAGGACTGTCCGATGGGCGAGCTGTTTCCGAACATGATGTGGGCGAAGGTTGCGTTGACGATGGCGACATGCGGTGCTTTTTCATCGTCGTGCCAGGTGAAGTCACGCCCGGCGAGGAGACGGGTTCCGGCAGCGCGCAGATAGCCGGGGGAAATTTTGCTGTCGATGGCGTCGAGAATGCTGTTGGAGCTACGGTAGTCGGTCGTTTCTTTACGGTAGACGGAGCGGTCGCTGTGAACGACGCCAAGAGGCAGGTGATTGATGGTTCCCACGGAGAGAACACCCGGGATCTGCGCGGCTTGTTCGAGCATGCGTTTTTGAACGGGGAGTGCCTGCTGATCGCTGTAGCCGGCAAGTTCCATGTCGGTGTCAACCAAGGTGACTCCCTGCGGATGGAAGCCGAAGCTGGCGTGGAGCGAACGCATCATGCCGCGCAGAGCCACGAGAGACGAGGTAACGAGCAGTGTGCAGATCGCAATCTGTACGGCAAGAAGCACGTCGCGCAGGGTGAGGCGGTGGAATGCGGTCACGGCCATGGGGCCGGTCTTCATGGCCTGTGCCGCTTCGATGGTCCAGATTTGCCGTGCCGGCAGAACTCCAAAGAATATGCCGCTGATCAGGGACAGGAGCAGGGCCACGATATAGACGCCCGCATCGGGTGCGACAACCACGTGCAGTGGTACCTGCACGATGGGCTGCCAGTGGCTGAGGGCTTGCAGCAGAGAGGCCGCCAGGACGGTTCCGATAGCGCCACCCATGAGCGCTACGATGATGGACTCAGCCAGAAGCTGCCGCACCAAATGCCAACGGGTGGAGCCAATCGCCATACGGATGGCCAGCTCGCGGCTGCGGTCGGCGGCGCGCGCGGCGAAGATGCTGGCGAGGTTGGCGCAAGCCGCCAGCAGCACCAGCAGAGCCATGAGCATGATGCCCAGCAGAAAGGCGCGCATGGGACCGCCGAGACTGTCGCCCATAAGACCCGGCTTCACCAGCCGTGCGTCCAAACCATCATCGTCGGGATAGGTTTTGGCCAGCTGACCGGCGACGGTGTTCAGGTCGTCATATGCTTGCTGGGGGTTGACTCCGTTCTTCAGACGGCCCAGCAGAAAAATCTCATGATTGGCGCGCTGATGGAGGTAATCCTCGCCCTCGAGCTGCTGCTCATTGACCATGGGGACCCAGATGTCGGGCCAATAAAAGAGTTCCGTTCCGTGGAAGTCTTTTGGCGCGACGCCGATGAGGGTAAACGGATGCTTATTGAGGTTAATGACTGTGCCGAGGGCATGCGGGTCGCCATTGAGGTGGTCGTGCCAGAAATCATGGCTGACGACGACATAGGGAGCGGAGTTTGGGCCGCGCTCATCGTTGGGGTGGAAGAAGCGGCCCAACTCGGGCTGGATGCCGAGCATGTCAAAATAATTGCCGGAAACCTCGTAGCCCCAGTTTTGCGTGACACCCGAATTTTTTCCATCCGGACCGGGAATGGTAAGACCGGCGTTGCCCAGACTGTAGGCGGCCATACTGCTGAAGGTTTTATTTCGGTCACGGTAGTCGAGGTAATCGGGGTAGGACTGCGTGTCCCAGCCATAAGGCTTGCGCGAGACGTTGAAGAGGCTACGCGGCTGCGGAACGTTCAGCGGGCGCAGGACGAGTCCGTTGAGCACGCTGAAGACGACCACGTTTGCGCCGACGCCCAAGGCAAGCGTCAGGATGGCCGTCAGCGTGAAGCCGGGAGACTTGCGCAGTTGCCGCAAGGAAAAACGGAAATCCTGCAGGAGGGAATGCATGGAACGTACCTCGTCGAAGAAATAGGAGCATCTCGCAGACCAAAGTTTGGGCGAGGTAAGCTGTTTATTTGCAAGGTTTATGCAGGAAAGCTTGTCGCATGTACCGGAATGTGTGTTCGGAAGCGAATTTAAGTGTCCAATTGCGGACAGGCCGTCATCCTGATTCAGTCAGGATGACGGCCTATGTAGCGTTGCGTGGGTTGTTACTGATGCGGGCGCTGTTCGGGTGTGACGGAGGGCGGCGGGACATTCGCCAAGGCTGCTGGAGCTTCTTCCTTTAGCTCGGGCAACGGGCCTTCTAGAGCCAGTTGCAGCACTTCGTCCATGGAGTCGACGAAGTTGAGCTTCATGGCGCTTTTCAGGTTCTCCGGCAGGTCGGCCAGATCCTTCTCGTTGTCTCGGGGAAGGATGGCCTCGAAGATTCCGGCGCGATGAGCTGCAAGGAGCTTCTCTTTGAGCCCGCCGATGGGCAGCACTTTACCGCGCAGGGTGATTTCTCCCGTCATGGCGATGTCGCGGCGGACGGGAATCTTGGCCAGTGCGCTGGCGAGTGCTGTGGCTAAGGTGATGCCCGCGGATGGGCCGTCCTTGGGGATGGCGCCTTCGGGGACGTGGACGTGGATGTCGATGTTCCGGTAGAAGTCGCGTGGCAGACCCAGGTGGGCGGCGCGGCTGCGGATGTAGGAAAGCGCCGCTTGCGCTGATTCCTGCATTACGTCGCCGAGCTGACCGGTGAGGGTGAGCTTGCCCTTGCCGTCGAGGACCTGAACCTCGGCGGGAAGAATGCTGCCGCCAACTTCTGTCCATGCAAGGCCGGTGACGAGGCCGACTTCACTCTTTTCGTGGACCTGCGAGTCGCGGAACTTGGCTACGCCGAGGAAATCGGCGACGTTCGCGGCGGTGATCTCTTCTTTATGCTTGAGGCCGTTTTTGACGACGCGGCGCACGACCTTGCGGCAGACGTTGCCGATTTCGCGCTCAAGGTTGCGGACGCCCGCTTCGCGGGTGTAACCGCGAATGATTTCGACCAGAGCGTCGTCGCTGAAGACGATGTTTTTCTCGGTGAGGCCAGTGTTGTCGCGCTGCTTTTTGACCAGATACTGCTTGGCGATTTCGAGCTTTTCCGTTTCCGTGTAGCCGTGCAGGCGCAGGATTTCCATGCGGTCCTGGAGCGGCGCGGGAATGGTGTGCAGGACATTGGCTGTGGCGACGAAGAGGACTTCGGAGAGGTCATATTCGACGTCGAGGTAGTGATCCTGGAAGGTGGTGTTCTGCTCGGGGTCGAGGACTTCGAGCAACGCAGAAGATGGATCGCCGCGAAAGTCGGAGGCCATCTTGTCGACTTCATCGAGCATGAAGACCGGGTTCTTGGTTCCGGCTTTCTTCATGGACTGGATGATCTGACCGGGCAGGGCTCCGATGTAGGTACGGCGATGGCCACGGATTTCCGCCTCGTCGCGCACTCCGCCTAAGGACATGCGGACAAACTTGCGGCCGGTGGCTTTCGCAATCGACATGCCGAGCGAGGTCTTGCCGACGCCCGGAGGTCCGACAAAGCAGAGGATCGAGCCTTTCGGATTTTTTACCAGCTGGCGCACGGCCAGGAATTCGAGGATGCGGTCTTTGATTTTTTCGAGGCCGTAGTGGTCTTCGTTGAGAACTTTTTCGGCGCGGTCGATGGAGCGCGTTTCCTTGGATTTCTTCTTCCATGGCACGGCGAGGAGCCAGTCGAGATAGTTGCGCGAGACGGTGGACTCGGCGGACATGGGCGGCATTGCTTCGAGCTTCTTCAGCTCCTGGATGGCCTTCTCCTGCACGTCCTTGGGCATGCCTGCGGTTTCGATCTTCTTCTTCAGATCGTCGTACTCGCTTTTTTCGCCGCGGCCCAGCTCCTTCTGGATGGCCTTGATCTTTTCGTTGAGGTAGTACTCTTTTTGCGCGCGCTCCATCTGCCGCTTGACGCGCGACTGGATGCTGCGATCCATGTTGAGCTTTTCGATTTCAACGTCGAGCACATCGGCAACACGAAGCAGGCGCTCTGCCGGGTCGAAGATGTCGAGCAGCTCCTGCTTCTCCGGAATTTCCAGCTGGAGATTCGCGGCGATGGTGTCGGCGAGTTTGCTCGGCTCATCGGTGCGAACGGCGGCGATCATCGTCTCGTAGTTGAGCGACTGCTGCAGCTTGACGTATTGCTCGAAGAGGGAAGTGACGCGCTGCGTGAGCTGCTCGATCTGCGAGGTGATTTCAAGATCGGACTTGAAGGTGCGCACGGTGGCGACGAAGAAGCCGTCGGAGTCATTGAGCTCGACAGCCTTGGCGCGCTCCAATCCTTCGACGAGTACCTTGATGTTGCCATCGGGCATCTTGACGCTCTGCACGATATTGCCAACGGTGCCGACGGTGAAGATGTCGTCGGCTTTCGGCTCATCGATGCGAGCGTCATGCTGCGTGGCGAGAAAGATTTTGCGATCGCCGTTCAGCGCTTCTTCGAGAGCGCGCACGCTGGATTCGCGACCCACAACAAACGGGGTCATCATGTAGGGGAAGATCACCATATCCCGAATGGGCATCATCGGGAGTTTGCGAAGATCGTTTTTCTCTTTTACTTCTTTGGATTGGGTCACATCATCCCTTTCGCTCTGTCGCGTGCACAGTTGGAGTTCTATCCCTGTTAGATGAACTGTAACTCATCTCGACTCAAGAGGGAACAAAACGGGTGCGCTTTTGGTAACGCGTAAGAAAAGAGAAACCCCGCACTTTTCCATTGCAGCGGGCGCGATGCCAGCGTGTTGAAGAGAAGCGCGGGGTCTTTCTGTCTGCTAAGAATTCAGCCTGCCTTTTCGAGCATGGTGATGGAGAGATCGCGTTTCTTGACCATTTCAGCGGTGATCTCTAATTCTTTGACTTTCTTGTTGCTGGGAAGGTGATACATCAAATCAAGCATCAGTTCCTCGAGAATCATGCGCAGACCGCGCGCGCCGACTCTACGGTGCAGCGCTTCCTGTGCAATGGACTTCGATGCTTCTTCTGTGAAAAGCAGTCGAACGCCTTCATATTCAAAGAGTTTCTGGTACTGCTTGAGGATCGCGTTGCGCGGCTTGGTGAGAATCTCGACCAGCGCGACTTCATCGAGCTCATCGAGAATGCCGATGACCGGGAGGCGTCCGACAAATTCGGGGATGAGACCGAATTTGATCAGATCCTGTGGCTCAGCCTGGCGGAGAAGCTCGGCATCGCGCTGCGCGCGAACGGACCCAGCCTGCTCAGCCTGATCCTTCTCCTTCTCCGTAAGCGTCTTGAAGCCAAGAGCCTTCTTCCCGACGCGGCGCCCGACGACGCGCTCCAACCCGACAAAGGCACCACCGCAGATGAAAAGAATATTGGTAGTGTCAACGGGCGTGAATTCCTGGTGCGGATGTTTGCGGCCACCCTGCGGCGGCACGTTGGCAACGGTGCCTTCGAGAATTTTGAGCAGTGCCTGCTGCACGCCTTCACCGGATACATCGCGGGTGATGGAGGGGTTCTCGTCCTTGCGTCCGATCTTGTCGATTTCGTCGATGTAGATGATGCCGGTCTGCGCGCGGGCTACATCGCCGTCTGCGGCCTGAAGCAGCTTGAGGATGATGTTCTCGACATCTTCGCCGACATATCCCGCTTCCGTCAGAGTAGTGGCGTCCACGATGGCGAATGGAACGTCGAGCATCTTGGCCAGGGTGTGGGCAAGCAGGGTTTTGCCGCTGCCGGTGGGACCGACCAGCAGGATATTCGATTTTGCGAGCTCTACATCGTTGCCGCGCGTCCGGTTCATCTGGATGCGCTTGTAATGGTTGTAGACGGCGACGGCGAGCTTCTTCTTGGTCTGGTCCTGCCCGATGACATATTCGTCGAGGAAGGCGCGGACTTCAAGCGGCTTGGGAAGATGCGCGGGCGCAGCGCCGGCCTGGGCTTCGCTGCGGTCGTCTTCGAGGATAGAGTTGCAGACGGCGACGCACTCGTCGCAGATGTACGCGCGCGGGTAATCGCTGGGCGAAGAAATCAGTTTAGCGACTGCGTCCTGCGATTTATGGCAGAACGAGCAGCGAAGAGCGTCGTCGGATCCCGTGCGCGTTTTCATCGTTGTGCTGCTCCAAACAACTCGTTAGTCCGCCGCGACGTTGAGTTTTGAATCCGGAGCCTGCCCGGAGACTTCGTCGACAATGCCGTATTCCCTGGCCTGTGCGGCGTTCATGATAAAGTCGCGCTCTACGTCGCGTTCAATGCGTTCCAGCGTTTGTCCTGTGTGCTTGGACATCAGGGTATTGGTAATTTCACGGATGCGCAGAATTTCGCGCGCATGGATATCAATATCGGTCGCTTGACCGGAAAGTCCACCCATGGAGGGCTGGTGGATCAGAATGCGCGAGTTCGGCAGGGCGAAACGTTTGCCCTTTGTTCCCGACATGAGTAGGAATGCTCCCATGCTGGCCGCCTGACCGATGCAGTAAGTCACCACATCGTTCCTTATGTATTGCATTGTGTCATAGATGGCCAGTCCAGCGGTAATCGAACCGCCGGGGGAGTTAATGTACAACTGGATATCCTTCTCCGGATCTTCGGCGGAGAGAAAAAGCATTTGAGCGATGACAAGATTGGCGATCATGTCGTCAATCGGCGTTCCTAGAAAGATGATGTTGTCGCGAAGCAGACGGGAATAGATGTCGTAGGCGCGTTCGCCACGATTCGTCTGCTCAATGACCATTGGGACCAGTGCCATACTGCTCTCACTCCCCGGAGCCGCTTAGGATCTCCGTTTTAAGGATAGTGCGGAGGTGGGGCCGGTGCGTTTCTCGCGATTCACCGGCCAGAACGTAAACGTTTATGAGGCAAGCTTTTCGTAAAGCAGGCTGCCTGTTTTTTCTCTGCGAAGTTGTTCACGGATTCTAGCGAGACTGCCGTCCTCCGTCAAACGATGACGCAAAGTGTCGAGTGGCTCGCGCGACTGCAGCGAGAGAATTTCCAGCTCGCGATCTACTTCTGCGTCCGTAACCTCAATTTTTTCCTCGTCCGCAATGCGGTCAAGCAACAGAGAACCCTTCACTTCATTGACGGCCGAATCATGCTGCGCCTCGCGCAGACGGTTGAAGTCGAGCTTGCGCATGTCTTCCGTACGCATGCCCTGCTGCGCCAAGGCGCGCAGACCGCGATCGAGGCGGGCATCCACCTGCTGCTGCACGAGCGACTCAGGAACGGGGAATTGATACTTTGCGATCAATGCCTCGACAATTTTGTCCCGCGTCTCGCCTTCAAGCTTGCGTTTCTTGTCGCTTGCAAGATGATCCTTCAACTTCTGCTTGAAGTCTTCGATGCCTTCGTATTCGCCGAGCTCTTTGGCGAATTCGTCGGTCAGCTCAGGCTGAATCTTCTTCTTGATGGCCTTGACTTCGACATCGTAGGAGATGGTTTTGCCGGCGAGACGGCGCTCGCCGAAATCTTCCGGATAGCTGACTTCGAATTTGAGCTGCTGGCCGGGCTTCGATCCGCGCAACGCTTCATTGAAGGCAGGCAGCGTGTTCTGGCCGCCAACTTCGATCATGACATCGTCACCGGTAACGGGCTGCTGCTCGGCTTCGGCTGTTTCGCCTTCACCCTTGAATTCTCCGCGGAAGGTGATTTGCGCCCAGTCGCCGTCGGCGAGAGGACGATCTTCCGTAACCGGCTCCATGGTGGAACGGGAATCGCGGATGCGCTCGAGCTCGGCGTCCGCTTCAGCGTCGGTGAGGTCGGTGTCAGGCTTCGGGACTTTCACGTCCTGATATCCGTCGACCGAGAAGGCGGGCAATATTTCGAAGACGGCCTTGAACTTGAGCGGCTGTCCATCTTCCAGCTGAAGGTCGGTGACCTGGGGCTGCGAGATCGGCTTCAGCTCTGCCTTATCAATTGCTTCGCGGAAATGTGTGGGCAGCACCGACTCGACGACATCCTGACGGATGCCGTCATGAAAGCGCGTGCGGATGAGCGATTCGGGTACTTTCCCGGCGCGGAATCCAGGAATGCGGGCCTGTTTCTGATAACGCTTCGTCACCGTGCGGAATGCGCGCGATACCTCGTCGGCAGGAATTTCAATTTCCACTTCGCGGGTGCATTCGGGATTCAGGCTGGGACCGTGCTGATGATGTTCGTGGCCATGCTCGTGATCATGATGATGGTCGTGGTCGTGGCCATGCTCCGGTTGCGCGGAAGCAGTACTGGCCTCGGGATTCGGAGTTGTTTCTAATGTGTCTGCTGAACTCAACGTAATGCCTTCCAAATGTCGTCGCTCAAGTGCAGAAAAGGGCAGTTTTCAAGGGGGTCTGTGGCACCTGTGATGCAGCCCTGTGATGCAACATAGAACGGTCTCTTCTTATGGTATGTGGCTTTCCAAAGAAGATCAAACGGGGCTAGGCGCCCGGCGACACGCGCCCTTCGGGCGCCAGGGCTGTGCATGCGGTTGTGGTGCGCCTTTCAAGCGCGATCCTGATGGATCGCCTCTGCACTTATGGTGGATAAGGGATCAAGCTCAAAAGGGAAAGCATGGACAAGAAAGTAATGGCCGAGGCCACCCCAAGTAGCATAGACATGCTGGAACAACACTTTGGATGTTGGCCTAGTTTTCATGATGCTGAGTTGCTTGAAATCCATCTAGCCCGAAAAGGGCAGTCGCATCTTGTTGTGCGGTTGGCAGAAAATCCAAACTATAAAAATCGCCCTGATCTCAAATTCATTTTTAATAACGTATCCGATCTAGAACTTGATGACTTTAGCAGTCAAAATATTTTATTTGATATGCATCTTGAAGAGAGTGAAGGCAGGTGGAAGCTATTGCTTTCACCCTCTTATGGGATCGGTGGCTACGTTGTAGCAGAGGACATTACGATCATGGCTCTGCCAGGAAGCTGAAGGTCTAGCGGACGCTTCATGTCTCAGCTTGCAGTGGTTTTCGCACGTGGCTCACAAAACGAGGATGCGCAGCACCGTAAAGTTGATAGTTGTTACGGGCCTCGGTGAGGCTTAACTCGCCGTTGACCGTTCCCCGGATGACATCCGCGTCACTGTCGTCCTGTCCGTCATCCTGCCACCAGCAGACCGGGCAGAGGCCGAGCGAATCAGGAAGATCGAGAGTTTTGAAACCGCAGCAGAGACAGCGCACACGCGCAAGTGTTGCCATATAGTTTAAGACGCGATTTTTAGGACTGAGTCGCGCAAAAATTTTTGAATGGCGTTGATCTGGCTTCTGCAGCCTGATGTTGCAGAAGCTGTGAATCAAGGCGGACGCTTTGCATCCGCCTCGTAGGACGATCCAGAACTACTTTGCTGGAGGCGGTGTGAACAGCGCCAGCTTGCACTTCCAGGTAACGGACTGACCAGGTTTTAGCGTGACCATGCCTGTGTCCATGCCGTGCCATTCTTTGCCCCAGGGGTCGCCGAAGTTGAACTGCTCTTCGACAGCGACGAAGGTCTTATCGGGCGGAGCGTAGGTCTGCACGGTTTTGATAAGTGGCGATTCGCCTTCGACATGTATGCCGTAGTTTGCACTGGGATCAGTGATATCGACCACGACCGCGCCATCGGTGCGCTTGAGTTGCGAGAAATTATCGTCGAGGAAGCTGTCCCGGAGCGGCACACCGCCAGGTGTATTGAAGTCATACTTTGTGCCCTTGACCGGAATGAGTTTGCCAGTGGGGAAAACGTCGTCATAGTTATTGACTTCCGCTAGCTGCGCTGCGGGAACGTGAAGCAGCGCGTGTTCGCGATCGCCGCTGGGAATAGCGAAATAAGGATGCCATCCGATGGACATCGGTTCCGGTTCGGTGCCGACATTCTTTGCGGTGATGGTTGCTTCGACGCCGTCACCATTCAGCGCGATGCTGAAGTTCAGATCGGTCTGCGAGAGCCAGTAGCCGCCGAAGTTGCCCGCGTGAATGACGCCAGTCACAGTTTGGCCGTCTGCAGTGGTTTCAGTTTTTACATCTTCTGCTTTGCTCGTCAGAATAAGGCCGTGTATGGCGTGCTTTTCTGCTCCTGGTTTTTTACCGGCAAAATTTGCGGGCAGCGTGAGGGGCTTGCCATTCCATTCCGTCGTGATGGTTTTGCCATCGTCGGAAAGCTTGCCGCGAATCCGGTTGGGATAGGGCACGAGAAATGCGCCGCCGAAAGAAAAGCTCGCGTTGCCATTCGCATCGAGTGGGCCGCCGTTGAGTTTTGCGGCTGCATCTTCAATCGAGGGCGAGGCCAGTACCTGCACCTCTCCTTTGCCGGGGATGTTGGCCGTGATCTGGAAGAGATTCATGCCGCGTCCGGGAAAGATTGTTGCAGAGAGAAATTCAGGCTTGGCCCCATTGGATGTAGCCTTGCGTTGCAGATGGACGATATCTTCTCCGCCAATTTGCGTGACAGCTGCGGCGGGCTGGGCTGCGTTTTCCGGCTGCGGTGTAGGAGCAGGCTTGTTGCAGCCAGCAAAGGGAAGCAGCGCCGCTGCAGCCATGGCCAGCAAATAGCGTTCGTAACGAACAGACATAGATAGAGACCTCATGCGAATTGCGAAATAGGAAACGCTGCTTCGCCATAATCCAGGGAAACAAGCGCCCCCATTCTACGTGATGAGAGCTGGAAGTAGAATCTTGGTGTGCCCCGAAAACAACTCTCTGCCAAAGATGCGCTGGCCGCGCTCAATGCGCGCATCATCGATTGCAATCGCTGTGCGCGCCTGAGAATTTACTGTGCCGAGGTTGCGGTAAAGAAGCGCCGCGCTTATATGGACTGGGAGTATTGGGGGCGACCGGTGCCCTCGTTTGGCGATCCGCAGGCGCGGATTCTGCTTCTGGGACTTGCGCCGGGAGCACATGGATCAAACCGCACTGGGCGTCCTTTCACTGGCGACGGCTCGGGCGATTTTCTTTATCCAGTACTGTATGAGGCGGGATTTGCTTCGCAGGCGCGGGCTACGTCGCGCGATGATGGCATGAAGCTCTACGACGCGCAAATCACGAGTGTGGTCCGCTGCGCGCCTCCGGACAACAAGCCTCTGCCGGAAGAGCTGGTGCAGTGCTCGTCCTATCTGGATGAGGAAATTGCCGCGCTGACGCGGCTCCGCGTTGTCGTTTGCCTGGGGAAGATTGCCTTCGATGGATATGTGGCGCACCTGATCCGCACGCGGCAGATTGAAAAGCGCGGAGGTCTTCAGTTCGGGCACGCCGCGGAATACAAGTTGGCGGACAATCGCTGGCTGCTGGCGAGCTATCATCCGTCGCTGCAAAACACGAATACAGGAAAGTTGACGAAGGCGATGTTCTTGAAGATATTTATCCGCGCCCGCGCTCTTGCAGAAGCGAAATGAGCAGAGCCGGCGTCGCTTTCGGCAACTTGTTGTTGGCCCGGATGGGAAATCGGAACCTTGCGATTGACTATTTACTGCCTTGCTGGGGACATCTTTCCGCGGCCCAACAGGCATCTCCCGATGAGGACAACTGTAAGGTTTTCAGGAGGGAAGCGATGTTGATCGATGTACTGATTGTGATCTTGCTGCTGATGCTGATTGGCGCATTTCCATCATGGCCGTACAGCCGTAATTGGGGATATTACCCGACCGGAGGCATCGGTCTCATCTTGCTCATCGTGATCATACTGCTTCTGCTGAATGTGGTTTGAGCGCGGTTGTTATTTCTGGAGCGGGAGACCGGGATCGAACCGGCGACATTCAGCTTGGGAAGCTGACGTTCTGCCACTGAACTACTCCCGCGCTTTCAATTCAAGCGGTTGCACTGCTTGAATGCGCTTACTATCCAACTATACTATCCATTTTGATAATCGTCACAAGCGCGGTAAGTGCGATCGAGTATTTCCGACGAGACCTCAAACGCACTGTTGATCAACTTCGTCATGCGGACAACGATGCACAAACGCCTCCCTTGTGGGAGGCGTTTGATTTGCGGGTTGTTGGCGTCTTAGATGGATTGGTTCAGCACTCGGTTCAGGCGCTGGACGAAGGTGGCTGGGTCTTTCAGCGGTACGCCTTCGAGTAGCAGTGCCTGGTCGAAGAGGAGCCAGGCGGCGTCTTCTACCTTGCTGTTGCTGGGGTCGGCGAGAAGCTTTTTGATGATCTCGTGATCGGGGTTGATCTCGAGAGTGGGTTGCAGCTCGGGCAGGTTCTTCTGGCCCATGGCCTGCATCATCTGGCGCATGCGGGCTGAGGGCTCGTCCTCGTCCGAGACGATGACGGAGGGGCTGTCGGCGAGGCGCGATGAGGCGCGCACCTCTTTGACTGCCTCGCCGATCGTGGCCTTGATCTTCTCGAGCAGGGGCTTGAGCTCTTCAGACTTCTCGGATGTGGATTCGTCCTTGAGGTCGTCGCCAGTGGTGGACTTGTTGACGGCCTTGAGATCGATGTCGCCGTACTTGGTGATGGTCGAGAAGACGATCTCGTCGATGTCGTCGTCGAGAATGAGGACCTCGATGCCTTTCTTCTTGTAGATCTCCAGCAGGGGCGAGTTGCGAAGCATGGACTCGGAGCCGCCGGTGATGTAGTAGAGCGCCTTCTGCTCGGGCTGCATGCGTTCCTTGGCCTCGGCAAACGAGGTGAGGCCTTCCACTTTCGTGGACTTGAAGCGGACGAGGTCGAGCAGCGTCTCGCGGTTGGCGAAGTCGCCGTAGAGACCCTCCTTGAGCGGACGGTTGTACTCGGCGATGAACTGCGAATATTTCTCGGGATCGTTGGCGGCGATGGTCTTCAGTTCGCCGAGGATCTTTTTGACGCTGGCAGTCTTGATGCTGGCGAGCACCTTGTTCTGCTGCAGGATCTCGCGCGAGACGTTGAGTGGAAGGTCTTCGGAGTCGATGATGCCGCGGACGAAGCGGAGGTACTGCGGGAGAAGGTCCTTGGAGTCGTCTGTGATGAAGACGCGCTTGACGTAGAGCTTCACGCCACCCTTGTAGTCGGCTTGATAGAGATCGAGCGGAGCCTTGGCGGGAATGTAGAAGAGGGTGGTGTACTCGAGTGTGCCTTCGGCGCGGGTGTGGAACCAGAAGAGCGGGTCTTCCCAGTCGCCGGTGAGTGATTTGTAGAACTCCTTGTAGTCCTCATCCTTGAGTTCGGACTTCGAACGCTGCCACATCGCGCTAGCGGTGTTGATCTGCTCGGTAACGCGAGTCTTGATGGACTCCTTCTTCTCAGCATTCCATTCGCTCTTGTCATAGGTGAGGAAGATGGGGAAGGCGATGTGGTTGGAGTACTTTTTGACGATCTCCTGCAGGCGCCAACTGTTGGCATATTGGGCGCCTTCGTCGTTGAAGTGGATGAGGACGGTGGTTCCGGCGCTCTTGCGGGCATCGGTGCCGGAGACTTCTTCGATGTCGAAGCCTGTTTTGCCGTCGCTGGTCCACTTATATGACGTCTCTTCGCCGGCCTTGCGCGAGATGACCTCAACCTTGTCGGCGACCATGAAGACGGAGTAAAAGCCGACGCCGAACTGGCCGATGAGGTTCGAGTCCTTACGTGCGTCGCCGGATAGCTGTGCCAGGAAGTTTTTGGTACCGGAGCGGGCGATGGTGCCGAGGTGGGAGATGAGATCTTCCTCATTCATGCCGATGCCGGTGTCGGAGATGGTGAGGGTCTTCTTCTCTTCGTTGAGCTCGAGGTCGATGCGCGGCGAGTCGATGCCATTGCCGACGAGGGCCTTGTACGTGTCTTCGGTGAGGGTGAGGTGGCGTAGTTTGTCGAGCGCATCGGAGGAGTTGGAGATGAGCTCGCGGAGAAAGATCTCCGGGTGAGAGTAGAGAGAGTGAACGATCAGCTGCAGGAGCTGGGAGACTTCGGTCTGGAATTGTTGCTTGGACATAGCTCTCTTAATGATGACTTTTTAGTTTCAATAAAATTAACGACCCATAATCAGGGGTCGATGGTTCAACGAATGGATTGGACAAGTGCTCTACCTGATGTAGAAGGCAGCCGAGTTTTCGGAAAGCGAGTCAATCAGGCGGATAGCCTTCATATGAACAACCTTATCCCGATCCTCAAGGATATCAGGAAGGCAAATGATTTTGAAACGGATCGATGTATCGACGAACAGAATGGATTTGGCGCCTCGCGGCGCTTAATTCTGGTGGAAGCCGGTTTCCGTAAAGCGTCATTGCCAACGGTTGCGGCGTTTCCGTGAATGCCAGCGCAGACGGAGATGGTTGAACCAGCGACTGCGTATTGTTTCTTTGGACAGCAGAACGGGGCGGGCCAGGTAGTATCCCTGGAACAGATGGAAGCCTTCTTCGAGAGCTGAGCGAAACTGCTCGCGCGTCTCGATCTTTTCAGCGATAAGCCGGACGGGCTTTTTCGCGAGATATTCCACCATTTCCTTTCTCTGATCTTTTTCGCAGAGCTGAAAGTCGATTTTGACGTAGTCAGCTAATGCAAGGAGGCCGCTGTCGTCGACAGCGAGCTGGAAGTCGTCGAGCGCGATGTTGTGGCCAAAGGCTTTTAGCCGGCGGCAGGCGTCGACTACCCATTCATCCACCAGAACTGTTTCGAGCACTTCAACCACGATCCGTACCGGCAGCAGGGCCATCAGATCACCGGCCAGATCTTCGCGCGTGCAATTGAGAAATACCGGCTTACCCGCCGTGAGCCGGTCGAGGTCGTCCAGCAGCCAATCTGTCACGATGCGATGCGTCGCATGGCGTGAATCGCCTGTAAAGCGGTTGTTGTAGGTAGACCGGCTTAGGGCTTCGTAGCCATAGATATCTCCCTGTCGATTGAAGATTGGCTGGAGGCCCAGGAAGCGTGATCTACCGGGAACGGATGGGACGCGACCCTCGATCCAGTCGCCCAGGCGACTGGCTGCTGTGTATGGCCGCTGCACTGGGCTTAAAGTGTCCAACCAGACTCCTCTCTAATCATCGAATCATCGGCACAATCGGGAAAAAGAACAAAGTGATACGGTTCCTCTGACCCACGAAGGAGTTTGGCAAAAAAGATGTTCCCTCTCAGTCACTGCTCTCAGCCGGGGACGTGGTTGCGCCCCGGAAGGATCAGGCTATCCATCCTGATCACTGAAACAGAGAGGGAACGTCGGTCGGGGGAGGAGGCCGTTAGACGTTTCCCTGCTGATGAAGTTTTACCCGGCATGCGAGCTTGTCCTCGTCTCTATCATCGACCGGGGTAGAACCGTCTGGATGTGATAGCAACACTCCGTCGTACTGTGCCGCAATGTTCGGAACTGTTTGTTTGCGTACCAACAGCGACTCTGTTTATTTTCATGGGATTACACAGGGCATCCGTGGATGTTTGCCGTACCGTTTGCTGTGATACATTCCACTCAGACGCTTGATTTGAGGAGGAATGCCTGCAATTGGTCCATTCTCGAAGCCGGAAGAGCTGGGTCCGGAACGTGCGGATCAGGTCCGGCATCATCTAGCAGACGTGCTCACGAGCCCCGCGTTCGCCGGGAGCAAGCGTGCCCAGGACTTCCTGCAGCTGATTGTGGAGCACGCCCTGGCTGGTCGCCTGGACAACCTGCGCGAGCGCATGATCGGCGCGGAAATGTTCGGGCGCCCCATCGACTATGACACGGCCAACGACGCTGTAGTGCGGGTGAAGGCGACTGAAGTCCGCAAGAAGCTCGGACAGTATTACCGGGAAGCGGCAGAGCCGCCGGGCATCCGCATTGAGCTTCTGGCTGGATCGTACGTTCCGAAGTTCTACTTCGAGACCCCAGAGGTTGCCTCCGAGCCTGCTGCGGTCCCGGCTGCGGAAACGCTCCCGCAAGACGCGGCAAAGCCTGAACATCACTTTCCACGCTGGGTCATTCTCTCGCTCGCTGCTACAGCGGCTGTTCTGGCGGTTGCGATTTACGCCGGCTTCCGCTTCTGGCGGCACGGAGGCGTGCCGGACTCTTCGATTCGAAAGATCGCGGTTCTTCCCCTTGAGAATCTTACTGGCGACCCGCACCAGGATTACTTTGCTGACGGCATCACCGATGAGTTGATTTCAGACCTGGGGCAGGTTTCCGCTTTGCGCGTCATCTCCCGGACCTCGACAACGACCTATAGGAATACAAAGAAAACGCTGCCCGAAATCGCGCGAGAACTGTCAGTGGACGCAGTCGTCGAAGGATCGGTACTGCGCGACGGCAACGAGGTGCGCATTACCGCACAGCTCATCGACGCGCGCACGGACGAACATCTATGGGCGCGCAGTTATGTGCGCGACCTGACCAACGTGCTCGCACTGCAGGGCGAGGTCGCGCAGTCCATTGCTGACGAGATCAGCGTCAACGTGACACCGCAGGAACAGGCGCGGCTGGCGCGTCCGCGCTCGGTCAGAAATGAGGCGCAGGACTTTTACCTGCTGGGCCTTCATTCTCTGACTACCGGGGATCCACAAAAAGCAACTGGCTACATGCAGCGGGCCATTGAAGAGGACCCCGACTACGCACCTGCCTACGCTGGACTGGCAAACGCTTACGGCTGGCTCGGCGAAGCGGGCTGGATGTCGTATTCGGAGGCATTTTCAAAACAGAAGGCTGCCGCCGTGAATGCGATCGAACTCGATGATGCTTTCCCTCAGGGCCACGCTGAGCTTGCCTCTGCAGTTCTGAATCTGAGCTGGGACTGGGCGACCTGCGAACGGGAGATGAAGCGCACGCTCGAGCTGAATATGAGCTCCGCGTCCACGCACGCGGCTTATGGCAACTACCTGATACGCGTCGGCAGGTTAGAGGACGCAATCGAGCAGCTGAAACAGCTTCTGGAACTCGATCCTGTGTCGAGCCGTTCCTTGATGAGCAGCGGGTTCGCGTATTACTATGCGCGGCGATATGACGAAGCATTGGTTCAGATTCAAAGGGCGAACGCGATGGGCCCCAATCCTCTGGAAACGATCTTTCCGCTCGGCGTAATTTATGTCGAAAAAGGGATGTATCAGCAGGCGCTTGAGCAATTTCGTCAACTCGGAGGTCGGCCCCATGCCATAGGCCACGCCGGGAATGCGTACGCCCGTATGGGACGTCCCGACGAGGCGCTCGCGAGGGTCCGGCAGCTGGAGGAACAAGTGCAGAAGGATGGTGTGGGCCGATACGAGATCGCACTGATCTACGCTGGGCTCGGGTTAAAGGATGAGGCTTTTGCGTGGCTGGAAAAATCCTTTTCCGCGCGCGATAAGGGACTCACCTATCTCAAAATCGATCCCTGCCTCGATCCGTTGCGCTCCGATTCGCGCTTCCAGGATCTGTTGCGCCGTGTTGGATTCCCTGAAACCTAGCAGCCCGAAATGCCGAGCCGGCAGTCCAAGTGCATTGCGTCTCCGGATTCTTCGCCGAAGTCAATCGCTCAGACATAAGATACGGGCATTCCATGGAATGCCCGTATAGAAACAGAGGAAACATCCTTTAGGAAATAGCCTTCCTATATAACTCCACAAGTCCGGTACCAAAATAGGGAGACGTATTCGTTGTTGCTCCTCCACGGGAGGTCAACCCATTCACATAATAGCCACCGCTTATCTTGACCCACCAGGGACCACCGCTAGCTCCTTGAGAAAGGATACTGCCTACAGTATAGTGCTGATAACTTACTCCTTTTAAATAGTCTCCCATGCTCCGCCACATAACTTTTCCGTTGAAGTCATAACCCCCGAGAGGCTGCCCCGGGTATCCAATGGATGTGTAGACTGAGCGCTCTTGGAATTGAATATTTGCGGCAATGGGAAGCGGGGGGAGATGCATCGGTTGATCTGTAATGCACACGGCAAGGTCATACATCGTTGTGCCTCCTCCGTCCATCCACGCAGTATATGGACTCTCTTAATCCGGTAAGTTCCAGCAGATCGCCCGTCATTGTACTGAGGCCTAAAGAGGACATCGCTTGACCAATCTCTTTCCTCAATGGATGTCCACGGCTCTCCACTCTCTTTATCGCAAACATTACTCGCGGCAGTAATAAGGCCTGTAGGACTCACTGCCCACGCAGTACCAAAGTATGACTTGCCTCTCCATTGAAAGTTAAGCCGACCGACACCCTCAAACGGCGAAGCGTCTAGAGCTTGTACTCGTTCAGACGTTGTAACGACAGCCGGAGTAGAGAAAAATGGCTCCGGAGCAGACTTCAACAATTCGCCATTTGTCGAGGCAGGAGCGTCGGGTCGAGTGGGAAATGGCTTAGGTTCTGCCTGCGCGATTTCCTGAATGCTGGGAAGACCTAGTTCTAGGGTTGGGACTGCAAGGTCATGAGTAATGATGTCGAGGGGGGATTCTGCAGATGACATGTACACCTCCACGCCCAGGAGCGAGCGATCTAGTAGTTACGTGTGTTGAATTTCAAGGAAGAAGCACTATTGGCTCAAAGAGTGTAAGCGCCGGTAGTGGAAGATGGCGATTCAGTGCGTGGAAGAATACGCACTAGAAATAAGCAATTAGGGAACACTCCGGAGAATATAGATGTTCCACCTGCGGGGAGGAAGATGACGGAGGTAACTTGATAGCCCGGCGGTTCAGCAGTCTTCCAGAATGGGTATGGAGCTTTTGAAGTCAAAGGTTACGGATTTGAACAGGCTCAGAACATCGTTTCCGAGGAGGCCTTCTGCGTCAGCGAATTGGAAGTCTCCAACAAATGCGCTTCAGCGTTGAAACCAGCCTCCGCGAAAGCAGTGTGACAGTTGAACCAGTGTCTAAGAGTAAGGTCGTACCCTTGCTATGCACCCGCGCCTTAATGTGAGTCAAGCCATCACGCTGCTGAAACAGGAGCCTGTGCTCCCCACTAGAAGTGGGAGAGAAGGCTCTTGTCCAGATGCTGGCCACGACAAACTGAGGATGGCCAGCAATCCGACGGTGCAATCATGGCGCGTCGAATCGGCATGGTTCACCTGCGTAGAAGCCTCAGTAATCCCAGGGGCTCCTGACCCTCTGCTGTTTCTCTCGTTGGCTTTTCATGGATGCCGTTCTCGCGTGTCGCATGGATCTGCCCTCTCCCAGCGATGGTCCCTGTGGCGCTGATCGCAGAGCGGCTGGAAATAGTTTTCGAAGGACCAGCGCGCAACACGACGGCCCATTATCCGCGAGACATTGTCAGTGTGGCGATAGTGAATTCCTGAGAATACGCGTGCATCAACGACCTCGTCCTCAGCCTGCGAGAAGCGGTAGAACGTGCGCGTCTTCTGTTGTGCCAGCGCGGTCGTCGAGGTCATCTCGAAATACAGCACATCGGTGTCGAAGAAGAGCCGGAGCGCATAGGAAATCGCGCCACTGATTGTGGCGTGACCCGAGGGGTATTCAGGGAAATTAGGCGTGTTGATAAGCGGCTGCCAGTCTGGATCGACATTGGTAGACGGATTGTCGTCCTGATCGCCCAGGCGAATGGCGGTGATTGGCCGCCAGAAGGTGTAATGATATTTGCCATCCCAGCAGGCGATCTGGGCATCGGCTAGCGCCGTATCCGCCAAGGCAAACATGCGAGCCGAGTCGCCGATGTCGTTGAGGTACCTGGTGGAGAGATAGCGCAAGGCGTTTTGCCACAGTATCGGCCCACTGTCGGCCCAGAAGTAGCTCATATCCGTCTGCTCAGGAGTACGCGTGGTGCTTGTGAGGGAGCCCACGGATTGTATTTCGTTATAGTCTGTCGCCCATTTTTCGCTGGAAAGATCAGGCGGCGGCCCAACGCGAAATTGCGAGTCGGTCCTCATCGTGAACGGCGTTACATGTGCTACCCAGGGAGTGAGTCCCGGCGCAAGTGAAGGCGGCGGCCCGGGCAGGAGTGACGGCGTGGGTCTCCACTGGCCGATTGCATCACTGCCAAGGAAGGGTGGCGGGTTAGGAGGATTACGTCCGTCGTTCGAGCGCAGCGTCAGTATTGCAGCCGCAGCCTGGGTGCCTACCTTCGTTCCCGGATCAGAGGAATCAATCCAGTTCGCCGTCAAAAAGTTCTCATACTCCGCGTCCAATGTTGCGCTTTGCATGGGGAAGAGTCCTACCAGCACGTCGTGACCGGCCTTGGCCGCTGCGGCGCTCAGCGAACCCTTCGCGTGACGAATAAAGGCGTGATACGGACGGTACCGGCGGTCAATCGATTCGACGGCGTCGTAGATCGCCAGGTGGACGATGGCAAAATCCAGAGCCGCAACAGGCGGCGGATCTCCGGCGGTTTTCACCGCCTTCTCGGCAATCTCGTTCCAGGCGGTGATTGGATCCTGCGCTCTGGCGTCTCTTACGAAGGCACACGCGAGGATTGTTACAGCGATCCCCAGTGGAATCATCTTGTTCATCCTTTTCATCCTTTTCATCGTCATCCCTCCTAAATTCCTGGTTGTTGCTTGACCTTCCTGATGATCGTGGTCTGGGAATCCAGACTTCCTTCCCGTCAGGACCGCCCATCGAATGCGCTCAAGATTGCTTCAACTACAGTGCGAAGTCGTTGTTTTCCGAGTTATGCTTTTGTGAGGTTTTCCTGAGGTTCTGCGGGGAGCGATGGCAAGCTACCGGTTCCTTGAATTCGAACTGAGTGAGGAAGATTTCACCCTGAGCCGACGAAGCCAGCGCATCGCACTGGAACCAAAGAGCTTGCGCGTGCTGACATTGCTGGTCAACCGGGCCGGGCACCTGGTGGACAAGCAGGAACTGCTGGAATCCGTCTGGCCAAACACCTTCGTCGAAGAAAACACGCTAACCCGGACGGTCGGCATCCTGCGGCGTGAACTGGGCGACAGCAGCCGGGATTCGAAGATCATCGAAACAGTCCCCACCCGGGGCTACCGCTTCATCGCGCCTGTCGAAATGCTGCCGGGGCAGGCTCCGAACTCTCTTCCGGAGCAGAACGGAAACGCGACCGCGGTTCTGCAATCAAGTCCGGCAGTTTTGCCAACCGATAAACCCAGGACTCCAAAGCTCCGATGGCTTCTGCCGATTGCCTGCCTGATCCTGATCGCCATCACCCCTTTATGGTTCCGGCACCACCACCTGCAGGCAGCCCCGATCCGCTCGCTTGCCGTGTTACCCCTCAACGATCTGTCTCCGGGCACGAGGGAAGAATATTTTGCAGACGGAATGACCGATGAGCTGATTACCGAGATGGCGCGAATTCCCGGCCTGCGCATCGTCTCGCGGACATCCGTGATGCAGGTCAAGGGCACGCAGAAACCGCTGGCCCAGATCGCGCGCGAACTCAATGTCGATGCCGTTGTCGAAGGATCGGTTGTGCGATCTGGGGATCGTGTGCGCATCACAGCCCAGCTGATCGACACCCGGAGCGACAAGCATCTCTGGGCACAGTCCTTCGAAGGGCCGCTCGGCGATGTCCTCACTCTGCAGGACGATGTCGCGCGAGAGATCGCGTCTCAAACCAGAACTGTACTCACCCCTGCTGCGCGAGCCGAACTTTCGAGCGCAAAGCACATTGATCCGGAGGCACATGACGCTTACCTCAAGGGCCGCTATTACTGGAACAAGCGGACTGGCGACGGCCTGCAGCAGGGGTCGATTTACTTCCAACAAGCAATAGAAAAAGACCCTGCCTACGCTGCAGCCTACTCCGGACTAGCGGATTGCAATAGCGGACTGGCCTGGCACGGTTTCGTGTCTCCTGACGAAGCCCTTCCGAAGGCCCATTCAGCGGCGCTCAAAGCGATTGAACTTGATCCACAGTCCGCTGAGGCCCATGCCTCGTTGGCTCTGCTTCTTGACCACAGATGGGATTGGCCTGGATCAGAGGCTGAGTTCAAACGCGCGCTGCAGTTGGATTCTCAAAATGCAAATGCGCATCATTGGTATGGAGACTATCTGTCGATAAAGGGGCGGCACGATGAGGCGCTGTTCCAGGCAAGACAGGCATTAGAACTCGATCCGCTCAACCTCATGATCGGCACCTGGGTAGCACTGCGTTACTATCTCGCGCGCAGATATGACCTTGCAATTGAGCAGAGCCGGAAAACACTTGCTTTGGACCCAAACTTCGCAGCAGCTCATTTGCTGCTCGGTGACAGCTACGTGCAGGCAGGGTTGCACAAACAAGGTCTCTCTGAACTACAGCTGGCGGCCAGGCTTTCTGGAGGCAGCCCGCTCTATCTGGCTCAGGTGGCAGTCGCTCAGGCTGTGGCGGGGAAGCAGGCTGAAGCCCTTCGGATTGTTGCTCAGCTGCAAAAGACTTCTCGCGAGCGCTATGTGTCACCCTATGGGTTTGCGCAAATCTATGCTGCGCTCAATAACAAAGAGCAAACCTTCAAGTGGCTCAATGCTGCCTATGAGGATCATGCCGTGTGGATGTCGTATCTCGGGGTCGATCCTGTGTTTGATCGCTTTCGCAAGGATCAGCGCTTCCAGGATTTGCTGCTGCGCGTTGGCCTGCTGCCCTGATCCGTCGGAAAGGTCGGGTTCTACGTCAATCCGGACTCTGCGTTCCTGCGTGGACCTGATGGATTGTCTCCAAGAGTTTCCCCGGAGGCGCACTCTTAAGCACGAAAGCGCTTGCCCCTGCTGCAATGGCACGCCGCAGATCGGTGTCGGAATCAAACGTAGTCAAAATGATGATGCGCGCTTCTGGAAACTCCGTCCGAATCGCAACGGCGGCGTCGATGCCGCTCATGTCCGGGAGCCTGAGATCCATGAGGGTGACATCGGGCATGTGTTCACGAAAACATTCGATCGCCTCGCGTCCGTTGGATGCTTGCGCGACCATCAGCATGTTCGGGTGGGAATTGATGACCATGGCAATCCCTTCGCGCATGCGCGGATGATCGTCGACACTGAGAACACGTATTTGGTCGTTCATAATCGCTCGGGGGTACCAGGGAATCCTAGTCTGGCGGCTATCGCGGAGCAAGGAATGAATCTCACGTTCTCACGCGTGCCACCGGCTAGTTTCAGTGCCTCCGCCGGCCACTTGGTGCCTTGCTCTTCATTTGAGACTAAGACGTTTTTGCGTATACGAGGGATGCAGGAATTGTTAGTTCGATTTCCGTACCCGAGTCGAGTCTACTCCGGACAGTCAATTTGCCGCCTGCAAGTTTTGCGCGCTCGCGCATCCCGGTCAAGCCGTAGTGTCCTTCACGTCCTCCACAATCCAGAACCTTCGGGTTGATGCCTTTTCCGTTGTCCTCGATGCGTACCAGAAGTTGCCTGTGGTCATAGCAGATTTCGACGGCAATCCGCGTCGCCCCTGAGTGCCGGAAAGCATTGCGTGTGGCCTCACTGGCAACGCGGTACACCTCGTCCCTCAAGATCGGGTGCATATCTCGCGGCTTTCCTTCGACCGTCACACGGAAGTCCACGGGGTTCTGGGCATTTTGCTCGGCCGCGAGTCTCTCTCCGACCATGGCGAGGGCATGGGCTAGGTCGTTTTGGGTGACTGTCGACGAGCGCATCCCTCGCACCGCATCCCGCCCCTCGTCGATGGCCTGCCGGCCCTCCTCCAGGAGGCCTTCCAATTTTTCGCGTGCTGCGGCTGGCCGGTCCAGGACGTAAGTCAAGGTGTAAAGCTTCATCATCAAGCCCTGAAAACTCTGCAGCAGGGTGTCGTGCAGGTCACGCGCAATGCGTTCTCGTTCCGCCAGCCGCTCTGCGAGGCGCGATTGCATTTCATGCGTGATGCTGCGGATGCGGAGACGGATCAGCCACCGCAAGATGAGAACAGCGACAAGGCCGCATAGGGCTGTAAACCACCATGTCTGGTAATAGGCCGGCGCAAGTGCGAAGCCCAGACTCGCGCCGGACTCATTCCATACGCCGTCGTTATTGCAGGCGATCACGTGAAAGCGATAATGCCCCGGAGGCAGGCTGGTGTAGAAAGCCTGCCGTCGTGTGCCAGCGTCCTGCCATTCGTTATCAACACCGTCGAGCTTGTAGCGAAATAACACGCGCTCGGGAATGGCAAGGCTCAGGGCGGTGTAATCGATCTCCAGCTTGTCTGTATGCGCAGGAAGCTTGAGGCTGTTTGGAACCGCGTAGGTTTTTCCATTCGCGAGGATCGCGGTGATCATCACGGGAGGCGGTATACGATTGCGATTTTCCTCGAGCTTCGCCGGATCGAGCCAGGCGACGCCCTTGGCTGTAGCAAACCACAGTCGGCCCTCGCGCGACTCCGCAACCGATGGCTCTGGAATCCTCTCTGCTGAGTACCCAGGAAGCCCATCCAATGCAGCGAGATGATCTGCGGAAATCGCGGAGGTCGGGTCGCCGAGCCACCTCGCCAACTCGGCAGCGGAGACATGAGTGACGCCAGAGGATCCGTTCGCCCAAAGCTCCCCGGTCTCCGTTTCCACTACGCCGGATACTCTCCCAGGCAGACCCTGATCTATCCAATGAAGAAGATAAAAATGACCCTGTGTAAACAGCTCGATTCCGCCTGATCCTCCAAGCCAGACATGGTCTCCCCGGACCGACATCGTACTCTCCGAGACGCCTCGCGCGCCGTTCGGGAATGAGAATCTCTGATAATCACTTCCGTCCCACCGGACCAGGTTGTTCGAGAATCCAAACCAGACGTTTCCAGCGTCATCACCGGTCATGGCGCCGATGATGCCGGGCCTCTTACCGAGAGTTTCGTTCTGTCTGCTCCATACGCCATGGCTGAAATGGTATGTTCCGCCAATCGCGGTAGAGATCCACGGGTCACCGTTCCGATCGACTGCGAGCGAAATGACGGGACCTGCTTCCTCTTCGGGGTAGTGAAGAGACGTTAACCCCGTTGCGGAGTACCGCCAAAGTTGGGAGTCACCTCCGCCAGCCGACCAGATCGTTCCATTGCGATCACGTCGGAGACAGACGGTGCCATGAGTCTCAGGGAAGGTCGTTATGCTGCCATCGTCGGCAACACGGGTGAGGGGCATACTCCTGTTTCCGATCCATACGGAGCCCTGATCTCCGGCTGCGACGCCAAAATCATGCTCTTCAGTCTGTGGAAGCACCAGTGCTGTAAGTGTGGTGCGTCGAAGCTGGTCGAGGCCCGCATTCATTCCCACCCATATGCTGCTCTCTCGATCGATCAACACTTTCCATGCGGTGTTGGAACTGAGTCCTTGCTCGGTTGTGAATCTTTCCCCAGGAGAATCTGCCATCGCTACGGGCGTTTGCCACCGCTCGACGTGGTCGAATCGCCGCACGCCTTTGTCGGATGTTGCCCAGAGAGAACCGTCGGCGCCGAAAGTGAAGTCTCCGAATTGAGTATTTTCTTTGCGCTCTTTGCCGGGTAAGGATGAGACGACAGGAGCACCTGCTGCGTTGGTCACGCGGCGAAGGCCATAATCGTCCGACAGCCAGATTGCGCCATCCGGTGCCTCATGGAGAAAGGCGTTGTGCGCAGGCGCGGCCAGAACGAAAGCAGCGGAGATCGCACCGGCGGCATATGGAAGGCGTTGGAACTTGGACTGTCCCCGTGGCAGAAAGAGAAGATCACCGGCAAGCGTCCTCACCCAGACGGTTCCCTTACGGTCAACCAGGATAGCTGCCGGAAAACCACCGGGGTATCCGTGTTCTGCACCAACCTGCTCACATACCGACCCTCGCATGTGAAAGAGACCAGCCGATCCTTGGATCCATAAAGCCCCATCTTGATCCTCGGCCAGCCCTTCCATTTGCAAGGCCGGAGTGCAGCGCCTGTCTGTATATACGCTCAGCCGACCATCTTTCCACAAGAGAAGTCCGGCAGCCCGCGTCTTTAGCCAGACGCCTCCGGAAGATGACAGGAAGGCCGAGTGAATCTGGCTGTTTTCTACCGCTCCGTTCGTTACTTCTTCTATGGATTGGAAGCGGACTCCGTCGAAGCGGAAGACCCCAGTCGATGTGGTGAGCCACAGATATCCATCAGCAGCTTGCTGGACATCAAAAACTGCACCAAGGCCATCATCCGAGGTCCACCTCGTATGATGGAAGCCCGTTATTTGGCGAGATGATGCCCAAACCGCTGGTACACATACGCCGGTGATAAGCCACAGCATCAGGCCGATGCTGACCAGCCATCCTGCCTTCTGTAGACATCTCGGCATAGGCCACCTTGGCGCTCGACACCTGCGAGACCCAGTCGTACGTCCATGGCGAGAACGTATCGCGAGCAGTTGGCCTCAAACTGCGGCAGTCAGCAATCAGCTTTACCTTGTACCTCGCGGTTCACTTAGCGGCGCTTCCGTCGCTCCACCCACGACGCGTGGCTAGCTGACTCCAACTGGGCTAGACGGAAGTGCAGAATGACCTTGATTCGAAGTGCTGGGCGAGATCAACAAGGATGTCAGAGATTTTAGACTACAAGAGGTCACATTGCTCCCATATAAACGGACCAGTAGCCCGAGAGTTGAGAGGTGTGACCTTCTTTGGATGGTCGAGTGTAACGAGATACCCTATTCCATTTCGAAGGCAACATATTGAATGACGGACTGGCGCTCGACTTCGAAGACGACAGCGTCACCAGTTTTGAAACCTGCCAATGTTTGTCGTAAGTTTTCTGTATTAGTGGCTGGCTTGCCGTTGATGGAGCGGATGACGTCTCCGACTTGAAGATCGGCAAGGGTTGCCGGCTCACCGCTGAGCACCCCGGCCACAATCACTCCTGTCCCGGAGCGGCTTTGGATCGCGGTACCCAGCGGTCCTTTGAGGTCGATGCAGAAGATGCCGAGTGATGCGATGAGGTCTGTCTTCGGGTGGATGAAATCGGAGAGATTTTCGACGGTTGGCGGGGCTTCCGCAGGCGTAATACCCGCGGTGACTGTCTGGCCACTCCGCGTGACCTGCATCTGAATGGGAAATCCGGCTGGGTGAAGATAAAGAAATGCAGTGTACTTGGGCAGCGAATCGATCGGTATTCCATCGATGCTTGTGACCACATCGCCGGCGCGCAAACCTCCGGCTTCTGCGGGGCTGCCTTGATCTATGTCGGAGATGATGACGCCCCAATCCTGCGGGAGCTTGAGGCCGGTGGCGAGATCGTGCGTGATGGTTTGTGCGTGGGCTCCGATCGTGATGGGACGAACGATACCGTGTGCTTTGATCTCGTTGTAGGCAAAACGCACGATGGGTTCGGGGATTGCGAAGCCGAGACCTTCGCTGCCTCCGCCGGAGGTGAAGATGAAGGTGTTGATGCCGATGAGATTGCCGCCGCGGTCGATCAATGGGCCGCCGCTGTTGCCTGGGTTGATGGGCGCGTCAGTCTGAATGTAGACCATGGGACGGTCGAGTTCGGGCTGTCTTCCTACGGCACTGACGATGCCCTTGGTGACGGTGTGATCCAGACCTTCAGGAGAGCCGATGGCCAGAACCGTTTGCCCGAGGCGGACATGAAATTGCTCATCCGGTAGCGGGATGAAGGGAAGGTTCGTTTCTTCGATTTTGATTACGGCCAGGTCGGCATAGCGATTGGTACCGATGAGTTTCGCTTCATATACTCGCTGCTGGCGCGCGAGCGAGGTGTGATAGGGAACCATCTCGACGGTTGCGGGCGCAAGAATGACGCGAATGCGCACTGCACCGTTTACGACATGGTTGTTGGTGACGATGTATCCGTCTGGATCGACGATGACGCCGGAACCCAATGACCGCTGGCGCTGCAGCATTTGTGAATTGTTGTCGTCGTGCTCGGGGACGCCGTAGCCTGTGACATCGATCTCGACGACGGAGCGCATGGCTTTTTCGGCGATCTGATCGAGAGCCTGATCGTATTCCTGCAGGATCGATGGCGCGGCAGCCGGCGGTGCTGGCGGAGTGGCTTGCTTCTGGCAGTAAAGCATGGATGGCAGGCAAGAGCAGACAGCTGCGAGAGCGATAGACGTTCTGAGTTTCATGCTGGGTCACTCACTGGAACATAAATTTCGTTAGGGGGGGAAGGTGGTGCTTACTGGTACTTGAAGTTTGTGACGATAGACGCGAATAAGTAGACCACCAATTGGGGCGTAACACAATCAGTTTTCGTCGTGGTCTGCTGTGCAACGCGAGAGAGGAATATCGTACGAGGAGGGACGAACATGCACGAGACAGAGGACAAAGAAAGGGATCACAGACATTTCAATGAACAAGAGGACGATTGTACCCTTGCCCGATCTCGACTTACCGGGTTTGCTCGCATTGAATAATGCTCACGCGAAAGAGACCTCGTGGCTGGATGAGATTCAGCTAAACGCTCTGATGCAAAAAGCCTGTTATGCACGCGGGGTCAAACCTGCAGAAGCCTTCCTCCTCGCGCTCGATCCTAGTGCGAAATACGATAATCGCAACTTCAACTGGTTCCGAGAGCGATATAGAAACTTTGTCTATATCGACCGCATCGTGGTTGCCTCTACTTCGCGCCGTCAGGGTCTTGCCGGAGCGCTGTATGCCGACCTTATCGAATGGGCTGCTCAGCGGGAATATGATTTCGTAGGTTGTGAGGTCAATAAAGTTCCTCCCAATCTCTCATCGGATGTCTTCCACGAAAAGATGGGATTCACGCAGGTCGGCGAAGGCCATTTGTCAACCGACAAGCAAGTGCGATATCTCGTGCGGCATATTTGAATGCGCCTTGACCTATACGAGAAACTCCATTCAACAGGCTCGGCAGAATATTGCCTTGACGCCAAGCATGATTAGCATCACAATGTGACTCTAATCATGCTTGGCGAATTCGAGTACCTGTTGATCACTGCGGCTGCTGGACTTGGAGACAAGGCCTATGGAGCAGCGATTCGGGAAGAGATAGAAGAGAGCACTGGCCGCAAGTGCTCGATAGGTGCTCTCTATACGACCATCGACCGTCTGGAGACGAAAGGTCTGCTCAAGACCTGGATGAGCGACGCTACGCCGCAGAGAGGCGGACGCGCTAAGCGCATGGTTCGTGTGACGCCCGAAGGTGTGCTGGCGGCGAAGAGTTTCTACGATGCAGTCATTCGGGTAAGCCGGGGCGCGTCATGGGTGGCGAACCGGAATGGGAGCAGCTTATGACGAGCGCTGGCTGGTCATTTGTGGAGGTTGCCGCGTACCTGCTGGAGCGCGAGGAACGGGAAGTGGTTCTGGGCGATCTGATAGAAGCGGGCGAAAGCGCATGGCTGGGATTGTGGGATGTGCTTGGCTTAGTCGCACGCCGGCAACTGGTTCCTTTGAAGAGCTGGCGTCCATGGCTTGCGTCGTTCGGCCTGGCGCTTCCGGGCAGCCTTCTTCTGATGGGATTTTCTGTCTCTATCAGCCAGACGTATCAACGGCTCATCCACCCCGCAGTTTTCAAAGCGACGGGGCTGACGATAGGCCCTGGATTCACCTTGTTGCTATGCAATGTCCTGTTGCTGATCGGGTGGTCCTGGACAGGCGGCTTTGTCATGGGGTCGGTGTCGCGGCGGACCGTACGAGTGAGTGCCGTTTTGTCCTTCCTGCCATGCGTGTTTTGCCTGGCGAGATTTCGGGTGGAATCCCTGTCGCGGTTTTGCCTGCTCCTCTTTATGTTTCCTGCGGTCTGGGGCGTTCGTCGCGGTCTGCAGATCGGGCAGATCAGTCTGAGGCCAGCGCTCATTCTGGCGGTGGCTATCACTCTGCTGACGATTCCTACATGGAGCAGCAGCGGCTCATGGATTCCCAATTGGGCATTGAGTTGGCCGGCATGGTACCTGGTTGTGACGGCATGGAGAGGTCCGGCTGATGCAAAGTTGGACCGATCGCGCACGACGACTTAAGTGCAACTAAAAATTCCGTGTTTCCGTCTCCATCCCTAATTCAACGCCTAAATTCTCTTTTCCATTTTCAGTGAGCCTCGTCGAAGACAATTGCGTCTGACGACCTTTGTACTTAAAGGTTTGAGTACAGGAGGCAGCTCCGGGTGCGGTACAACACCGCTGTGAGCGTACCGGGCTGGGTTGATAGAGAGCGCCGTATGATTTAGAAAGGTTCGGTAGGATCAAATTAGATTTGTGCGCAGCCAAATGTTTTCCAAAATGGGAGGGTGGTAATCATCAATCGTAGAAGCTTCATCTCTTCGGCAGGCGCATTGCTGGTAAGCAGGTCACTTCATGCCGCGCTTCCTTTGCAGGCGAAACAAGGCAATGCACTCCCGGCAGGGAAGGCCGATCATGCGATTCGCATCGAGCCCTGTACGCTGGAGATCGGTCCTGGCGTCACGATCAAGACACTTGCATATAACGGGCAGGTTCCGGGACCGCTCTTGCGGTTGCGCGAAGGTGTTCCGGTGACCATTGATGTGACCAATGCAAGCCAGGATCCGGACCTGGTTCACTGGCATGGACTCGCCATCGATTCGCTGAACGATGGCGCGATGGAAGAGGGGTCGCCGATGATTCCCGTCGGCAATACGCACCGGTACACATTCACTCCAAAGCCGTCAGGCACCCGCTGGTATCACACGCACGCCGCGGCCTACGATAACCTTTCCGTGGGTACATACTCCGGTCAGTTTGGCTTTCTGCTGGTGGAGGGCAGGGAGCAGCCTGCGCATTACGATCAAGAGATCAATCTGACGATTCATCATTGGGGCCCTTCGTTCGTACCGATGGTCGAGACAATGCGCGAGCAGTCATCGAACATGCCGCTTACGACTGGCTCCGATGTGGGATATCAATACGCGACGATTGGCGCACATATGCTGGGAGCTGGCGAGCCGATCCGTGTAAAACAGGGCCAGCGCGTGCTGATGCGGCTGCTGAATGCCAGCGCGACAGAAAACGTTGTCCTTGCGCTGCCCGGTCACAAGTTCACCATCATGGCGATGGATGGCAACCCTGTTCCGAACCCGAAGCCTGTCGAGGTGCTCTCGCTCGCGGTTGCGGAGCGTGTGGATGCAATTGTCGAAATGAACTCGCCCGGTGTTTGGGTTCTCGGCTCGACGCTCGCGAAGGCAAGGGAGATGGGACTTGGCGTCGTGGTTGAATACGCGGGAAAAACAGGTGCACCGGTGTGGAAAGATCCCTCACCGAGCGAATGGGACTATACGCAATTCGCCAACACGGCCGCATCGGCAGCAGCCCAGGCGGCCGATGAAACGTTCGTCCTTACCTTTCGCGATAATGGGCCCAAGCGCGATTCCAAGTTCGATACGTGGACGATTAACAACAAATCCTGGCCGGAGATCGAGCCGCTAATGGTGCAGCAGGGCAAGCGGTACAGGATGGTTTTTCGCAATGGCAGCGGAGACCAGCACCCGATACACCTGCATCGGCATACTTTCGAGGTAACCCGCATCGGCGATAAGCAGATCAGCGGGTTGATGAAGGATGTCATCAATGTCATGCCGCTGGACACGGTCGAGGTCGACTTTGTCGCCAACAATCCGGGTGACACGCTGATGCATTGTCATCAGCAGCTTCATATGGATTACGGATTTATGCAGTTGATCAAATATTCGGGATAGTTCTTGCTACGGTACTTTCCGGCATTGTTCACCGCGAATGGATGAGAGTTTTATTACGTATGAAAAGATTTTTGAATGCAGTACTTGTAGCAGGGGTGGGATTTCTTGTCTTTCACGCTACCTTGGTGCCTGTTTACGCAGCTTCTGGTGGTGGTCGATCACAGGCAGCCCAATCGCCGAGCGGCGCTGCTCCAGACAAGCAAGGTGCAGTGTCTTATGCGAACCACTGCGCCATATGTCACGGTGAGCAGCGTGAAGGCATCCTGCCTGCGTTTCCACCCTTGGTTGGCATAAAACGCCAGCTGACAGACCAGCAGATTACTGATCTGGTCCACAAAGGCAAGGGGCGCATGCCGGGTTTTCCCAAGCTGCAAGATGATGAGCTGGCGGCATTGGAGCGCTATCTTGCCAGCCCCGGTTTATCAGCGCCAGAAATGGCTTCGGGGCCGAGCGACAACTCCTCAGGTGCACACTCTTCCGGTTTGGCCGAAGCCGGTGGTGCGCTCTTCCATCAGAACTGTGCCTTTTGTCATGGTCGCGACACCATGGGCGGAGAGACCGGGCCTGATCTGACGCGGTCGAAGCTGGTACAGGCGGATGTGGCCGGGGATAAGATCTCAGAGGTCGTGCGCGATGGGCGACCTGAAAAAAAGATGCCGGCCTTCAATTTTTCCAGCCAGGAGCTGCTTAGTCTCTCCGCTTTTATTCATGCACAGGCAACCAAGGCTGCCTCCATGAAGGGCGGGCGTCGTGGGGTGGATGCATCCGATCTGCAAACCGGCAACGTGGCTATGGGGAAGCAGTATTTTAACGGTGCCGGGACCTGCGCGAAATGCCACTCACCGACTGGCGACCTGTCCGGTATCGCCACACGCTATGAAGGGCTTCAGCTGGAGGAGCGCATGCTCTATCCCCGCGGAGCTAAAAGCCATGTGACAGTTACACTTCCTTCGGGACAAAAATTAACGGGAACTGTGGCGTATCTCGATGAGTTCGTCGTTGGAATGCGTGATGCCGATGGCACTTATCGGTCCTGGCCGGTAAGCCGTGTGAAGTACGTGGTTGATTCTCCGGTGAACGCGCATGTCGATCTCTTCAGCAAGTACACCGACGCCGACATCCATAACTTGATGGCTTATCTGCAAACGCTGCGCTGATTTTTGTCCGCGTTGCATGACGCATCGCACAGAAGGGTTATCTGCCGATATGAAGTTTCTGAAGAATGTATTTGTCGTGGTGGCGAGCGCAATGGTAAGCGCTTCACCTTACTCGCTCCCGGCGCAGAATGTGGACGCGGCCATGCTGCTCAAGCCGCCCGCCGATAGCTGGCCGAGCTATCACGGCGATTATTCCGGCAAGCGTCACAGCAAATTGACGCAGATTACCCCGCAGAATGTGAATCGCCTGACGCTTGCATGGGCATTTCAGACGGAGCATACCGCCACCATCAAATCTTCGCCAATATTGGTCGATGGAGTGTTGTACTTTACCCTTCCGGACAACGTCTGGGCGGTAGACGCGCGTTCGGGCCAGCAACTCTGGCACTACACCTATCCGCCGAACAAAGGCGACCATATTGGCCAGCGCGGTGTAGCGATCTATAAGGACCGGGTCTACTTTACCTCTCCAGATGCGCACCTTATTTCACTGAATGCCAAAGATGGAACGGTGCGCTGGATTGTGCAGATCGCAGATGTCGAGAAGGGATACTGGACGACGATGGCGCCGCTCATCGTGGGCAACCACGTGATCGTTGGAGTTGGCGGCGACATGGACAATCTCCAAACCTTCATCCGATCGGTTGACCCGGAGACAGGCAAAACGCAATGGCAGTGGGATGTGACGCCGCCTGCGGGCACTCCGAATACCGCTACCGGAGGCACCACCTGGATGGCCGGGACGTATGATCCGGATCTCAATCTCATCTATTGGGGAACAGGCAATCCTACGCCGGTTCTTACCGGCTCCACGCGCCCAGGAGACAACCTCTACACCGGAAGCATCGTCGCGCTGAACCCTGACACAGGGAAGCTGGTGTGGGCCTTTCAGCCTTCACCGCATGACACGCACGATTGGGATGCGGTCGAAACCCCAGTGCTGGTGGATGGAGTTTTTCACGGACAGCAGCGAAAGATGCTGATGCAGGCTTCTCGCAATGGCTATTTCTTTGTGCTGGACCGCACCAATGGGAAGAATCTGCTGACGGTGCCTTTCGGACCAGTGAACTGGACGCTCGGCATAGATAAGAACGGGCAGCCAATTCCCAATCCCGCAAAAGAACCAGCTCCGGACGGTCGCCTGATTGCGCCTGACGAGGGTGGATTGACCAACTTCCGGTCACCCAGCTTCGATCCGCATACAGGCTTATTCATTGTGGATGCTCATCCCAGCTGGAGCATTTATTTCGCCAAGCCTGCGGATGGGACCTATGGATGGGCAGGAGCAGATTACGGATTGTGGGGCAAGGGAGTGATCGAGGCGATTGATTACCAGACGGGCAAAATTCGCTGGAGCCATGAAGTTGGTCCGGGAGGATCAGGTTCGGGAGTCTTGACGACCGATTCCGGGCTGACCTTCACCGGGGATGCACACGGGAACTTTCTTGCACTGGATACCGCCAATGGAAAGACGTTGTGGCATGCGGGTTCAGGAGGAAGCATTGCCAGTTCGCCGATTACTTATGAGCTCGACGGCCAGCAGTATCTCCTGACCAGCGGGGGTGGTGTGCTCTTCGCCTGGAAGCTTCCCGATACGAGTCGATGATTGCAGTCTAAGTAATTCTCGACCCAGGTACTTTGCTCGATATTGCATCGCAATATTGAATCGCCATTACCTCACTGTGAAATAGGCGCCAGAGCTGGATGGAACGTCTCTTGCTTGTTAGTCTAAATGTTCATAGTGGGGAATCTGCGCCAAAGCATACGTATCCCACCGTCAGTCAAGGATTGCGGGTGGAATACGTATGAGCTCGTTTTTCGGGACGATGACGTTTACGTCTAGCATTGAGCATTAATGCTGCAGGACGGTATCTGCTTTTGGTGGTTTAGCCGTGAGCTGTGCAGGTGTGGCTAACTGTGACCGATCCCAACCGCCGCCGAGAGCCTGGATCAATTCGATCGAGGCAACAGCCTCCTGAATCTGGATCGATACGAGCGTCTGCTGATCAGAGAGCAGCGTGACCTGCGCTGTCGTGACGTCGATGTAAGGATCGATGCCGCTTTGGAAACGGCCCATTTCAAGATCGAGCGTGGTCTGCGCAGCATCGACCGCCTCGCGTTGTCTGAGGACCTGCTGGGAAAGAATACGCGTCGCAGCCAGCTCGTCTTCAACCTGCTGGAAAGCAGTTAGAGCTGTTTGGCGATAGATGGCAACATCCGCATTGTAGGTAGCTGTGTATTGCTGAAGTTCAGCGCGATAGAGGCCACCGTCAAAGATAAGCTGGGAGACAGAAGGGCCGATCGACCAGAAACGACTAGGCCAGTCAAATGCGTGCTCTAAGGTTGATGCTTCAAAACCACCGCTGGCGGTAAGAGTAACCGAGGGGAAAAAGGCTCCGTAGCCAATTCCAATGGTGGCGTTCGCTTCCGCCAGGGTGCGTTCGGCGGCCGCGACATCGGGACGACGTTCCAACAATTGCGAGGGTATGCCAGTAGGTATGGGCGGAGGAGTCATCAAAAGCGGCTTTACAGGAATCGAAAAATCACTGGCAGACTTTCCGAGAAGCGTAGCAATGGCATGCTCATATTGTGCACGTAATACCCCAACATTCAAAGCGGCGGATTCTGCGCTTTTGAGGGTGCTTTGGGCGGCTGCGACTGCGAGATAATCATCGATGCCGGTATCGTAGAGAGACTTGGTGAGCTCGAGGTCTTTTTTGTCTGCCTCAACGGTATCGTCGAGAGTCTTCTGCAGAGCGTCCTGCCCGCGAAGCTCAAAAAACGTTTCGGCGAGAGTGGCCTGTTCGATCAGCCTCTCATTTTCAAGATCCGCAGCACTTACCTGAGCTGCAGATTGCGCCTCGCGAACCTCGTTGCGGATTTTCCCGAAGAAATCGGGGGTCCAGGAGACATCCAGAGGAAAAGACCAGGTAGAGGCGGTGGACCCGGCATTGGCCGTGGAGCTGCGGCCGAGGTTGCCGGAAGTCTTCGAGCGATTCCATGACGGACCGGTGGTCACGGTGGGCCAGTATTGAGCTCGGGCTTCGCGGATCTGGGCGCGCGCCACCATCAGGTTCTCAAAGAACTGCTTGATGTTCTGGTTGTTGATGTCAAGTTGATCTTCATACCCATTGAGCTCGGGATCGTTGAAGATCTCCCACCATTTGCCATGCAGCATGGCGTCCTGCGGGCTGGCGACCTTCCAGCCTTCAGCGTCCTGGAAGTTGACAGTCGATTCCTTGTAAGACTTTGCAGCCAAAGGTGGCGGAGCCGGCGCACGATACTTCGGACCGGGAGTGCAGGCGGTGAGTAGAGAACAGAGCAGGAGTGCGCTGCCAGCCAAAGGCAAATGATTGAGTTTCAAGCGAAGCTTCTCTTGGAGAGGCGAGGTCATAGCGCGGCTTCTCCTTCTGGATTGAATGTGTCGTGGTGCTTGCCCAGCACGCGGAGGCGCAGGCGATCGAGATAAAGGTAAACCACCGGCGTGGTGTAGAGGGTAAGCAGTTGGCTCATGATGAGTCCGCCGACAATGGTGATGCCGAGAGGACGGCGCAATTCGGAACCTGTGCCAGTACCGAAGGCCAGCGGCAAGGCTCCGAAGAGAGCGGCCATGGTCGTCATGAGAATCGGGCGGAAGCGGAGCATGCAGGCCTGGAAGATGGCATCGGCTGTACTCTTTCCGTGCTCGCGCTCTTCCATGAGTGCAAAATCGATCATCATGATGGCGTTTTTCTTCACAATGCCAATGAGCAGTATGATGCCGATGATAGAGATGACATTGAGATCGGTCTTGAAGATCATGAGCGCGAGGATTGCGCCGACGCTGGCCGAGGGCAGCGTGGAGATGATCGTGAGAGGGTGCATGAGGCTTTCATAGAGGATGCCGAGAACGATATACACCGCCAACAGCGCGGTAATGATGAGATAAGGCTCGGTGCTGAGTGACTGCTGGTAGGCCTGAAGAGTTCCGGCAAAGAATCCGTGAATAGTCTCCGGAGTACCGAGGCGCTCCTGCATTTCCTCAATGAGCTGGGTAGCCTGACTCAAGGAAACATTCGGAGCCAGATTGAAGGAGATGGTTACGGATGGAAACAGACCGGTATGCGCCACGGAAATAGGCGTGGTCGTGGCCTCAGCCTTGGTCATGGTGGCCAGCGGAATGACGCCATTCCCGGTATGCAGATAGATATTTTTCAATCCCTCGGGCGACTGCCAGTACGGCGGAGCCACTTCCAGAACAACGTAGTACTGGTTCAACTGGGTATAGATGAGCGAAACCTCGGACTGACCGAAGGCCGAGTAGAGAGCGGAGTCGAGCGACTGAGAGGTGACACCAAGCCGCGAGGCAGTGACACGGTCGTAAGTCAGGTATTCGGACAATCCAGCATCTTGAAAGTCGGTATTCACATCCTGGAGACCGGGCAGCTTTTTTACCTGCGCCAACAGAATAGGAGCCCAATGCGCGAGGTCGGTGACGTTATCGGCCTGGATGGTGTATTGGTAGAGCGCGTTGGAGCCTCGGCCGCCGATGCGCAGATCCTGCGCTGCCTGCAGGAAAACGGAGGCGACAGGCAAGTGGTTCAGCTTGGGCCGAAGCCGGTTGATGATCTCCGGGGCGCTGATTTTACGTTGGTTGAGCGGCTTGAGTGCGGTATAGATAAAGCCGCCATTGCCGGTGCCTACATAACCGACGACATTTGCAACGGCAGGATCGGCTTTGACGGTCTTGACGAGTGCCTGAATGGATTGATCCATCACCGGGAAAGAGGCATCCTGCGGTCCTTGCACGCCGCCGACGAGAGCGCCGGTGTCCTGCTGAGGAAAGAAGCCCTTGGGGATCTTGATGATGAGGACCACGTTCAAGGCCACCACCATAATGAGAATGACGAGGACGAGGCCTGGATTCTGGAGCACCCATTCAAGGCTGCGCCGGTAGCCGTGCAGCATATCGTCGAAGAATTTCTCACTGGTGCGGTAGAACCACCCGTGCTTTTCCTCTTTTTTATGCGGCTTCAGGAGGTGAGCGCACATCATGGGCGTGGTGGTGACGGAGATGATCATCGAGACGACGATCGCGGTCGAAAGAGTGATGGCGAATTCGCGGAAGAGGCGTCCGACGATGCCGCCCATGAGGAGAATCGGGATGAAGACGGCAACCAGCGACATGCTGATGGAGAAGACAGTAAAGCCGATTTCCTTGGCACCCTTGAGTGCGGCAGCAAAGGGCTGCATGCCCGCTTCAAGGTGGCGGGTGATGTTTTCCATCACCACAATGGCGTCGTCAACGACAAATCCCGTCGAGATGGTGAGAGCCATCAGAGAGAGGTTGTCGAGGCTGAAGCCAAAGAGGTACATGACGGCGAAGGTGCCGATAAGCGAGACAGGGACAGCGACGCTCGGGATCAAGGTAGCGCGCGGGCTACGAAGGAAAAGGAAGACGACCAGGATAACGAGGACAATCGAGATGGTCAGGCTGCGTTCTACATCATTTACAGAGGCACGGATCGTCGTCGTTCGGTCCATGACGACGGTCATGTCGACTCCCTGGGGGACTGAGGCCTTCAGGAAGCCCAACTGGCCACGGATGCGGTCGACCGTCTGAATGATATTCGCGCCTGGCTGGCGGAAGATGATGAGCGCAATGGACGGCTTGCCGTTCAGATAGCCGCCGTTGCGAATATTCTGCGTGGAATCGATGACCTGGGCAACGTCGGAGAGTCGGACGGCAGCGCCGTTTTTGTATCCGATGATCAACGGGGCATACTCGGCGGCGTGGGACATCTGCCCGTTGACGATAATGTCCGAGGTTGAGATGGCGTTGGAGATCTGGCCGCGAGCGAGCTGGGAGTTCTGCGTGCTGAGGACGGACTGCACATTGGAGAGGGTCAGCCCGTAGCTGTTGAGTTGGGTCGGGTTGACTTCAACGCGCACGGAAGGCAGCGCGCCTCCGCCGACAACCACCTGGCCGACGCCCTGAATCTGCGAGAGCTTCTGCTGCATGATGGTAGAAGCTTCGTCGTAGAGCTTGGAGCGGTCGTAAATGTCGGAAGTGAGGCCCAGAATCATGATGGGCGCATCGGCGGGATTTACCTTGCGGTACGTAGGATTGCCGGGCAGGTTGGTTGGCAGGTAAGTGCGCGCGGCATTGATGGCTGCCTCGACGTCGCGCGCCGCACCGTTAATGTCACGATTGAGATCGAACTGCAGCGTGATCGATGTCGAGCTGAGCGAACTGGAAGATGTCATTTCGCTGACACCGGCGATGTGTCCAAACTGGCGCTCGAGAGGTGTGGCTACCGACGAAGCCATAATCTGGGCGCTGGCCCCGGGCAGGCTGGCTTGCACCGAAATGGTAGGAAAATCGACCTGGGGCAGCGGAGAGACGGGTAACACGCTGAACCCAACGGCGCCAGCGATGGCTACAGCGATTGTCAGCAGGATTGTAGCGACAGGCCGCCGAATGAATGGTGCAGAGATATTCATGATTCGCTCTCTGCATGATCAAGGGTTGGGCTCTTGACGCCCTTGCGCTTACCTGCGATCCGGTGCCCCAGACGGTCGAAGAAGATGTAGATGACAGGCGTCGTATAGAGCGTGAGGATCTGGCTGAGGAGCAGACCGCCTACCATGGCGATGCCGAGAGGGCGGCGGATTTCAGATCCAATGCCGTGGCCAAAGGCGAGCGGGATGCCGCCGAGCAACGCGGCCATCGTCGTCATCATGATGGGGCGGAAGCGCAGAAGGCTGGCCTGGTAAATAGCCTCTGTCGAGTCGAGGCCGTGCTCGCGCTCGGCCTCGAGCGCGAAGTCGACGATCATAATGCCGTTCTTCTTCACAATGCCGATCAGCAGGATGATGCCGATGATGGCAACGACGCTAAGGTCCTGCTTGAAGATCATGAGCGCGAGCAATGCGCCCACACCCGCCGAAGGCAGCGTGGAGAGAATCGTGATCGGGTGGATGAAGCTCTCATACAGAACGCCGAGGACGATGTAGACAACGACCAGCGCAGCCAGAATGAGAATGGCCTCGTTCGAAAGGGAGTTCTTGAACGAGGCTGCCGTCCCCTGGAAGTCGTACTGCAGGCTCGGGGGGAAGTGCATCTCCTCCGCGGCCTTGTCGATGGCGGTGATGGCGCTGCCCAGAGCGGCATTCGGAGCAAGGTTGAATGAGATGGTGACTGAAGGGAATTGACCCTGGTGGTTAATGGAGAGAGCTTCGGTCGTGGTCTGGTATTTGGCGAAAGCGCTTAACGGGACGGCACTTGCTGGGCTGGAGGAGCTGGTAGTGTTCGATGTAGTCGCCGTCGGAGTAAGAATCTTTGCCGGAGGAGTGAGAGTATTCGCCGAAGGCGTATATAGAACCGATGTCGTCGTTGCGTTCGAGCCGGCGGAAGCAGAGGCAGAGGCTGAGAAGGACGTTGCCGCGCCGGGGCCGCTGGTTCCATTTGAGGCTCCGGACTGGACGTAAATATTGCTGAGCTGGCTCGGATGTTCCTGAAATGCCGGCTGGGCCTCCAGGATCACGTGGTACTGATTCAACTGCGTGTACATCGTGCTGATCTGGCGCTGGCCGAAGGCGTCGTAAAGCGTGTTGTCGACCGTAGCTGGAGCGATACCCAGCCGCGATGCAGTGATACGGTCGATCATGAGCGAAACGGCGCTGGCTCCGGTCTGCTGATCGGTGGCGACATCTTCGAGCTGGGGAAGCTTCTTAAGCTGAGTTACGAAGCGATTGGTCCAGTCGTTCAGCTCGTTGATATCGGGGTCTTCAAGCGTGTACTGATATTGGGTGCGGCTGACGCGGTCATCGACGGTGATGTTCTGCACCGGCTGCATGTAGAGCTTGACGGTGTGGATGTGGCTGAGGTTTTTCTGCAGTCTGCGGATGACATCCGCGGCACTTAGATCGCGCTGGTCAAGCGGCTTGAGATTGATAGAAAATCGGCCGCTGTTGAGAGTCGTATTCGTTCCATCTGCACCGATGAAGGAGGACAGGCTTTGCACGGCGGGATCGGCCAGGATGATCTTAGCCAGCTGCTTTTGCTGCTCTGTCATGGCTTGAAAGGATATGGATTGCGGCGCCTGTGAGATGCCCTGGATGACGCCCGTGTCCTGTACCGGGAAAAATCCCTTGGGAATGACGATGTAGAGCAGGATGGTGAGGACCAGTGTAGCGAGAGCTACAAGGAGCGTAAGGGTCTGATACTGGAGAACCCACTTAAGGGTGCGACCGTAGAAAGCGATCATGCGCTCGAAGGCTCTCTCCGATACGCGATAGAAGCGGGTCTGTTGGGCCTCTGGATTGTGGCGCAGAATCCGCGAACACATCATGGGCGTGAGGGTGAGCGAAACCACTGCCGAGATCACAATGGTGACGGCCAGGGTCACGGCAAACTCGCGGAAGAGCCGTCCGACCACATCGCCCATAAAGAGCAACGGAATGAGAACGGCGATGAGCGAAACAGTCAGCGATACGATCGTGAAACCGATCTGTCCGGCGCCCTTGAGCGCCGCCTCCATCGGTGCGTCGCCTTCCTCCAGATATCGCGAGATGTTCTCGATCATGACGATGGCGTCATCGACCACGAAGCCGGTGGAGATGGTGAGCGCCATGAGCGAGAGGTTATCGAGACTGTAGCCCAGAACGTACATGGCGCCGAAAGTGCCGACAAGCGAGAGCGGCACGGCGATGCTGGGAATGATGGTCGCTGCAAGATTCCGCAGAAAGAGGAAGATGACCATCACGACGAGCCCGATGGTGAGCATCAACTCAAATTCAACATCGTCCACCGAGGCCTGGATGGCCGTCGTGAGATCGGTGAGCGTGGTGACTTCAATACCGGCGGGCAGATTGGCCTGGAGCTGCGGCAGGAGCGCCTTGATGCTTTTGACCACGCTGATGGTGTTGGCGCCCGGCTGGCGCTGCACGTTCAGAATGACCGCCGGCGTCTGGTCCATCCACGCGGCCTGCTTGTTGTTTTCAACGCCGTTTACGATCGACGCAACATCTTTCAGCAAGACAGGCGCGCCGTTGCGATAGGCGACGACTACATTCTTATAATCATCGGTGGTTTGAAGCTGATCGTTTGCGTCGATCTCATAATCCTGCCGCGGTCCATCGAAGTTGCCCTTTGCCTGATTCACGCTGGTCTCGGTCAGGGCGGTGCGCACATCCTCCAGGTTGATGCCATAGGAGGACAGCTGCGCCGGGTTGACCTGGATGCGCACGGCGGGCTTCTGTCCGCCGCTGATGCTGACCAGGCCGACGCCGCTGAGCTGGGAAATCTTGGGAGCGAGGCGCGTGTCGACGAGGTCCTCGACCTGCGGGAGCGCGATAGACTTCGATGTGATGGCGAGGGTCAGAACGGGCGCGTCAGCCGGATTGGTCTTGCTGTAGACCGGCGGCGCTGGCAGCACTGCCGGTAAAAAGCTTTGCGCAGCATTGATGGCAGCCTGCACCTCTTCTTCGGCGACATCGATGCTTAGCGTGAGGTTAAACTGCAGAACGATGACTGAGGTTCCACCGGAACTGGTGGATGTCATCTGGCTTAATCCCTGTATTTCACCGAACTGGCGTTCCAAGGGGGCGGTGACGGTCGTGGCCATCACATCCGGGCTGGCTCCGGGATAGAAGGTCAACACCTGGATGGTGGGGTAATCCACTTCCGGTAGCGCAGAGATAGGCAACTGCGTGAACGCCACCAGGCCGGCAAGCAGGATTGCGGCCATCAGCAACGAAGTTGCGACTGGCCGCAGAATAAATGGGCGGGACGGATTCACGGGGCGTTGCTCTCGGGGGTGTTTTGAAGCACTGGATGCTGGGAGATGATGACCTTCGATCCATCCTGCAGCTTCTCAAAGCTGCTGGTCGCCAACTGATCTCCGGGGTTGATGCCTTCTACGGCCGTCACGCCATGATCGGAAATGCCAGGATTGATGTTTTGCACCTTCGCCGCACCGTTGGCGATGACATAAACGAAAGATGTCTGCCCGTTGTGCTGAATGGTGGAAGCCGGAATCAGGGTCACGCCATGCTCCGTGGTAACGAGCAGGCGGGTATTCACGAACTGATTCGGGAACAGGCTGTTGTCACGGTTATCAAAGAGAGCACGAAGCTTGACGGTGCCGGTGGTGGTATCGATCTGGTTATCCAGGGCGAGCAGTTTGCCGGTGGCTAGCTTTTTCGTCTGCTCTCGATCATAAGCATCGACGGTAAGACGGGCTCCGTGATGGATCTGTTCCAGCACCTGCGAGAGGTAATCCTGGGCCAGCGTGAAAACTACGGTGATGGGTTGGACCTGAGCAACCACAGCCAGAATCGTGCTGCCGCTGGATTGCACGAGATTGCCGGGATCAACAAGACGCAGACCGACACGCCCGGTGAAGGGCGCGACAATGTGACAGTAGGAAAGCTGCACCTTGTCGAAATCGAGAGTTCCCTGATCGGACCTCACGAGTCCTTCGTCCTGGGCGACGATCTTTTCCTGATCGTCCAGCTGCTGTTTCGCGATTGCGTTTCGGCTCCAAGCGGTCTGATAGCGTTCCAGATCCATTTTGGCCTGTGCCAGGAGGTTGGTATCGCGTTCAAGAGCGCCCTCCGCTGACTCGACCTGCGCCTGAAACTGGCGGGGATCGATATCGACCAGCGGGTCACCTTTCTGAACGGTCTGTCCTTCCCGATAGTGGACCTGGGTGATGACACCCGTCACCTGGTTGTAGATGGATGCGGTATATACGGGTGTCACCGTGCCAATGGCATCTTGATAGACCCCGATATCGCCCTTCTGAGCGGTTGTAACTGTGAGTGTTACGGGACCACCGAAGCCGCGGCGGCCTCGACCGGCCCCCGCGGTCTGCTGGGTATTGTCGTGGTGCCGCAGGATAAGCACAAGGATGAGGGCAAACACCAATAGCAGGAGAATCCAAAGCCACTGGCGCCGCTTGCGGGGAGGCTTCGGCGCGTCGCCTGTGGTACTCGGCAGCTGATGATTAGGAGGTATGGTCTCAGGCAATTCTTGGTCCATCTTGTCTTGTTGCACCTTTAGTCACGACCTCGCTGAAAGTTGCGATTCTAATGAATATGCCTGGCGGCTTAACCACCGGGGTATTGCAACAGACACAGAAAGACCGTGGGTATCTTTGCAAGCTCTTATTTTGCCAAAATTTGGCGTATTTTAAGGACGATCAAATCCTGCGGATAGTTGCAGGTGATATTCAGGTTAAACCATCGTTGGACAAGACGCCTACTCTGCTCATTGCACAAGAGGGCAAAAGTTGCACAAAACCATTCTGGGCCGGCAACGTTTACCGACGCTAAATTTCCCCTCGTTCAGGCAGAGAATTCGTGCGCAGGTGCAAAAAAAACATCACGCAGGATGCCAGCAGCGGGACAACGAGGCCGGTCCGCAGCGATCCTCGTGCAGTTGCCAGTTGTCCGGTCATCCATGGAAGCACGGCGCCCCCGAGTCCGCTGATCGCAAAGATCCATCTTGATTCTGACGGCCGGCTGGTAATTGCCAGAACCCTCGACAGGCATAAGGGAAAGATGGGAGCCAGCATCAATCCAGCAAGGGCTGCGCTCGTCAGACTCATGACCGATGTGTAACTTAGCAGCAACATTACGTTGCTCACCAACAGCACAGAGAGTGAGATGGTAAGAAGCCGTGACTCAGAGATCTTCCTTAATACTGCGGGAGCCGCTGCTCGTCCGCAGAGCAGGGCTATCCAGAAAAAAGATGTAGCAATGGGGGCATACATTGCGCTCGAAAGCGGCAGACGATGAATGTAGGTCATCATCCAGCTGCTGATCGAGGTTTCGACTCCGACATAGAGAAACGCGAATAGCCCTAATGGAACAAGCAGGGAAACTCTTGCGCGCAGGCTGTAGGACGGACCGGAATCATCGCGCAGTTGCGTCAGGTAGGTATGGTGCAAGCCAAGCAAAATGAGCGGCAACGTTGCTGTAACAGCCATGCCAAGGTAGAGCGAGGTAGAAGAGTGAAAATGCTCCCAGCCGGTGACCAAAGGCGGGCAGAGAACAGCGCCCAACCCCCAGAACGCATTCAGCAAGGAAAGCGACGCGCCTCGAGTTGCGCTGTAGATGCGGGCGATGATCATGCTGGTCGATGTCATCGCCGACCCGAGCCCCAATCCAAAACAAAACAGCAGAGGTGCAGCAAAATAGCCATGGCAGAACGCGATGGATACCGCACTGACAACCAAAAGCAGATAACCACGAATAAGGGTCGTATATAAATGAGATCGCGCGAGCAGTGCGCCGCAGGATGAGCCGGTAAATTGAGCCGCAATGAGAAAACCGGAATGGCTATCGTTCAGATTCCATATGCCGCTGAGAGCAGGAAGGATACAGCCCAGCAACGTGGTGCCGATTCCGGTTAGAACAAATCCAAAATACAGACCGGCTATGAACTGAGCTGTCGGTCGTTCTTCATTCTTTAACGAGGGAACCATTCCTACTCTTCCGGGATAGGCGAACTGCTCCCTCATCGCTGAGTCGCATCTGCGGCTTGATGGAACGCGTCGATTCACGGATGACCAACTCCGGCTCGAAGGCAACTTGTTCACGAAAATCTTCTGTGTGATTGAGCCGGTTGACGATGCACTGTGCGGCGAACCGGCCCATTTCCGATAGCGGTTGGCGGATCGTGGTCAGGTTGGGGCTAATATAAGCAGCCGCCTTGATATCGTCGAATCCGATGACTGAAATATCGTCAGGTACGCGCAGGCCGAGATCGTGAATGGCGCGAATGGCGCCGATGGCGGCAATGTCATTGAAGCAAACCAGTGCGGTGAACTTTCGCTTGCCATCGAAGAGTTGCTGCACGACGGGATAGCCTAGTTCAGGAGAACTGATGTCGCGATTGAGCTGGACGGTAAGCTCCGGCCTGATTTCGATTCCCAGCTCATTGCTTACTTCGACGATCCCTTTCCAACGGTCATCGGAATCAGAGCTGAAGGGCTGTCCTCGCATGAATGCAATGCGGCGGTGACCGAGTGAGTACAGATGGGTCAACGTGAGTTCTGCCGCGCGTCTGTGGTCGAGCACCACATTTGTAACGCCCTGGATGTGACGATGGCCTGCGACTGCGACGACAGGTACTGAGAGCGAATGTTCGAGCGCCGTATCAATACAGATCAAGCCTTCAGCACCCTTGGCGACCAGCTGTTTGCTATATTGTTCGATCAGATTGGGGCGGTGCCGATGGTGCGCTGTGAAATAGAAATAGCCCGCGTTTACCAGGTAATCGCCTACACCCGTCATGACAGCAGTATGGTATCCGTCGCCAAGCTCGGGCACGAGAATGCCGAGGGTCAATGTGCGCCGGCTGCGAAAGGAACGGGCAAGAAGATTTGGCTGGTAGTTGAATTGCTTCGCGGCCTCTTTAATCCGTTTTCGCGTCTCGTCTGGAATGGAGCGGCCCGGCGTGTCATTGAGAACGACCGATATGGTGGAAGGATTCAGGCCTAAATAGTGTGCAAGCTCCTTGAGCCTGACGGGCTTGTCAGGAATCGCGCGTTTCGATTTAAGGTGAAGCTTCGTTTTTTTCGTCAATGTTGTGCCGGGTGATACCAATACTGCTGCTGAGTTCGTGTCAGTCGCTCATCTCTTTGAAGTATGCGAATTGAAACAATTTCTACAGAAAACAATTAATCGTATCTTACGCCGTCTCATGCAGGAAACAGTGAGTCTTCTGCATGGTTCTGGTCCATAAACGAAACCACTCTGTCATGACCAAAGCAGCGTGGTCACTGAATCATGAGGAAGCTTAAGCTCCAGCGCCTGTCCTGCAAAACGGCATGAAATCTGCCGCTCTGGCCCCTGATTCGATACGACAAGAACATAGCTGCCGTCGATGTTCTTCAGCGCTACGTGCTCGAGGTCCGTGAATGCACCATGGGATGCAATCACCTGAGCGCCCCGCTGTATCACCTTGGAATAGTGTGCAAACGCCCAATATTGCCCGCTCCGAGTAATCTCGCGGCTCTTCGAATCCACTGTCACGACGCCACCACAGGCAAAGGGTCCAATGTTAGGCGATCCCTTTTCGTCAAGAACCAGGTTCCAACTCACGATGCACCGTGCCCAATTCTTCAAAATCTGCGCGAAGGTGCTCGACCACTTCGTCCAGTCCGTCGCATAGTCCGGATGGGAAATGTCAGGACCGCCCTCTGTCCAGTAGGCGTGCTTGGAAGGGAATGCGTCGTGTACGCGGGTCATGGCGTCGGGAGTTCCCATGTAGGGGTGCCATGCAACTCCATCCACATATTTGAAGACATCTGGGTCGCGGAGCTGATCGATGACGCGTCCCCACAGATCGTAATTGTGGTCGAGCAGCCAGATTTTGGTATCGAGAGAAGCGCGCTCAAGGGCTGGCCCTAAAAACTCTTTGATGAAGCCAGTCTCATATTCCTGTCCCCACAGTGCTGCCGGCATCCTGCCATCCTGATCGGTGTCGACTTCATTCTGCGTTGTGACGGCACGAATCTTTATGCCTTCCGCCTGATACGCTTCAAGGAATTTCACAAAATATTCGGCATATGAGGCGAAGTAATGTTTTCTCATCGATCCGCCGAGAAGCGATCCGCCTGCCTTCATCCAGCCGGGCGGGCTCCATGGTGCGGCGAAGTAAAACATTTCTGGATTTGCGGATTGGGCGGCACGCAACATTGGCAGGATGTAGTCGCGGTCATGAGCAATGCTAAATCGCTTGAGTTCAGGATCGGGATCGGCGCCGTCATCGAAGCTGTAGGCGTTTCGCGCGTAATCGCTCGAACCGATGCACGTACGGCCTACGGACAACCGCAGACCGTCCGGGCCAACCAGCTCTGCCAATACCTTCTGGCGAGCTTCTGGTTCCATTTGATTGAGCAAGTAGCAGGAGGAATCAGTGAAGGCTCCCCCGAACCCGAGGATGCTCTGAAATGTCTGGGCCGGGTCGATTTCGATGGCAGGTTCCGACGGGTTAGAGATGGCTTTCCATCCTGAAAGCTCGGTCGCACTAAATCGTTTCTCTTGCCCCGTTGTCCAGGCGCGCACAGCACCGGCGCGCGGCGGCGTAAAGCCACGCAGCATCGGACTACTCAAGCATGTGGTGGAAGCGATTACAGCTGCGCTCTTCTTGATAAAACCGCGTCGCGTATTGCTCTGCATCGTTCAATATCCTGGGGTTAAGTGATCCTTATGACTGTAGAAAAATGACTGAAAGACAATCGTTTTTCTATTTCTGGCAATTTTTTACGTCATAAATGTCTCGCTTTGTCGCACAAATACATCGTTTTAACGTGTCCATTTCATGCCTTCGCATCATTACATAGACCAACGTTTGTCTACGAGAAAAATATAAATTTTTGGTGCTTGACAATCGTCATGGCCAAGCGCTGTAATGTGCAGCGCAATCGAAAAGACTGCACTTATACCAATAAGACAAGCGATTGTCTAAAAATGTTGGATAGCCCTTATGGCCCTGATACATGTGGGGTCAGTAGGTAATATGTAGGCGTTGAGATAGAGCGCCGATGAAAGTACATGCGGTAACTGCACGGAATTTGGAGGCATTATGAGAGATGCAATTCGTTGGAGTTTATTATGTCTGCTGCTCTGCGCAAGCGGACTGAGCTTCGCTCAAAGCAACAGCTCGGGTGACATTCGTGGTTCAGTCACAGACGAATCCGGGGCAGTGATCCCCGGAGTAAAGGTCTCAGTGCTGAACGTAGACACCGGTGTTTCAAAAGACTATGTGACCAATGATGCCGGTCTGTATGACACATCTGCGATTGTAGCTGGAAACTACAAAGTTACCTTTACCCAAAACGGCTTCGATCAGCTTGTCCGCGGTCCACTCACCCTCCAGGTAGGGGTCACGATAATCGATGGACGATTAAAGGTCGGATCGACCGCGCAACAGGTGGTGGTGAATACCGATGTGCCCCTTCTGACAACTGATTCTGGAGAACAGTCGGCTACACTCGATTCCCGTACCCTGACAGAACTCCCGCAGGTGGGCAAAGGACCGGACTGGTCGAGCTTCATTATTCTGTTGCCAGGATCCGCAGGCGCTCCTATGGGTGCGCAAGGGACCGTTGGTTCCGGTACTTCAAATGGCACAACGCTTGCAGTGAACGGCAATTTGCCTTTCAGTACGGTACTCGCAGATGGCGCGGAGACAACGCTGCCGGCGAGCGCCAACTCTGATATCAACATCCAGGAGACGATCCAAGAGGTCAAGATCATGACCGCCAACTTCTCTGCGCAGTACGGTGTCGGCGGCACTCTCTACAACCAGATCAGCAAGGGAGGCAGCGATACCTTCCATGGTTCTGGGTACGAGTATTTCCAAAATGATGCGATGAATGCAGATAACTACACCTTTCCCGGACAGACCCCGACGAAATCCACCCTCCGGTTTAACAATTTTGGAGGTTCGGTAGGCGGCCCCATTATCAAGAGGAAGCTCTTCTTCTTCTTTGACTTCGACAAGATCATCGACAATGGAGGCAATCCCACCACCGCCTTTACCATTCCTACCGCGGCCGTCATGGGCGGTGATTTCACAGGCTATCCAACCATCTACGATCCTGCTACGACTGTGGTTCAACAAACAGGCACGGTTACGAATCCCGACGGCACGGTATCGCAATGTCCTTGCGTCAGCCGCACTTCGTTTGCCGCTGAATATGGTAACGGCAACAAAATTCCCACTAGCCGCCTTGACCCCGTCGCCAAGGCCCTCCAGGGTTACTTCCCAGGTTCTAACGCGTCGGGGACGCTGCAAACAAATGGCCTCCTGGCCAACAACTACACTTATACGTCGCCTGCCGGAAACCCATTCACAAAATATTTCGGACGCCTGGACTACGACATTAATTCCAACAATCGGCTCACGCTATCTGAAACTGAATCAGACAATCCAGGCGAGAGTTTCGGCGCGGGAATTTGCCCTATCAACTGCCGAAGTGGTGATGTGAGCAGGCATAATGCTCAGGCTACGGACGTGTGGACGATTAGTCCTAACGTGACCAATGAATTAAGAATGGGTTACACCAACCAGTTGAACTTCTTCACGCCTTATACCCTTAACAAAGGATATCCGGCCCAGCTTGGCTGGCAGTTTGCCAAAGTGGACAACTTCCCGAGCATCAATATCACGAACTACAATGCCCCGAGCATCAATAACAATGCGATCATTTCATCCGATATCAATGCGGTTTATAAAGAGCATTCATACGATCCATCCGATGTCGTTACTCTCGTTCGCGGTAAGCACGTTCTGCACTTCGGTGGCGAATTCCTGATCTATCAGAACAACTCCACGTCCTGGGGCAATCTAAATGCTGGAACGATGACCTACACGGGCCAATATACGTCTCAGTATCTGGGCAGCAGCTCAACCGGATTCAGCTATGCGGACTTCCTGCTTGGACAAACGCAGAAATGGAATGCGTCTGAAACGCCGGAATATGGCGGCCGTCTAAAACTTCCGCAGATGTTTGTTCAGGACGATTACAAGGTGAAATCGAATCTGACCCTGAATCTGGGCATACGCTATCAGATTCAGACCGGGTGGAGTGAAGTCAAGGGCAATGAGGCTTCGTTCGATCCTACGATACAAAACCCAGCCACAAGTACAGCAGGCGCCATGTGGTTTGGATCTACCCATGCAAATGGCCGCAGTCGCATTCAGAATGGGGTTTACACCACCTTCCTGCCGCGCGTTGGGTTTTCCTACCTGTTCGATCCGAACACAACGATACGAGGCGGATTCGGCATGTTCGCCTATAACTGGAGCAACGACACCTATAATGGCGGCGTCATGGGTGGGGCCTTTGGCCAACAAGGCAGCTTAACCGATAATACCAACGGTATAACCCCGGTCGTTAGTCTCTCCGGAAGTGGGTCGAACCTTCCATACAGTGCAAATTCGACGGACCCGACTGTATTCAATGGTCAAAATGTAAATTATGTCCAGTATCATCAGCCCGTGGGTGGTTCTTATCAATGGAACCTGCAGATACAGCGACAGCTGAACACGAATCTGGTGGCTACGCTTGGCTATGTCGCAAGCCACGGCCACGATCTTCCTTTCCCGGTTGATATCAACCAGGTCCCAGAAGGCCAGTTGGGACCCAACGATCAACAGTTCCGGCCCTTTCCGCAATTTGGGTCGATTAATTCGACCGGGACTGTGCCGCATGAAAATGCCATTTCAAACTACAACTCCTTGCAAGCTACCATTGAGAAGCGTTTCTCCAACGGCCTCAACTTCAACTTCAACTATGTCTGGTCTCACTTCCTGGACGATATAGATTCTTCCGGTTGGGGCAGCCATGCAGGCGCGCAGCAGGTCCAAAACTCCTTTAACCCGTCTGCAAACTATGGAAACTCGAACTTCGATATCAGGAATGCATTCAAAGGGGCTGTTCTTTACCAGCTACCCTTTGGTAGAGGCAGGCAATTCCTGAACAATAGCACTTTGCTCGATGAAATCATCGGCGGCTGGCAGACTTCAGGCACGCTCACCCTTCTGAGCGGTCAGCCCTATACTGCAGTCATGAGTAGCGGCACCAACTCGTATTCGCTGGCCGGCAATAACTTCCAATGGTTTCCCGATGTTGTCGGGAACCCCACACTCAGCCACCGCGGTGTCAATCAATGGTTTAACGAGGCCGCCTTTGCCGTCCCAGCCTCTGGAACCTTTGGCAACGAGGGGCGCAATTCACTGAATGGTCCGGGGTTCGCTCTGGTCAACCTGTCCCTTGGCAAGACCTTTGATATATGGGAACAGGTTCATCTGCAAGTTCGTGCGGATGCAAATAATGCATTCAATCATCCGAATTTCGCATTTCCTGACGCGAACCTCCAGGTAGGCTCAAATGGAGCGATTACCACCGGCACCTCGACGATCACAGGCGTGACTAATCCTTCTCGCAGTATGCAGCTTTCAGCGCGTATCACCTTCTAAATTGAAGTTTCCTTCCTCTCCTAAAGAGACGGCAGAATATGCCGTCTCTCTCTTTTTTTGTAGAATCGCCTCACCAGCGCGGCTGTGTATATGATCTGGATGTCATGGGTACAAAAAGAAGCATCGTTTTTGTAGGGCTTGTTTTTATCGTAAGTTCGGCCTTTTGCTTTTCGCAGACGCCGGAGAGCACCAGGCAGCAGATCGAATTGCACACCCAGAAAGCTCAGGCCTTTCTGCAGGCAAAGAAGCCCGACCTCGCGATTCCTGAGTTTCAGGCCGTGGTCGCGCTCGATCCTGGCAATGTCAATGCGTTGGCGAATCTCGGTGTTCTGCTGTTTTTCCGCGGCGACTATACGGAGGCGTCTCCAAAATTGCGGGCCGCTCTGAGCCTGCAGCCCAACCTGCCAAAAATTCAAGTGTTGCTAGGAATGAGCGAGAAGCGAGGCGGAGAGCCGGCAAATGCTCTCAAGGATCTCGAAGCATCGTTTCCGTTGATCGAAGATAAGCATCTTCGCGTTGAGGCGGGCATGGAGCTGATCGAACTCTACACCGCAAGCAATGATCTGGACAAAGCTGCAACCATTGTCACGCAACTACGACAGACGGATCCGGAGAACAAAGAGATTCTCTATGCCGCTTATCGAATTCATTCCGACCTCGCCGGCGAAGCGATGCTGACGCTCTCACTGGTTGCACCGGACTCAGCGCAGATGCGTCAGATCATGGCCCATGAACAGGCGAGACAGGGGCACGATGCCAATGCGATTGCTCAATTCCAAAAGGCGATTGCCATTGATCCCAAGCTTCCGGGGATTCATTTCGAGCTGGCCGAATTGCTGGCAAATTCCCAGGACATAAAGACACGGGACGAAGCGGAAGCAGAATACAAGGCGGCCCTGGCCGAGAATCGGTTTGATGAAAAGGCGCAGTCCAAACTCGGAGATGTGTATACAAAGCAGGGCAATCTTCAAAAAGCGTACGACGCCTATTCCCAGGCGGTGCGTCTGCAGCCTGACGATCCAGACGCAAATTTTGGACTGGCAAAAACGTTGATCTCTATGGAGCAGCCGGCCAAGGCGCTGCCGGTTCTGGAGCGCGTCGTTCAGCTCGATCCGACGAATTCTGCTGCGCACTTTCGCCTGAGCACACTCTATCGCGAACAAGGAAGAACGGCCGACGCGAAACATGAAGTAGACGAGTACAAGAAATATAAAGAAATGAAAGAAAAACTGCAGGGAATCTACAAAGAAATGCAGGTACAGCCAAGCGTGAAATCAAATGACGACCAGAACGAAAGATAGTGGAGAACGGCTCGCAATTCTAGGGGACCGACAAAACGCATGCCAGGGCTGAAATCAGGATTAGCGCGTGCCCAGGTATTTGCAGTGGTCTTTTCCGTTGCGGTCACGATTATGTCCTTCTCGCCATCCATTAGCGGACAGCAGGCTGACCAACCACATGCGAGTGGTACTGTTACACCAAAGAAAGTGCCCGATCGAGCTGAAGCACGGCTGCCTGAATTCGTCGATATCACGAATTCCACCGGCATTAAGTTTGAGCATCTCTCGAGTCCTGAGCAGCGGTACATCGTGGAATCGATGGGTGGAGGGGTTGCTCTGATCGACTATGATCGTGACGGCTGGCCGGATATCTACTTCACGAATTCACAGAGCGTCGAAATGGCGCTGTCCGGCAAGAAGGCAAAAAGCGCGCTCTACCATAACAATCACGACGGAACTTTTACCGATGTGACAGATAAAGCCGGTGTTGGATATCCATGCTGGGCCATGGGCGCGGCCGTGGGTGATTACAATAATGACGGTTTTCCGGATCTGCTTGTGACATGTTTCGGAGGAGTTGTCCTCTATCGTAACAATAGCGATGGTACCTTTACCGACGTTACGAAGTTCGCAGGTCTCAGCGGGGATTCACAGTGGGCCACCGGTGCTGCGTTCGGCGACTATGACGGCGATGGCTGGGTAGACCTGTTCGTCTCGCACTACGTTGATTTCCATCTGGATGATCTGCCCAAATTCGGCTCAAGCAAAACATGCCAGTATCGGGACATCGAAGTGCAATGCGGCCCGCGCGGATTGAAGGGATCGCCGGATAACCTTTATCACAACAATGGCGATGGAACATTCACGGATGTATCGGCAGCAGCGGGCGTCGAGGATTCGCAGCACTTTTTCGGGCTGACTGCGGTATGGTCGGACTTTGATAACGATGGCAGGCTCGACCTCTTTGTCGCAAATGATAGTCAACCGAATTATCTCTACCGCAACAATGGCAATGGCACATTCACCGATGTCGCAGAGGACGCTGGAGTAGCCATGAGTGAAGATGGGGCAGAGCAAGCGAATATGGGTGTTGCTGTTGGCGATTACCAGCATACTGGGCGCATGTCACTTGCGGTAACGCACTTCGATCATGAATATGCGACGCTCTTCCGCAATGACGGCCAGATGAGTTTCACTGGAGTTTCTGACGCATCAGGAGTCGCAGCCGGTACGCGCTCATATGTTGGATGGGGAGACTGCTTTTTCGATTTTGATAATGATGGCTGGGCCGACCTGTTTCTAGTTAACGGGCACGTCTATCCGCAGGTGGACAAAGGGAAAATCGGCTCCATGTATCACGAACCCAAGCTCCTGTTTCTTAACCAGCGAGACGGGACATTCAAGAACATCAGCAAGCTTGTTGGACCAGCTGTTCAGATACCCCAGGTGAGCCGCGGCCTTGCGATGGGAGACCTGTTCAATGACGGAAGAATCGAGATTGTTGTTGAAAATCTGACGGGTCAGCCGATGATTCTTCAGCCAAGAGGCGGAGAGAAAAATCACTGGATTAATTTTTCGTTAGAAGGCACGAAAAGCAATCGCCTGGCGCTCAATGCACGCGTAAAAGCCACTGTCGGCGATCTGGTTCAGACGGGAGAAGTGTTGAGCGGCGGTAGCTACTTGTCGCAAAACGATCTCCGCATTCATTTCGGGCTGGGGAGTCACACTCGTGTCGACAAAATAGAGGTGCAATGGCCCGATGACAAAAAGGATACTTTCAATGACCTGGAAGCTGATCGCTTCTACTCCATACGAGAAGGCGAAGGGATCATTTCATCCCAACAATCTCATATATCTCATTAAGATGAATTACTGTTAGGAGTTAGACAAACGGTTGTTTTCGGCGAATCTATGATCTCTGTGCTTGACACTATTTTGCTTAGAAGCGCCTAATGATTGACGGCTTAAATCAGATGCGCCGCTAATAACGAAAATCTTTTTCTGTGAACTGGCGTCCGCTGTTCAAAGCTGGGCGCATCAATCAAAAACGCCTCCCGGAGGATGGATGTTCTTGAAGGTTGGACGATATTTGCTGGTAGTTGTTGGTCTCGCGCTTTCAGTCATTCCAATGAACGCACAGCGCAAAGGCGATGTGTCGCTATGGCTGACGACTGCTGATCGAGGTTCGTTATTTGCTCAGCAAGTTGAAGCTTTACATTTTGGAGCGCCAAAAAAATCGATTCCAACCATTGAAGTGGACGATAGGCAGACTTTTCAATCCATCGACGGCTTTGGGTTTGCACTGACTGGCGGTAGCGCGCAACTCCTTATGCGTATGGAGGAATCACAGAGAACCGAACTATTGAAGGAACTCTTCTCACCCGAAGGCAAAGGGATTGGTGTCAGCTATCTGCGCATCAGTATTGGCTCGTCGGACATGAATGACCATGTGTTCACGTATGATGACCTGCCGCCTGGCGAGAAGGACATGAACCTGTCTAAATTCAATTTTGGTCCGGATCGTACAGATGTCATACCTATCCTGAAAGAAGTTCTTGCGATCAACCCGCATATCAAGATATTGGGCTCTCCCTGGACAGCGCCGTCGTGGATGAAGACGAACGAGAATCCTAAGGGCGGCAGCCTCAAGCCGGAATATTACGACGCCTACGCGCAGTATTTTGTGAAGTACATCCAAGCCATGAGGGCTGAAGGCATCAACATTGATGCGATTACCATTCAAAATGAACCTTTGAATGACAAAAATACTCCGAGCATGGTGATGCAGGCCAGGGAAGAGGGCGCATTCATCAAGCAATCACTCGGTCCAGCATTCCGCAGGGCTGGAATCACAACGAAGATCATTCTTTACGACCACAACTGCGACGTGCCTGAATATCCTCTCGAAATTTTGAATGACCCTGCAGCGAGACAATACGTCGACGGCTCTGGTTTTCACCTATACGCGGGTGAAATAAGTGCCATGTCAAAAGTGCATGATGCTTATCCAGACAAGAATCTGTATTTCACTGAACAGATGGTCATCGATCGTAAAGATGATCCAGAACTTGAAATAGCATCTCCGGTACAACGATTGATTGTAGGAGCCACGCGTAACTGGAGCCGCAACGTTTTGCTGTGGAACCTGGCGGCAGATCCTGAAAATAAGCCTCACACTGATAATGGCGGCTGTCCCATCTGCGAGGGCGCGATTACGCTGGATGGAAATAAAGTCAGCCGGAACATCGCGTATTACACAGTGGCGCATGCGTCAAAATTTGTGCGCCCGGGTTCAGTTCGCATTCAATCCAGCGCTCTGGATGAGTTGCCAAACGTCGCTTTTAAAACACCCGATGGAAAGAAGGTTTTGATTGTCGCGAACAGCAGCAAATCCTCGCAGACATTTCAGATTCGCTACCGCAATAAGAGCATTACATCGACTTTGAGTGAGGGAGCCGTGGAGACGTATGTCTGGTAGAGCGGGGAATCGAAGTCAAAATATTATGCGAGGACTTTTGCGGAAGCTAAGACCAACAAATTCCACAAGAGTGATCGCTCTTGTCGGTTTTGTTTTTGGGGGAGCTAGCCTGCCCTTGCTGGCGGCCTCTTACTATCCGATTCGTCTTGACGATCCAAAGGCCGTCTATCTCACGAAAGATAAGTTTCCCGTTCACGGTGACGGGGTTGCCGACGATAGCGATGCTCTTCAGCAGGCAATTGACAGGGTGCAGGAAACATCGCAGCAGGGAATTGTCTTTGTGCCCGAAGGGCACTACCGCATCACCCGAACGATCTATGTCTGGCCGGGCGTGCGTGTTATTGGATATGGGGTGACGCGTCCAGTCATTTTTCTAGGAAAAAATACTCCCGGGTTTCAGCAGGGCATTGGCTACATGGTGTTCTTTGCTGGAGGACGGCCGGGACATGAAAGTGAGGGCCCACGACGTAGTCAGGTAAGGCATGTCTCTAATCAGCCTTTTCCTGGAACAGTGCCTCCCGTGCTCGACGTAATCGATGCAAATCCGGGGACGTTTTATTCGGCGATGAGCAACATCGATTTTGAAATTGGCGATGGGAATCCCGCTGCGGTGGGCATCCGCTTTCACGTTGCGCAGCATTGTTTTCTCACGCACATGGATTTCCATATTGGCTCCGGGCTGGCAGCATTGCATGATATCGGAAATGAAGCCGAGGACCTGCATTTTTATGGCGGACAGTATGCAATCATGACCCGCAAGCCGTCTCCGGGATGGCAGTTTACTTTGCTCGATTCTACCTTTGAAGGGCAACGTGAAACAGCAATCAGAGAGCATGAGGCTGGACTGACACTCATCCGCGATCAATTCCGAAATGTCCCGGCTGCAATTTCAATTGACCCTGGCTATTCAGAAGAGCTTTGGGTGAAGGACTCACGTTTTGAAAACATCAGCGGCCCAGCGCTCACAATCAGCAACGAGAAAAGCGCTCGCACTGAAATCAACCTTGAAAATGTTGTGTGCCAACATGTGCCATCTTTTGCGCTATTTCGAGAGAGCGGAAAGAAGGTAGATGGATCGGGTGAAATCTATAAGGTCAGTGTCTTTTCGCACGGGCTTACCATAGCTGGAATCAACGCGAAAGCTGAGATGCAAACCACATTTCAGAGCGAGCCTCTCAGCGCATTTCCACCAGTCGAGCCGTCCGCGATTCGCGATCTTCCTGAACGCAGAACTTGGGTGAATCTGCAAACACTCGGAGTAAAAGGTGATGGAACCACTGACGATACCGCCGCCATACAGAAAGCGATTGATGAACACACTGTAATCTACATTCCGACAGGGCATTATTTGGTCAGCGATACCATTACGCTGAAGCTAGACACTGTACTGATCGGTCTGCATCCAAGCACGACGCAGTTCGATCTCGCGGACTCGACACCTGGATTTCAAGGACCCGACACCCCAAAGCCTCTGTTGAAGGCTCCGCAAGGCGGCAAGAATATCGTAACCGGCATTGGGCTCTATACCGGTGGAATCAACAGCCGCGCAGTTGGGGCCATGTGGATGGCTGGCGCGGACTCTTTGATGGATGATGTGAGGTTCCTTGGTGGTCATGGGACAAACAATCCCGATGGCACTCGCAGCAATCCCTATAACAACACTCACACTGCTGATCCCGATATTCACCGACGCTGGGATGGACAATATCCGAGCCTCTGGGTAACGAATGGGGGCGGCGGCACATTCGCCAACATCTGGACTCCTGATACATTCGCCCAGGCTGGCCTGTATGTTTCCTATACGGAGACGCCAGGTCATGTGTATGAGTTGTCGAGCGAGCATCACGTCCGCAATGAAGCGAAGCTCAATCATGTTTCTAATTGGGAGCTCTTTGCTTTGCAAACAGAAGAAGAAAGAGGCGAGGGACCGTTTGCACTTCCACTGGAGATCGACCATTCGAAGAACATCTTGATTGCGGATTATCACTCTTATCGCGTAGTCAGCATGTATCAGCCGTTTCCATATGCAGTCCGCATAGCGCATTCGCAAAATATTCGATTCCGGAATCTGCATGTATACAGCGATAGCAAGGCATCATTCGATAATTCAGTCTTCGACCAATCGCACAATACAGAAATTCGCTTCCGCGAGATTGGATCGCTCACCGTCTCAGGAGAGAATGTAAATGCTCAGTCGTCGTCTGCCGCTTCAGTCATTGCTACTGATGCGAAGGTGGAGAAGCTTACCGGAGGCTTTTTCAATGTATCTGGCGGTGCTGTGGACGCGGACGGCAGGCTCTACTTCGTCGATGCCCATTGGCAGCGAATCTATCGCTGGTCGCCTGAAGCGCATGATCTCGACATCATCCGAGACAATCCGCTCGACCCAGTCAACCTTGCGGTCGATAAAGCAGGGAATTTGATGGTGATTTCCTACGGAGGCGATGGCACAGTCTACAGCTTCCGTCCCGATTCGCCTGCCGATCAGCTCACGCTTCTCAAGCCGCAACCGGCTACAGATCGTCCAGGCATGAGCGCAGTCCTGCCAGTGGATTACTGGAGAAACGAGAACGATTTTACGCAGGCAATCCCAGTTCGTAAGCCGTCTCAATATGTTTCACCGGACGGAACTACATTTATACCGGCTGGAGAAGACTTTACGACAGGCGCTCTCTATTACGGCACAAAGATGTCTGATGTACTGCGCGCTTTCGGGATGGCGAA
>JABDHA010000005.1 GCA_013285705.1 Acidobacteriota bacterium
CCGACATTGAAACGATTGCGCGAGCAAGGCCTGACCATATCGGCTGATTTTGGATGGAATCCAGATATTTCCGTGACGGAGCTGATGTCGATCGTGAAATTCTGCGACTTCATCTTTCCGAACGAGCATGAAGCCAAAGCGGTAACAGGAACCACAAATGCTCTGCGTGCAGCCGAGAAGTTGCAGGACTGGGTGAGAATCCCGGTCATCAAGCTTGGCGCAAAGGGCGCACTGTTGATGGCCGACGGCAAAGTCTACCGTCAAACCGCAATGCAGTTGCCCGTGGTCGATGCTACAGGTGCGGGCGACGCGTTCAACGGCGGATTTTTGCACGAATTTCTCCGCGGTGGAGGGTGGGACGACTGCCTGCGTGCGGGTAACCTCTGTGGCAGCCTCGCAGCCTCACAGCCAGGGGGATTGCAGGGTCTGCCGGGTCCTCAGGAGTTTATCCGATGGATGGCAGGCATGGTTAAGAGCGGCCTTCGCGAGAAAAAGCGATCGAAGGCCTGAGAACGTCGACCTGTTATCGTTTTGTCCTCGACCGACGCAATTTTTCTTGACATTGAGGATGGATTGCGGTTTTCTTACACATCATGAAATGTTATCGATAACACTAGGCAATTTGTTATCTCCAGGACTCTGTTGATTCTGGATTGTTTCCTTCCGTAAGGGGTAGTATCCGGTTGCTCAATTCATGGCTGGGCACGTCATCGTGCGCTGCGACTATGCGGTCGTTAGTCAATTCCAGATAGGAAGTGAGTCACATGAAGAAAACATTCACGAACGGCGTGGCGAAGTTGATAAGCGCCTTCAAAATCCACGCGCGCTGGATTTACCTGGCCACATCCTGCTTGGCTGCACTGCTCGTTTTGGCGCTTCCCTCTTACGCCCAGATCGATAACGGATCCATCACAGGTATCGTCCGCGACAGCAGCGGAGCGGTTGTGAGTGGGGGAAGTGTCACGATCAAGAACCTGGCGAATGGCATTGCCATCAACGTGAAAACCAACAGCGACGGAAACTATCAGGCGCTTGCGCTGATTCCCGGCCAATACTCTGTGGAAGTTTCTGCTCAGGGATTCAAGTCGGAAAGAATTCCTCTGATAGAGATTCACGTGCAGTCTCGTGCCCAGGCCGACTTCACCCTCACAGTCGGGTCAACGCAGCAACAGGTGGAAGTGCAGGCAGCCGCCATTCAATTGCAAACTCAGACCGCCGACGTAGGCGTCGTCATTGCGAATAAACAGATCAATGACTTGCCTCTGAATGGAAGAGATTACGATCAGCTGGCCCTTCTGGAACCCGGTGTCTTTCAGAACCCGAGCAGCGAAGTTGCGAATCCCGCCGAAGGGCGCTTCAGCGCCAATGGCAACCTCGAGTTGCAGAACTATTTCTCGCTTGATGGAATTGATAACAACTCCGGCTCCGAGAATTTGCAGGAGCAGTCAGTACAGGTGATTATCCCTCCCCCCCGACGCGCTGCAGGAGTTCCGGCTTCAGACGAGAACCTACTCCACCGAATTCGGAACTTCCGCTGGCGCAGTCGTCAATGCGTCAATCAAGTCAGGAACTAATTCCTTTCATGGAGACGTCTGGGAATATCTGCGCAACAGCGCACTCGACGCGAACACCTATTTCAACAACGCAACCGGCGTACCGATCGGTCACTTCAGCCAGAACCAGTTTGGTGGCACCATAGGCGGACCGATCATACACGACCGCCTATTTTTCTTTGCCGACTATCAAGGCCTCATCAGCAGTCAGGCGCAGACGGTTTTTTCAACCGTACCTTCGCCCCAGATGAAACAAGGTGATTTCAGTGCTCTCACGTCCAGCTACAATTTGCAGGCGGTCGCACAGGGGCAAGAAGGATGCATCATCAACAATGTCATCCAACCGTCCTGCATCGATCCGGTAGGAAGCACGCTGCTCAATCTGTATCCCGATCCCAACATCGGGACCGGCTATACCGGTGCGGTCAACTATCAATACGCATCATCTGTGCCCAACCATACGCACTCTACTGACGGCCGCATCGACGCAACTATCAACAAGACCAACCAAATCTTTGGACGCTACAGCTACTACAACACCAACTATGAAAGCCCTCTTTGGACAGCGAATCCCGTTGTTGGTAACGGTGAATTCTCGACAGACTATGTGCTGCACAATCAATCTCTCGCTCTCGGCTGGACCTACACTCCATCTTCTACCTTGGTCAATCAGGCCCATTTCGGATTCCTGCGCGACTTCTCGCAAAGCAATCCCGTCGACCTGACACTGGGAAAATCTCTTGCTCCGAACTATGGACTCAACGGCATTCCCGACAACCCGGAATCGGCAGGTCTTCCGCCGATCTATGTTTTCGGACTCACGACACTCGGCTCCTCTATCTACCGTCCGCAATTTCAGGTGTCACAAGTCTGGCAATACATCGATGACCTGTATAAGCTGATCGGAAAACATAGCCTGCAGTTTGGCTATGAATATCATCGAAACACGTTGAACTTCTTTGACCTGGAGGCCCCGCAGGGTGCGATCCTCGACACCGGAATCTACACCAATACGCCCGGCTTCGCCCCGGCAGCATTTCTCTTAGGTGATATCGATTGGATCATCGGCGAAACGCCGCTCAAGGTGAATAACTACCTTCCAGGCAACTCCATCTATGCGCAGGACACGTGGCGCGTCAGTCCAAATCTGACGGTGAACTATGGCGTACGCTATGAACTCTATGCGCCGTTCTGGCTCGACCGCGACAACCGTGTGTCGAATTTCGATCCCACCAACGGTGGCTCGATTATCTCTGCTACATCAAATAATGGAATCTACGGACGCGTCCTCGTTCATCCGGACAACTTGAATTTCTCGCCGCGCGTCGGATTTGCCTATCATGTGTCACCGCCTATCGTATTCCGCGGAGGATACGGAATCTTCCATCAGTTCATCAACAGGATCGGCTCTGAATCGATGCTGGAGTTGAATCCGCCATTCTTGCGCAACAATGTCATCACCCAATCGCTGGGCAGCACCGTGCCCATCATGCAGTTGAAGACAGGCTTCCCCTCCGCCGAACTTGATGCGCAGGGCCTGTATCTGCCCAGCCTGCAGATTCGCGCGCAGGACCCGAACCAGCGCACCAGCTATGTGGAACAGGCAAGTTTCGGAACAGAGATTCAAGCATCACGGAACACCTTCTTCGATCTCACCTGGGTCGGCAATTGGGGCCGCAAGATGAACCGTCTCCGGAATTCGAATCAGGGCATACTCACGGGCTACTCAAACGGTAGCCCCCTCATCAGTTTCCCCTATGCAAATCTGAACAGCGTCAGCCAATCGGTGAATGGCACCGGTCAGCACGCGTTTCTTGAATTGGCCACGAACGACGGCAATACCGACTTCAACGCGCTGGAGGCAAGCCTTACACGCCAGATGTCAAACAGGCTACGCTACCAGATCAGCTATACCTGGTCACACAACATGGCCAACTATGTCGACAATCTCACCGGCACATCCACCCCGCAGAATGCTTATGACTATTCGCACGAGATGAGCAACTCCACTCAAGACGTGCGCAACCGCGTAGTCGGAAATGCAACGTGGGCATTGCCGATTGGAAGAGGCGGCTGGGTGATGAACAATGACAGCATCGCCTCCCGCGTCATTGGTGACTGGCAACTCAACGCGATTGTCAGTTTGCAGACCGGCATTCCATTTAATGTCACTGCGCCGGATACAAGCTCTACCGGAGGCAACCACGCCTTCTATCCGGACTGTGTTGGAGATCCCTTTGCCGGCGCCTCCACAAACCCCAAGGATTACGCGGGCGGCAACTCCCCAGGGTTCTTCATTAATCGTGCGGCCTTTGCTCAGCCTGCTCCAGGCGCCTTCGGAACCTGCCGTCCACGCATGTTCCATGGACCCGGAAGCGAAAACGTAGACCTGAGCCTCTTCAAGGGATTTGCTCTCGGAGATCAAATGAGGATTGAGCTGCGGGGAGAATTCTTCAACGCGTTTAATCATGCAAACTTCGCAAATCCCTCCGCCGACTACTCCAGCCCAGGATCTTTCGGCAAAGTCACCGCCACCGTGGGAAACCCAAGAGAGATCCAACTCGCAGCAAAGTTCTACTTCTAACTAAGACTATAAGCGACGCATGTCCTGGATAACACCGGGCATGCGTCGGAAAGTGAATCATTGTCATGCAGTTGTGCTCAAAAGCTTTTGCGTCTGTCGCGCTCGTACTTGCAGCAGGCATGTTGCCCATCAGTAGTTCAGCAGATGAACCAAAAGAGGTCACAGATGCCAGGCCTATTCCTGTAGATCGAGGCGCAGCCGAGACATGGCAACTGCTTAAGAAACTGCATACTCGAGCCAGCCTGCTCATGATCGTTGCACACCCCGACGATGAAGACGGCGGCACTCTGGCTTTTGAGAGCCGTGGACTGGGCGTACGGACTGACCTGCTCACACTCAACCGCGGTGAGGGCGGAGCGAATGTCATGTCTGCAGACCTTTGGGATGCACTCGGCCTCGTGCGGACGGAAGAGCTTTTGCAAGCCGGACGATACTACGGTATCGACGGGCAATATTTCACAACCATGGCCGATTATGGCTTTTCAAAATCACTCGATGAAGCGCTGCAAAAGTGGGGGCATGATCGCGTCCTGGAAGAGGCTGTGCGCGTGGTCCGTGAGACACGTCCTCTTGTCGTCTGTTCCGTTTTTGTTGGCGGACCTACTGACGGCCACGGTAACCATGCGACCGCGGGGCTGATGGCTCAGGAAGTTTTCAAGACTGCTGGCGATCCGAAAATGTTCCCGCAACAATTGGAACAAGGATTGCGCCCGTGGACTCCGCTCAAGGTGTATGCTCGCACGCCATTCTTTCTGACCTCGTCAAAAGGATCCTACGATTATGCCAATCACACATGGGGACCGGTCGGCGTCACCAACCACCTCACAGAAAAATGGGAACCGGGCCCTGTATCGACAACGGTAAAGATACCTTCCGGCACTTATGACCCCATGCTGGGCGAAACTTATGTGCAGATCGCGCGCGAAGGTCTCGGCTTTCAGAAGTCGCAGAACGGCGGTCCTGAGATACCTCTGACAGGCCCGGTGAACGCAACGTATCACCGCTTTGGATCGCATATCGAAGCGAAAGATCAGGAAGAAAGCTTCTTCGACGGTATCGACACCTCGCTTGCCGGCATTGCGGAGTTGAGCGGTGCGAAGCCGGCAGAATGGCTGGTACAAGGGCTTGCCGCGATCGACAGCAGCGTCAGCGGTGCAACGCAGGCATTTACATCCGGGAAACCGACAGCAGTAGCTTCGGAGCTAGCCGAGGGCGCAAAGCAGACTGAAGCACTTCTCACAAAAATAGAGCAGAGCGATCTTTCCGCGGATGCAAAATATGGCTTGCGCTATGAGTTACAGGTAAAGCGGCGGCAGTTTAACGATGCGCTTGTGTCCGCTCTCGGTGTTCATCTTGAGGCGATCGTGGTTCCCGCCGAAGAATCGAAAATGCCGCCTGAATTCCGCCGCATCCAGCCGACATTTCAGATGGCTGTTCCTGGGCAGAAGGTCCGCGTGAAAGTGCAGGTATTCCAGCCTGGGCCGTCCGACATTTCGGTGAATACCGTCCGGCTCATTTCATCGTCCGGCAAAGACTGGAACGTGAAATCGGAAGCTGAATCACCGAAGACTCTCGGCCCCGGTTCAGCTTTCGATACAGTTTTCACGACATCCGTTCCGCAGGATGAGCCGTTCACGCGCCCATATTTCTCACGCGCTAGTTTGGAAGACGCGTACTACACAACCTCACCTGGGGCGCCGTTGAATGCGCCCGCGGTCCCTTACCCTTTGAGCGCAGAGGTTGAGTTTACCTTCGATGGAGTGTCTCTGCACTCACGTAAAGACATTCAGGTCGTCACTAACATCGTCGGTCCTGGAACATTGCTTTACCCGATGCCTGTTGGGCCGCCGGTTTCCGTAGCTCTCAGCCCGGCAGCGGGAATCATTCCTCTGGGGACAGATTCATTTCCCGTAAGCGTGCGCCTTCATAACAACGTCGATGGAGCGGCAAACGAAAATGTACGTCTTGAAATTCCTGAAGGCTGGCGAGCAGAGCCTTCATCTGCGCCTGTCGCCTTCAAGCAGGCTGGTGAAGACCAAACCGTGAATTTTTCCATCCATCCTCACGTGGAGGACGGCAAACACTACCAGATCACGGCCATCACGGATTACAACGGCGCGTCTTATCGCGAAGGCTACACTGTTACTGGATATTCCGGGCTGCGTCCTTACTTTCTTTACAGCCCTGCGCGATATGTCACCACTGGAGTTCAGGTAAAAGTTGCCCCCGGACAAACAATCGGCTACATCGAAGGCAGCGGAGATGATGTTCCCGCCGCGCTCGAAGCGTTGAATGTACATGTCGTTTTTCTCTCATCTCAAGACCTGGCCAGTGGCAACCTCAACAAGTACGACGAGATACTTGTCGGCGTCCGGGCATACGCTGTACGCAAAGACCTGGTGGCAAACAACGACCGCTTACTGGAGTACGTCAAGAATGGCGGCGTTGTTGTTGTCCAATACAACACGCCGGAATTCGATCATAACTACGGCCCGTATCCCTACGTGATGTCGAACGATCCGGAAGAAGTCACGGATGAAAATTCGAAGGTCGATATTCTTGAACCGTCTCATCCGCTCTTCAATTGGCCTAACAAGATCACGGCTCAGGATTTCGACGGCTGGATCGAGGAACGCGGATCGAAATTTCTTCAATCATGGGATACGCACTACTCGGCGCTGCTTGAGACTCACGACAAAGGGCAGCCAGAGCAAAGGGGCGGTCTCGTTTATGCAAAGTACGGCAAGGGCATCTATGTCTACAATGCCTATGCTTTCTATCGGCAACTACCTTTAGGCGTTCCTGGAGCTTACAGAATCTTTGCCAATCTCCTAAGCCTTCCCAAGAATCCTCAGGTTCATGAGAGCCACTAAGCGGAGTCGCTCCAGTCACACGGCTACGAATCGAAAGATATCGCGATGAGAGAGCAAAGCTAAATGCCGAACGGCACAATCGTAGCGGATACACGACTCAAGCGCGGCATCGGTCCGGTTGGCGCGGTCGCAACCAACGTTCTGAACATGGTTGGAGTGGGACCTTTCATCACCATTCCACTTGCGCTTGCAGCCATGGGAGGTCCGCAGGCGATGGTCGGCTGGATCCTGGGTGCAGCGTTGTGTTTGTGCGACGGCATGGTATGGGCCGAACTCGGCTCTGCCATGCCCGGCTCAGGCGGCTCTTATCAGTATCTGTTGCACAGCTTCGGCGCAAACGGGCTGGGGCTGCCTATGAGCTTCCTGTTTCTCTGGCAATCGCTGCTCACCGGACCGCTTTCCATCGCATCAGGCGCAGTCGGTTTCTCGCAATACGCCACGTTTCTTTTTCCCGGCATGTCACACTGGCACCAGATATTGCTCGCTGTTGTTGTATGTTTTGTCAGCACAGCGCTTCTCTATCGAAGCATTGATTCCATAGAAACCATGACCATCGTGATCACAGTCGCCGTGGTCGCCGCTTTTTGTTGGGTGATTGTAAGCGGTATCCTCCACTTCCATCCCGCCATGGCTTTTAACTTTCCGGCCGGAGCCTTTCACCTGACTCGCGGTTTCTGGATGGGACTCGGAGCAGCAACACTGATTGCGGTGTACGACTACGGCGGTTACAACAATGTCTGCCTGGTAGGCGGTGAGATCAAGCAACCACAAAAAAATATTCCGCGCGCGATTATTGCTTCCATCTGCCTCGTGGCAGTCCTGTATCTGCTGATGAACATTTCTATCCTCGGTTCGCTGGACTGGCGTACAGGACAGCACTCGCACGCAATCGTCGCCGACTTCATGCAGATCATCTATGGCAGGTGGGCGGGCGTAATCATTTCCATCCTCGTGCTTATCGCCAGCTTTGGATCAGTCTTTGCCAACCTCCTCGGCTACTCACGCATACCTTACGCCGCTGCAGGCGATGGGAGATTTTTCCCTGTGTTTGCCCGACTGCATCCTGTCGGACGCTTCCCCACTATATCTCTCATCTTCATGGGAGCGCTCGCCTCTGTTGCGTGCCTGTTTTCACTCGAACAGCTGATCAGCGTCCTCATCGTTGTGCAGGCCGCCTTTCAGTTCGCTGCTCAATGCATTGCCGTCATGCTGCTTCGACATACCAAAAAATTCGCTTATCCATACCACATGCCGTTGTATCCACTGCCTGCCGTCATCGCGCTTCTTGGATGGGTATTCATCGTTGCCAGCAGCGGTACATGGCACATCGTCATTGGGCTGACTCTGGCCTTGGCAGGTTTAATCGCATATTTCTTGAAAGCAATTGTTGGCCGCGAGTGGCCTTTTGAGAGAGCATGAAACGATTTGATGTAGCTGTCGTCGGGGAAATCTACGAAGACCACATCTTCACCGGCTTCCAGACCTGGCCGAAGCCGGGCGAAGAAGTCTTTACGTCGCAATATATTCGCGAAGTAGGAGGAGGCGGAGCCATTACTGCCTGCTCCCTTGCAAAGCTTGGCCGCAAGGTCTGCCTGGTGGGAACGGTCGGCGCTGAAGACCGTCCCTGGCTTGACCGCAGACTGTCGAGCTTCGGTGTCCAGATCGATGGCCTTGTTTCAGGAGGTGGTCGATCAGGCGTTACCGTCAGCCTCTCCGTGATTGACGACCGTTCTTTCTTTACCTACGTCGGCGAAAACTCCCATTTAGAAGAGCAACTTGCAAGGGATCAAGTCGTGGCAATGCTTCTTGCCTCTCGTCATGTCCACTTTGCCATGCCTATAACAGCGCCGGTTGCGCAGCGGCTGATACCACGACTGCAGACAGCAGCTTGTACGATATCGCTCGATGTAGGCCATCATGCGGAATGGCTGCGTGATCACGCAAATCACTCGACACGCGCAAAGGTCGATTATTTTCTGCCGAACCAGCGCGAGGCGGAGCTCCTGAGCGGCAGTACCGATGTCGCGTCCTATCTGCATTTAACGCAGCAGCTCGGTTGGCGCACCGCTGTCGTCAAGCTTGGCCGCCACGGCGCAGCTATGCGACAGGGCGAGCATACGTGGACCGCGCAGTCTCCCGATGTCCAGGTAGTCGACACAACAGGAGCGGGAGATGCCTTCGATGCCGGCTTCATCGATGCTCTACTGGACAGTATGACTGCGGAAGAATGCCTCAGACGCGCATGCGTTTGCGGCAGCATGTCCACTCGCGCCGCCGGCGCATTAACCAGTCTCCCATCGAAGAAGGAGTTGCAGGAGTTTTATGAGCAAAGTTACAGCCTGTAAAGTTGCGTTCATTGGCGGTGGCGGAGTTCGCACGCCGCTCGTTGTGTTCGGAATCAATGAAGCAGCCGCGCAGATCGGCGCAAGCGAGCTTGTGCTCTTCGATCCCGACCGCGAGCGCGTTGAAATGATAGCCGCACTCGGCCGTGCTGTGGTGCGGAGAGAAGGCGGCTCACTGCAGATTAGAGTCAGCGATACCCTAGAAGGAGCTGTAAGCGGGGCTGATTTCGTGCTCAACAGCGTGCGGGTTGGCGGCGTACCAGCACGCGCGCACGACGAGCGCGTCTCCATTCAGCACGGCTACCCAGGGCAAGAGACGACCGGTCCTGGAGGCGCGGCCATGGCCCTGCGTACAGTGCCTATTGCCATCGAACAGGCAAGACAGGTGCACCGTCTTGCTCCGGATGCATGGCTCATCAATTTCACCAATCCCGCAGGTCTTATCACCCAGGCAATTGCAGAACACACAGCGGCGCGAGTGGTCGGCATCTGCGACACTCCAACAGAAATGCTGCATCGCATTGGCATCGCGCTCAAAGCAGCGCCGCATGAAGTCCAGTGCGAGTATCTGGGGTTAAATCACCTTGGCTGGGTGCGCAAAGTTACGTTGCGCGGCAAAGATGTAACCGAAGACCTGCTCGCCAACGATGCTCTGCTCAGTCAACTCTATTCCGTTCCGCTATTCGATCACGCGCTGATACGCGCTCTCCGTCTGATTCCAACGGAATATCTTTTCTTCTACTACTCGCGGCAGCGCGCACTAGCCAACCAGCTGCGCCAGGGAAGCACGCGCGGCGCAGAAGTTGAGCGTCTCAATGGAGCATTTTTCCAGAAGCTCCATCCGCTGCTTGCTTCCGGCGACGATGAGGGCGCAGTCAAAGCATACGTCGATTACCTGAACGTAAGATCCGGTTCCTACATGGCACTTGAAGGCGAAGGTGGCAGTGCACTTACCGGCAAGCAAACGCAGGAGCACGAAGATCCATTCCGGGCGGCGAGCGGATATCACCGCATCGCGCTCGAAGTGATGAAAGCGCTCTCCGGTGACGAAGACCAGCGCGTGATCGTAAACACCCGCAACGCAGGCGCGATCAAAGAAATCAGTGAGACCGATATCGTTGAGGTTTCATGCCGTATCCGTAAGGGCGTCATTACGCCCGAACTATGCGGTTGTCTTCCGCCGGAAGTCCGCGGCCTTGTCTTAGCCGTTAAGGAATATGAGCGCGCACTCATTGAAGCGGCTGTAACAGGCTCGGAACAACTCGCACGCAAAGCATTTCTGCTCAATCCCGCAATAGGCGAATGGGAGCCGAGTGAGACGCTGTTACAAAACTTGATTGTCAGGCCTTAGAAGATTAGGACAGTGCGTTTTCAATGACTATCCTCGTCAGTGCCCATTTTGCACCGTCAGAGCACTGAGTTCGTCTCAACGGAAGTCATTCAGGAGTCGGGATCAAATGCTGCTTCCACAGTTGTAAATTATGGCAATGATTAGGTGCGTAGGAGGTAGCACTGGTCCCAATGTCAATCTTATAGACCTCAAATCTCGACTGCACGAGAATGGGAGATCATCACGTATGCAGCCTCTGGTTAGGCATCGCTTTCAATAGAACCATCGACGGCGAGAGATGAGTACACGGGTTAGCGGCAATCATCCGGTTGTGTCGCAGCACACTGGGTGCCCTACATCTCGATTTTTAGATGTAGGTTCCAGAACACTCCGATGAACACCGGAATTTCGGGATAGAATCACAGGATTTCAGCTCCGGACCTCAAACTCATTCTCCAAAAGCTCACAGTAATATCTAAACTGCTATCAGTTACTCGATTGTTCGAAAATTTGGAGACAAAGAACCTTCAGTGAAAGAGGAAGCGGAGAAGCTATCCATCGATGGACATGAAGTGTATGTTACGCACCCGCAGAAGCTTTATTTCTCAAAAGAGGTAAAGCTCTCCAAGCTCGACCTTGTGCGTTACTATCTGTCGATTGCTCCAGGCGCTCTTGCCGGCATTCGAGGTCGCCCGCTCGTCCTCAAGCGGTTCGTCAACGGAGCAGAGTCAGAGGCGTTTTACCAGAAGCGCGCCCCAGCCGAGCATCCCTCCTGGCTGCGAACTGTCACGCTATCTTTCCCTTCAGGAAGAACAGCCGAAGAGCTTGTTGTGGAGAATGCCGCAGGCCTTGCCTGGATCGTGAATCTGGGATGCATTGAACTGCACCCACACGCGATCCGTTCAAGCGATCTGGATCATCCCGATGAGCTGCGTATCGATCTCGACCCCGGTCCTGGCGCCACCTGGGCAGATGTATGTCAGGTTGCCATGGAGGTGAATTCATTTCTTGCCGAGGTGGAACTTCGCGGCTGGCCCAAGACCAGCGGCTCACGCGGCATGCACGTCAATGTACGAATCGAACCTCGCTGGACATTTTTAGAGGTACGCCGCGCCGCGCTTGCACTCTCACGTGAGATCGAACGGCGTGTGCCAGCTCTTGCCACTTCCAAATGGTGGAAAGAAGAGCGGCACGGCGTCTTCCTTGATTACAACCAGAATGCGAAAGACCGCACGACAGCTTCCGCATATTCGGTGCGCCCGCTCCCAGACGCGCGCGTTTCTGCTCCGCTCTTCTGGAATGAAGTGCCCGACAGCAATCCTGCAGATTTCACCCTTCTCACAATTCCGAAGCGGTTTGCAGAAATCGGCGATCCGCATGCGGAGATGGACGCTAACTCAGGCTCACTTGAAAAGCTCCTCGAATTAGCCGCCAGAGATGATACCGCAGGTCTTGGCGATGCTCCATGGCCGCCACATTTTCGCAAACAGGTAGATGAAAAACCGCGAGTTGCTCCTTCGCGTGCAAAGAGTGCGACCAAAAAATCGCGAACGAAGATGCCGCTGCTGGTGGTGGCAAATTCTTCAGATAAAGATGTCGCTCTTGCCGGCCTTGAAAGATGGAAGGCCAAATATCCCGAAGCGGCCAAATCGCTGGCGGTCGACGATGTGCTCGTCGATTCGATGCGAGGCAGGTTTTCTACATGGACGCGTATCCGGGTAAACTTGCGCCACGTCCCCGAGGAATTGCGGCCAGAGCAGGAAACTCCCGATCCCGACGACGATCCAACGCACGAGTGGTCCAAACGGCGCGCTTCCAAGAAGAAGTCATGAGTCAGTGATTTTGAGGAAAGATCGCCATCAACTCTTCCGGTGGAACGACTTCGAGTTGAGCATAGGTGCAATTCGTCGGCTTCTTATCAAACCGCCATCTTCGAAACTGCGCCATATGGCGGAAGCGGCCGCTCTGCATATGTTCGTAAGCCACTTCGGCTACTAATTCAATACGCAAAGGTTCCCATGAGAGATCTTTGCCTTGGCTCCAGCGGCTCTGTCCGCCCGGCATTCGATACGAGCCGTGTTCATCACCTGCTTCATCGCCTCTCCAACTCTTCCAGGGATGATGAGCAAGCGCGTTTTCGCGATAAGGGGCTAGATACTCAACCAGCTCGAACCGTTTTTCCAACGGGAAACTGCCGCAGACTCCCACATGATGGAGTGCGCCGGAATCATCATAAAGTCCGAGCAGCAATGAGCCAATAGCCGGACGGTCGCCTTTTCGATACCAGCGAAACCCTGCAACCACACAGTCGCAGTCGCGCTCGTGCTTCACCTTAAACATCACTCTCTTATCGGATTCGTATGTGCCATCCTTCGGCTTTGCTATCACCCCATCGAATCCCGCGCCTTCGAATCGGCGAAACCAGTCCCGAGCCACCTCCGGATCATCCGTTGCCGGGGTGATATGAAGTGGTGCAGCTGCAGATGACAAGACTGTCTCCAGTTCTCTGCGCCGTTCATAGAATGCCTGCTCTCTCAGGTCGCGCGCATCCTTCGCCAACAAGTCGAAGAACACAATCGAAGCGGGCGTTTGCTGGCTGAGCAGCTTAACCCGCGATGCGGCTGGATGAATACGAAGTTGAAGGGCTTCGAAATCAAGCGCCCCATTCTTCGCAATCACGATTTCACCATCGAGAACACATTGAGACGGCAATTGCGACTGCAACGCCTCAAGCAACTCCGGGAAATAGCGGTTTAATGATTTCTCATCGCGGCTCTGAATCAGAATTTCCGTACCATCGCGAAAAACCAATGTACGAAATCCATCCCACTTCGGTTCATAAATCCAGGTTTCTCCTATCGGCAGTTCGTCTACTCGCTTAGCCAGCATGGGCAAAATGGGTGGGTTAACAGGAAGATTCATGTTAAGAGCCAGGTTTACCTCTTCTTTCACCTTAGTCTGCCGGGCTCTACCCATTGCTTATTCCTCACTCAAAATAGTCCAACCCCTCCAATTTATACCTCCTGAGTAAAATCGGGCTCCGACATGGCAACATCAGGCTCTTGCCTATTAATTCCGTATAGTTGGCGATCCGGAAGTCACCTCGCCTCGCAACCAAAGGCTCCATGTCGCTGTTCGCTTTCGAGCCAGCCCTGTGAGGAAGAGATGCCTTATTGGATCGATTTAGAACCGATACCAAGTATGCTTCTCTCTTGGGTTGAACGAGGCTGTCGCATCCTTCCCTAAGCAGAGGTCCTCTCTATGAATCAGAATTTTGCCGCGATTATCCTCGGTGGTACTGGGCAAGTTGATGGTGCAGCGGTCGCGGAGCTGCTGGCAATTCCGGAATGCCGGGAAGTGGTGATGGTCACCAGAAAACCCATTGCGCCGCGATCGAGGGTGCGCAACGTCGTTCTTGATACCGGCGCTGCGGACTTTGCCGAGCGCACTGCCGCCCTTGCCCGCGAAGTTTTAAGCCAAGGTCCCGTCAGTGCCGTGAGCTGTGTGGGTGTCGGTTCTGGATCGATGCGCTGGAGCGAAGAAGAATTGAAACGACTTGAACTCGGCGTCGTCGGTGCATTTGCGCGTGGCAGCCACTACGCCGGAATCGCACAGTTTTGCCTACTTTCTGCGGTAGGAAGTACAGCCCGCAGCCGGTTTCGATATGTCCGCGTAATGGGCACGAAGGAAGACACCGTGCGCAGCATCGGTTTTACCCGCCTCGCCATCTTTCGCCCCGGCATCATTGTAGGCAATGCTCATACCCCGGACTGGGTCGGTTGGTTGGGAAGTCTCGTGCCTGGGCCGTTCGGTACTATCGATCAGCGAATTCTCGGTCGCTCAATCGCCGCAGAGATAGCTTTGCACAGTCGAGAGGCCGGCGAAGTTATCCGCGAAAATGCCGCAATGAAAGAACTCGCTACAAAGTTCAATAGCGTGACTTTGGGATTTTTACGAGCCGTCTAGGCTAAATGAATCGCGAGAAATAAAACCGGAGAGCCATATTGCATCGGATGCTGTGCAATTCGTAACGAATAATGATAGAGATGTTTGAAAGTCAAAACAGCCACTTGATTGCTGCGAGAGCTGTGCAATCCTCGCTCTTTTTCAATTGAAAATCCGCCGTATATCTCTAGTGGCTGTTCGTTTCCAACTTTTGTGCGTTTTGGTGCAACGCACTGCAAGACGAATCGTGCTCGTATATCACTTATAATTAGATACTTATACTAAATATTGCGATCGATTGCGAAACTCTGCAAAATCGCAAAAATCAGACCTCAAAATCCGCCGAGGGCAACCTCGTGGGGGTTCGCCCCCCCTCCCGGCACCATCTAACTTACCAATATAATCTGTGGAATCAGATGTTTGCCGCGTTTATTAATGCGTTGTGGTTTAGATGTTTTTTGGGTCGGTTTCTCCACGAAGGTGCGAGTTCAGGTACAGTGCGCATCCACTGTCGTTTCAACACTTTGACTCCAATTGCGGCGGACTTCATTTCTGCTGATTATCCTTATTTACGCGAGATTACGGAATGCGCGGCGGATTGGTATTCGGTCCGCTCGGGAGACATTTCCTACGCCAAAGATTGAAGCTGGATAACAATTGAGTCGAGCTGAGAAGTAAATCGACTTTACAGCGCCACACAGCGCGCTCGAGGAGGACCGCTAACAGAAATTTGGTTCCGGGTTGACCGTCATTTTGGATTGACCGTAACTTGCTACAAGCCAACGTCGATTCTCTTCAACCTCAGTTGATACTGTGCTTATGTGGCAAATGGGTATGTCGCCACCTGTTCAGGTTCGTCCCATACTACAGGCAGCAAAAATGGAGGAAGACAATAGATGAAAGGCATTGCCTCGACGGCGCTAAACGAATTGTTGATTCTCTCGTTTGAGGCGCCGATCTTGTAAGGTCGCTCGAATACTACGGTGATTGAAAAACAGCCGGGTTGATCTGCAGAAGCGCGAGAGCGAACTGCGCCTGCGGTAGTCGACGCCAATCCCATTTCGGTTCTATATCGAGATCGCCGTGATAAACAATGGTTCTCCTGTGCGCCCCACAGGGTCTTTGAGGACAAGTGCGAGCCGCAGTGTGGGCACCGGTACGGTACCTCCCGAAGTGAAGGTCAACGCTCCGTTCTCGAAGGGAAATGGCGCGGGTTGTCCCAACTCGAAGCTCGCATCGTCTCGCTGCAGGTGAATTGCCAAGGTGTAGCGGCCTACCGCGTGAGCGGGGACGACGGGGCCGTCGGCGACCGTCAATGTCAGAATCCAGTTTGCGCCGCCGTCAGCCAATGAGATGGTCGCAGTGCACATGGCTTCGGTGAGCGCTGGGATCAGAGAGGGGATAAACATCGCCATGGCCGGAGCAGAAGGCAAGCTGGCCATCGCGGGGGCGTCTTCTCGTTGCGCGGGCTGGACTGGCTCGATGGCTCCCGCAGGCAGCGGAACTTCGATAACGTCCGGGGGCAGGCGGCGTTCGGCCGGCATGCGCACATCGGCCCAGTAGAAAAATTTCACATACGGCAAGAGGCCGCCCGGTGTGGGTGAGTCATCAATGGTGGCGACGAAGGTTTCGCCGTCGAAGGTCAGCGCGCCGCGCGCGATTTCGCGGGCGTACACCGCGTCGGGAACACTACCGCTGGCTCGACGCAGACGCCAGTTCGGCGCGCGAGCGTCGTTATCGGGCGGATTATTGAAAAGGCCAGATTCCGCGGCCCTGAGCGCGACAAGGTCGAGTCCGATAGCTCTGATGGTGACCTGAGCAATACCGGTGTCGCCATCAACTTCGACCTCAACACGCGGTGCAGGCGGTGTACGTTCGCTAGGAACGGCGATAGGCAGCAACGGGCAGGCTGCGAAGTCCGCCTCTTTGCCGCGCGGAGAGATGGGCACGAAGCGAAGAAACTGCACCGTCTCGAGCGCGCGGGGCAGGCGAGTCTGGAGAAGCACGCGGCCGCCGACGGGTTCGAGAGGCTTGTCGTTGAGTAGCCGGAAGCGGTCGCGCAGGGCGACACCGGCCAGGCCGAGTTGCGCGCCTTCGACAGCAATTTCGGAGCGCGTACGTCGTCTGTCGCCATCGAGCTCTGCGATGTCGAGTCCGCGTGCGTCGCTCATATACACGCGGTACCGGGCATTCGGGGCGCCGGAGAAGTGCAGGTTGAACTCCACGTCTGGCGATGGGCCGGGACGACTGCTCCAGACGATGCCAATGCCGGTCTCGGGTACGAGGGGGGTGCGCGGGTCGGCGATATCAACATCGGCCGACCCGGCAGGACCCACGTTGCCTTCGACATCTACAAACTGGCCGAATGCCTGGAGGCGGAGAGCTTCCATCGGCATCAGTGTGGGCGTAGGGAATTCAAAGGTGAGTGTTCCGCCTTCGGAAGGCGTGGGCCGCGTGAGAGTGAGGCCGTTGAACTCGGCAGTAGCGATTGCAAGCGCGAGCGAACCGGCTGTCATACGGTTCGACTCGGGCACAATTAGCTCGAGTTGTAGCGTGCCTGATGATGCCGGACCCTGGTGCGCGGCGCGCGGCGCCGGTTGGACGCGCGCCCGCAAGGTTGGCGCCGGCAGAGGCGGGCGGGCGGGCAGAGGAACGGCGATGTCGGTGGGGTTGCCGAAACGGCCGAACATGTCGCTGAGCGCGAGCCGGTATGTCCATGGCGCAGCGTCAGCCGCAATGGGCGTGTCATAGAGGATGCCGCTGCGTCCGCCATACAGGCTGCCTTGCGCGTCGACCACACCGAGCATGCGAGTGGCGGCACGCGGTGGATCTCCGGCGAGTTCGTGCCTGGTCTGCCAACCATCGGCGGTGAGGCGGCCGAGGGCCATGACGGGAGCGAGCGGCGGATCGTCCACGAGAAACTGCTGGCGGAATTCGGTGCTCGGACCTTCGTCGGCGCGAATCCAGGTAGCCGTGCCGAGAAATATGTTGGGTGCGGCAGGTCGATCAGGCAGCGGGGCGAGGAGGGCTGGCGCGACGAAAACACGAGGAACCAGGCCATTCCTGATGGCACGGTCGGCCGCGCGGCGAAGTTGGGGTGTCTTAGCCATCAGGCGATCGAGGAGCCGGTTCTCGAAGGCATCAGCCGCCGGCACGCGGATGGGATCGAACTTGTTACAGGCGAAGGCACCCGCGACAAGCAGCACGTTGGAAATTGGCTGACCGGCGGCGTCAAACTGATCAGGCAATACGTCGAACTGTGTCATGAGGCCGAGATAACGTGCGGTGCCGGGGTCAAGAGACTTCATCAGCAAGTCGTCTTGTACGTTGAGATGAGTTCGCTGCCACGGCCTGCGCTTGCCTGGCGAGAGTTCAGCGGGCAGAAAGGTATGGATCTGTTCGATGAGCGCGGGCGGTGTCGCGGGATCGCCGACGAGCATGGCGAACTGAGCATCGATTTCGTCACGAAACGTGCTGAGCCTTAATTCTTCATCGTCAGGAGCCAGCAGATCGAAAGGGCCGTTGGGCCGATCGGGAGGCGTAAAACGCAAGGGTGCGCCGCTGCGGAGGCGATTCATCGCTTGGTCAGGACCTTCACCACCGACGTACCATGGAGCGTCTTCGCTGATGGGCGCGCTCAGGGTAGTGATCGGTTCCGAACCGACCACATGCTCGAAGGCCAGGTCGGCGGGAACAACCCAGCCGAGGACGCTCGCGACTCCTCGGCCGCGCAGCCGCAGGCCGGTGATGTCGGGTGCTGCAACGATCCAGAGGTTTTGAGAGCGCTGGCTAATCACGCGCTGGCCGATTCGATCGAGAAGGGTGATCTGCCCTTCGGCGGAAGGACCGTCCGCGAAGCGCACTTCCACGGCAACGAGGTGAGTGTCGGGAATGATCGCCTTGATAGTGCCGATCAGCTCTCCGCCAGCCTGGTCGAGATTTGGCGTTGCCAGCGGTCGACCGGCGCGATCGGCCCAGAAAAGATCGAGCGGCTGAATGAGCTGTGCGGGCATCACCCAGACGCCCATGGGCGCGAGCGGAAATCCGATTTCCACGGAGGGGAACGCGCGCAGGTGCGTGCCCTTGGGCAGGTCGTCGTCGCTCCTGCAGACGACGCCATGGGCGGAGAACACGCTGGTCTGAGCGAACCACGAATTGGTCATAACGCCTCCTCGGCAAAGCTCGGGTGCAACGGTACGGTCAACGATCCGCTTAACTGGGCTGGCGGTTTGCCAATCGGCAGGTCGCGACAGTTGAGTTGTAGTAGCGGTGGGTTGCGAGAGCCGCGGTTGCGCACGGGTAGGAAGGGATTCGATGTGGCGAAGAGTAGCCGGGATCCGCTACGATCGCGCAGGCTGATATCGAAGATGACTGCCTTGCCCGCCGCGCCCATGATCAACGTGAGGGAGTCGATTTCGAATCGTCCGGCACGATGGACGGGTTCAGGTGATTCGATCAGCACTCCGGCGCAGCGCCATTCGGCGGCTTGTTGACCCCAAAGAAGGCTGATGCGAGGTTCGGTGGCGACTGGCCAGCCGTCGAGACCGACCTGATCAATGAACGCATCGAATGCAGCGTCCTCTCCTGCCACAAGAGCCGGTGCGAGCACTGCATCGCTGCGTAACGCGGCGCCGCCCGTCGCGGTACCGGTCGACCTGCCCAAAACTACTTTGCGGAACTGCAAGGCGTTGAGCATTTCTTCACCGGTTGCCCAGCGCGAGGTTCTGAAGCTCACTCCCGGAAGCCGGCCGTCGACCACACCTGGATTGGTGGACTTGGCGAGGGCGAAGACCTCATACCAGGCGAGTCGCGAGAGTTTCATCGGCACCTGCATCACCACGTTGGGTGGAGGCAAGCTGCAGGCTGAGGCGGCATACGCGTCGGCTCGAATTTTCTGCGAACCAGTAAGCAGGCTGGTTGTGGTGGCCCATTCGAGGTCGGCTTTCAGGAGCTGGTCGGGTTCCACGTCAGCGGGCGCATCGAGCCGGCGCAAGGCGCAGCCTAGTTCGTAGCCGTAGGCTCCGGCCAGCGCGCCGACGTGGCTTACGCGGAAATGAACATTCGCGGGGTCGTCGGCGAAGCGGAAGAGTTCGCTCTGCGCTGGCTCGTAACCAAGCAGATAGCGCTCCAGCATCTCGGGGTGGAAGAAGTTGCGGCGACGATGAATCTGATTAAAAAATTCCGCGGTGCCGGGGCGTGACAAAGCATCTGCCTTTGCGGTTCGGAACCAGAACGTACGCACGATGGCGGGATCATCTTCAAGCTTATGCTCGGCGATCGTAAGCTTCTTGCCCATATCGTCGCGCTTGGAGAGAGTGCCGGACCAGCGCATTGCGACCTCGATGCGATAGACACTGCCTGGATTGAGCATCCATCGTACGGTGTTGACGGGCGCCGAGCCAGGTTTCGGCGGGCTGTCTTTCGCCGCTTTAGCCAGCAGGTCGGCCTGGGCCTTCGTCGCAGCGTTGCGGGCGTCGGCGGCTAGTGTCGCAGTGTGGGTAACACCGCCAACGCCTAAAACGCCCACGCGGACACCAATTGGATAAGTGATGGCAAGTGTTGCTGCTTCGCCGGCCGCGGGCGAAGCGAATCGCACTGCGACTCGATCGGCGCCAAGATTTTCGACTTTATCTGCAGGCCATGGGACGCCGTTTCCATCGACAGCTTTAAAACGAATGGGAGCCCACTCATTGCGAGGAATCGCCAGCCAAAGGCGCGCCTGCCCCAGGAGTTCCGCGAATATCACTCGCAGCTCTTGTGACGGGCCACTAGCCTTCAACAGTGAATCCTGGATAGGAATGCCTGGGGGCATTAGAGTTCCGCCGACATCCAGAAAGCCGGTGAAGCGCCGGCCATCGAAGTCAGCGGGCGAGCTGAGTGCGACGACGCGCGGCACGGCATATCCGACGCGCGCCGGAATCAACTGCACGCTGAGGTGATCGAGCACGAAGCCGTTGGAGCCCGGCGCCGGGAGCCAGCGAAGCTCGACCTGGACGCGAACCTGACTTTGCAGAGCATCGATCGAAAGCGGATCGGGCGGTAACGACCAACCATCACCGGAAACGCTTGCCAGAGCGCCCGGCCCCCAGCCGAGGCGCGCTACAGCTTTGGCCGCACAAATGTTTGCCTGCGTTGCCAACGGATTGCCAGGCAGACTTTCGCCGGAGTCGGGCAAGGCATCGAACCAGAGATCAGGAAAAGGTGTGAGGAGGGCCAGTTCAGCCGGCTGCGCCTGGCCGCCAGCGTCACCGAATTTGCCCAGGACCCAAGTCGCGCTCAACGGTCCCGCGACGAGCTTCTCGTTGGCCGGATCAGTCGCGTCGATCAGCGTGAGTCCGCTTAACTCCCATTCATATCGCAACAGATCGCCACCCTGGGGCTTGGCGCGAAAGCTAGTCGGATAACTGTTGGCTGCGGCGAACTGTGCAATACCTCCGGCTAGGGAAGGCGCGACGCTGAAGCTCAGGAGCGGGATCGCGTCGGGCCAGACGGCGTTCTTCTCGGTGGCTTGTTCGCGCGTGGCGAAAAGTGGGGCAACGACTTCGTACTTATCGTTCGACAGCGATTGTTGGCCGTCAAGTGGATGAAACCCGGGAGGCGGCAGCGTTGGTTTTGGCTCGTCGTTGTAGGAGATTTTTACGCATTTGTGAATCTCGTGGAAGAAGAGGTCGATGGTTCCGCAGACTTCGGCCTGCAAGTACGGATTCTGGCCATCCATGAGCACGACGAAAACGGTGGCATCGACTCCGACGGAGAAGAAGCCGACGTGCAGGTCGCCACCCACGCGCCCCATTGCGGCCATGGTTGTGGGCTGTGTGCTGAAGAGGACGTCAGCGCGCGCGAAGAGCTCGGCCCAAACGATAGGCCTGAGCCCCCATACGGCGTTGAACCCGAAGCCAAAGGCCGAGACAAAGACGCCCGGATCGCAAGTCACTTTCAGGCCGCCGGAATCTTGCCCTCCGCGCGGCCAGTCGGTGATGCCGTTGCCGCGGAACATGATGTACGCGTCGGAGCTCTGACCGAGAAGTTCGGGAAAGAGGGTGCTGCTGATAGGGCCGCTTTCACGGCCTTCACTCGCGCCGCCCGCGGGCGGTGTCCAGCTGTCAGAGCCGAGATGGATGAACCAGTTGGGTGACTTTTTAGGAAACCGCGCTGCCACCGGGACATGGGTGACAACGATGTGAGGGATCTCGTAGACGCCATCGACTGCGATCGTCACCGCGTCATTCTTGTCGATGACAACGACGCCTTTTGCCTCGAGAACTTTGACCAGCGGCTCATTGCGCGAGATGGTGACTCGCGGCGCCATCATGACGCCTTTCATTGAGCCTCGAATGACGATGTCAGGTGTGGTGAGAAAGATGCCGGCCCGTGCGCTGAAGGTAAAGCCCAGATCGGGCGCGGTGCCGATGACGGCTTCGAGGCCGAAGCTGAAGTCCGAGGATGGAACGAAGGAGCCTCGGTCGCGATAGTCCCAGTCCAGCTCGGCCTTGATTGCGTCAGCCCCGGGAGGCACGGGCCTTGGGCGTCCGTTCGCAACAAACAATCCACCGAACCCATAGATTCCCAGGCCGGTGTTGGCGAGAGGAATTGGACCGGGAAGGTCTACCCCCAACGCGAGCTTGATCATATCTCCGTCAGTCTCGACATCGGCGCTCGCCGCAATGTCCAAGGGGACGACAAAGGCTGCCAGCGCGGCGTGAAAACCCGTGTCTGTTAGTTGCACGGCGCCATCGCCCGAGATCAGCGGATCGAGTGCGATCGACGCGTCAAGCCCGCGCAATGACCCCGATGCCTTGCCGGAGTTTGGATCGATAGTGGCGCGAATGGTTGCGCCGTTTACCTTGACGGGCCCGAGGTCGAGCTTAAACCGCAGGTCCACCTCGATCCAAAACGAACCGCGGCCCGAGCGAGTGCCGAGCACGTCGAACAGGTTGTCGAGCCCCTTCACCTTCCATCCGCCGGGGTCCTCGACCTCCAGTGAACTCTTGGTGTAGTCAAGGCTGATCATATCGAGTCCGCTCTGTTGCGTATCGATGGTGAGCACGACCTCGCGAACGCGCACCCGCAGCGGCTGGGCGGGATTCATGTTGACGGCCAGGACCTCGACATCAATACCGGTGACGACCGCTGCGACCGAGTAGTCGATCTTAAGCTTGATCGGACCGCCGACCGGGGCAGAGGTGCCGCTCGTCAGGATCTCAGCGCGATGCAGGATGAGCTGGCCCGCGTCGAGGAAGCTGCTTAGACCGACCGCGGCCGTGAGCAGTGTGTGCAGGGCGGGGCCTCCGCCGTCGGCGACCAGCGCCGTAGCTAAAGTGCCGGCGGTGACGGCGACCTTTGCTCCGATTCCTCCGACCGCGCTGTCGATCTTCACCAATCCGTCGGGGCCCTGGCTTTCGACTGCCATGCTGAGTTCCATGAGCGGTTGAACACCGGGGCTGGTCGGCTTTCTAGAGAAACGCGCCCGTACTTTTACAGGCTTCCCGCCGCCGAGCGTCAGGGGTCCGCCGGGCGCTGCCGCTTCAGTGCGGCCGGGGGTAGGCAGCTCCATCACCACTTCAACGAGTGTCGGCACAAAGCTGTCGATGCCCGTCGCTGTGGGGTCGCGGCATTCGATGCGGACGTCGATGCCGGGGCGATCACCGTTAGGCGGAACCTTGGCAAGAATGAGCAGATCGATTCCGGGAGTGGGCGCGCGGCCAATCTGCAGGTGAGCATCCACGGCGTGGCCGCCGAGAAATGGCACGCCCTTCGGTAAGAAGAATCGCGCCGTGCGCACAGCGATGCCACGCCATGCGGGCTGATCGGCGGGAGTGTCGATGGCCACCCCGTCGATCATGGTCTTTCCGGGAGGCACCGCGTCGTCCGCATCGTCGAAGGCAACGCCACTTGTAAGCTCCAGGCCAAAGCCGGTTCCGCCAAGGAGCACGGTGGGTGGTTCGAGACCAAGAACGATAACGTCGTCCGGCGCAAATTTATTGGGCGAAATCAGTATTTCGACGCTGCCGCCTGTTTTTCCGCGAATCACCATCCAGGCCTCGGCGCCGGTAAGGGCGACCGGTGGCGCGCCAGGGATCTCTTCGAGCCATTCCGCGTCTTCGGGTGGATCGCCTCCCGATGGGTGCCTAGTAGCCGCCTTTAACACGTGGCCGGGCAGCGACTGAACGAGGTTGAATAGCGGCTTCTGCGGTCCTTCATTAAGCGACAGAGCGAAACGGAATCCTGTTCGCGAAGCATGTGGGCCGATCAGGCTCAAGACATAAGTCCGCTCATCGGATGGCGCGATAAGATCCAGCTTCAACGAGCCAAGACTTTCAACGACTCCTAACTTGGCCTTTCCTTCTTGCTCATCAGGCGGGTCGAGTGGATCTTCTGCATCGACTAATTGGATTGTCGTTAGAAAAACCTGCGCTGTGGCGCCACGCAATACGTTGCTCCACACACCTGTCTTTTTCAATCGGGACTGAAGGCTTTCCATCGTTTATCTCCAACGTGCGAAATCTAGAAATGGGGCCCGGGTACACCTATGGTCTGGTTGCAAAGCGGTGCTTCGTAGACAGGCATGGATGCTGGGTCTGAATGGGCAAAAAGGAGGTTGGACGTGCGCTACGGCTTAAGCGCAGCACCTGATAGGATGGTTTTCTCAAATATTCTTGTTTTCTTAAGATGAGGCGGCCTCCTCGACTCCATGACTCCGCATTCACGTCATGCACAGCAGCACTGTCCCCCCAACTTTGATCAAGACATGAAGACGATTCTTTGGCGTGGAAATCAGCTCAACAAGCTTTGTGTACGCCGATGTGTTCCGGCCATGTGTAAAGCCTGGAACTGAACCATCGAAAAGGGCCTACTCTTCCAGCGGGGTTATCTGCAGATTTTGACCCGGGCTACAGAATAAGCGGGTCAATCGATGCTTGCTATGGTGCTTTCACAGTAGTATCCGGCGAAAAATACACCAGTGCAGCAGAGATAATAGTGTCAGCGGATCCAGGTGCGTCATGATTGGCTTACTGACATGTCGCCCCTACAACAGGAAGTTTTCCGGGTTAAGGGAGTAAAGTCGGCAGGTGCGCGCACGACTATTGTCGGCGATCATACTCTCTTGGGGGAGGGCGCATGATTCTAGTGGGCATTAAGCTCCGCAAACAGAATAGAGGAGACAGCAAGCGTCAACCGGACAGATCGACGAAACACATCCGTCTTACCCCGATTGTCCGATTGCCAAGTTACTTTCAGCCAGGCTGCTTGCAGGATACGAGTTCTGGCCCGTCTTCCAACCGCGTCGTAGGTGGCTGCGTCGCGTCGTAGACGATGACAGCAAGTGCCCGCCGAGGTTTCGATCCCGTGGCTACCAGCCGCATCATCACACCAGCGGGAATAACCAGGATTTTACCCATGCTCATTTTGTATGTGCGTGAAGACGTCTCCAAGCATTGGTCTCCATCGACCACGAAAAAGCCTTCAACCCTGGAATGAGTATGAACACGCGACGTGAGTCCTGACGGGATATATGCTGACATCACCAACATCGAATAATTCTTCGCTGGCGGCAGCGGGGGAGTTTCGCGAGGGCGATATATCGGCCACCGTGATGAGCGCTGGTCTTTGACTCGATGGACATGAGCCACCACGACCCGTGAGCTTCAAATGCGATGCTCGTAGAACCAATAGCCGCGCGGGCGCGCTCCCCGGACGCAAAGCGGTCGATATGCCAGAACAGCGGTTCCTTGAGGGTCCCGGGCAACGGTTTGTTTTCGACGAGGCTGCAACCAATCTCTCCCCGCCGTTCCGGTGAGTTTTCTACGCAAGCCGGCTCTAACTGCGCAGTCGCGATCCTGGTCACGATGGTCAGGAGCATGATCGCTCCGATCAAACACCATACCCTGAGCGCCTTCAATCTCGAAACGCTTCCGGTCCGATAAAGAACATTCCTAGAAGGTTCGTGAATGTGCCATCGGTGGCGAAATGTTGGGAGTACGCTTCCGCATCTCCGTTGTTCCAAGCGGTAGTTTGGTCTCGGATGATTTTTCGAACGGCTGATTCATCGGGTTTACGTTGAGCACCGAGCATCGTCGCGAAAAGAACCATTGCAAGAATCGACGCTGTTTTCATAGTCCTCTCCTTCACCCCACCTCGGACTCAACTTCCCAGTTTCATAAATTAACCGCTCGCGTCTCGTTTTTACATACCCAGACAGATTTGTTGTTCGTCAGTAACCACATTTAGGCAACCAGCCCCTTTCGGACGGCGTAAAGGACAATCTCGGCTGTGTTATGAAGATTCAACTTTTGCATCAGGTTGGTACGGTGGCTCTCAACCGTATACGGGCTGATGTACAGAAGAGCTGCCACTTCCTTATTTGTCTTGCCTTCCGCAAGTAATTGAAGTACTTCCTTCTCTCGTCCCGTTAGCAGTTCAAATGTATCTGAAAGTCCCTCCTGTTTGAGTACAAGCATGTAATCCTCGAGCAACGCATCTGTGATCGTTCGGCTAAAAAAGGGCCTTCCTTGTGCCACAGCCATGATTGCCAGCAACAGATCCTCTTCGGCTGATTCCTTCAATAAATACCCTTTGACGCCGACGTGGAGTGCTCTTAGAAGATAGCTCTCGTCTGCGTGCATAGTGAGCATGATGATGCCGGTGTGGCTATTTCCATGCAAGATCTGTCGAGCCGCTTCAATGCCATTCAGCAGGGGCATTCCAACGTCCATGACGACAATCTGCGGCGAAAGCTTCGCAGCCATCGTCACGGCCTCTCGCCCATTTGCCGCTTCTCCTATGACCGAAAGCTCAGGATATTGTTCGAGAAGGAGCCGAAGGCCTTTTCGCACCACTCCGTGGTCGTCTGCGATCAGGACCTTGATTATCATGCCTAATCTTACCTTCTGAAAAGCATCACCATTCCAGATCAACGTCTTTGTCACGGGCGATGTATCGTACACATCTTCACCCGCCCGCTTTCGTTGAAAAAGCGATCTACTTTCCTAAAATTAAGATAGACAGACGCGGCCGCCAAACCCAATCCCTTGAAGAGACTATTGGCGCACCGAAAAGGCAGGAGAGTCGCGGGAACGTGAGCATCAATCGCGTCGAACCGACGGATCGAGCTGGATGGGCAACTCTAACTTGATCAGAGTTCCGCGACCTGGTTGCGAGGTCACAATGATACTTCCTTGCAAAGAGCGCGCTCGCTCGGTCATACCGAGTAGCCCTAGGCCATGAGTTGGACGGCGCTTCGAGTCGAACCCTCTACCGTCATCATGTACGGACATCGACACTCGATTTCCTTGTTGCTCTACGATCACAGAAATGCGGCTAGCGTCAGCGTGCTTGCCGCAGTTCGTCATTGCCTCTTGAACCACACGATACAGACACAAGCGATGCGACTCCGGCAGGATCTCGACTTGGCCGTGAACGTTCACTGAGACAGGTATTCCGCACCTTCGTGAGAACTCTTTTGCTTGCCAGTGCAACGCCGATTCTAGCCCCAGATCGTCGAGCATGGAGGGGCGCAACAGTAAGGCGAGATTTCTCACAGAACGAAGTGCTTCTTCAGTCAGCCGCTTTACGCTTTCGAGTCGCTCTTGAAACCCCTTCTCCGGGTCCAAACGAGAAAACGTTCCGAGTTCCATTCGCAAACCCGTCAGTAACTGGCCCACCTCGTCATGTAGTTCTCTTGAGATAGTCTTTCTCTCCTCCTCCTGCACTAGCATTAGTCGATTGGATAGACCTCGAAGTTCGTGCTCCGCCTCCTCCGCGCGCCTCCTCTCTTTTTCTGAGACTCTGTCTAGCCGAGCCATGTATACGGTGCTAAATACGGCTATAGCAAGCTCTAGTAAGAGCAACAGGACTGTCGCCGCGATCGCAAATCGTCGTAAGTTACGCTGTTGAGCATCGATTTCCTGCTCCTCTCGGACTAGGTTCGACTGATTCAACGCGTCAATGCGCCCCGCGAGTGCAAGAACCTTTTCTGGCCCACTTTCCAATTCAGTAAACAGTTGACGTTGCCCGCGGTGGGGTTGCGGGGTGACCAGACTCTGCTTTCTGAACCCCCAATACTCATCCAGTCCCTGCTGCAAAGCGAGTATCTGTGCCTTCTGTTGTGACCCGAGTAGGGCAATCAGGCTGACGCAATCGGTATCCGTGGTTCGCTGTAGGTCAGAAAGCTGTTCCTCGACATTTAGAGTGTCGGCAATGCTGGAAGCGCTCTGTTTCATCAGAGCGGCCTTATTGATGTTTTCCTGGATGTCGGAGATTGCGTTATCCGCCCTCAGGTAAGTCTGACGCACAGTCCTTGTCTGTGTGAGAATTCGTTCGGCCTGCCGTGATACGAGCCAAGCGAAAAGTGGCAAGAGGAGCAGCGCGCCAAAAGATGCTGCGACCGCAGGCCAAAATCGAAAGCGCATGTGACAACCTTACTCCCGTAACGCGGTGGGAGAACCGAATCCCGGTGACGGCCATGCCAATGGACGGCGTAGATACGCTACACAAGAATGGATTTAGCCAACTCCCGGCGCGCTAGTGTCTTTATTCCTCTAATCTACGTTGAAGGCTCTATAGCATTCATTGTTGTTGCATACGTAGCCTGTGAGAGTCAGGGAAGTCAGCAACAAGTCGCCTACCCCGTCAACAAGCAAGAAGCGCCGGACTTTCTTCGCGAGAAGAAGCACGCGGAAGAGTATGGTCTGAAGTCCGGCGACCGTCTAGGTCAATCCACCGTCGTAGGCCCAGGTAAGTATGTGCAATTGACGGGACTCCACACTAAGACAGACGAGTAGGGTCGCTCGATTGGCGCAGGCCAGAGTTCAAAGGAAAACTATGGAAAAGCATCATATCGCTCACCTCGAAGAACAACTGAGGGATCTGCACACGGGCTTGCGGGATCTCGCAAGCGGATATGAAGTCGAGGAATTGATAGGCATAATCCACAAGCCCGGATGGACAACCGCTGAAGCGGAGTTGTTCATTGGTCTTGTGGAATCTATGGTTGCGCAGACCAGAAATCTGTCTTCACTCCAGCGGGTGCTGTTCAACGGCGCCGCCAAGGTTGAATTGAATCCCCAGCCCTTGCCACCGATAGGGTAGACGTTCGTCACGATTGCAAACAGTTTCTAGGCCAGTCTTTAAAGGAATGTCATGGCACAGACGAGCAAGACCACCGACCCGAGCGTCATCTCTATAGCGAGCACAACATGGGCGATCCAATCGCCTGCCGTCCTTGGCTTCCCAAAGTTGAACATCGCGCAATGGTAGCATCCATAACTTTCGACTTGCTGGCGGCTCTCGCGCATGTAATCAGCCACTCCGCCGCCCTTCGCCAGCCACCTCGCTACCTTATATATGAATTAGCTCTATGATCAACGCTTTCTGTCCGTAGACATCAACAAACGTACTGAACAAAATGAACCACTTGCAGCGAGTGTCTGTTCGGGCGGGAAAGGCTGTAAATCCATTCAATTCAATGAAAATACAGACGGTTATTTGATTGCGAGCATTCGACCCTTAATCGACAGGTTGAAGGTTCGATTCCTTCCGCGTCCACCCAGAAAACCTCAATCCCTCAAGCAGATGTCGATCCGAGAAATCGGAGCCATTATGGGTGTGCGATCGATTACCAAAGTGCGCTCGAATGATCAAAAAACCGCACTAATTACTGGTCACAAATCAGTTATTTCGCTAGCGTTGAGAATCATAAAACAACAGCATCATGATCTCTGAAACACTTTAAAAGTCTCTAATCTGCCGCGTTCTCGCATTCGCTCCTCCCCCAACGAGCGCACGTCGAGCACATCAACGCATAGAGGGGCAAGACGGGTGCCCTCTGCGGCTTCATGTACTTGGCTGTGGCCTTATGCACAGCGGAGACCTGGATTCCTCTGGGCAACTTCTGCGCTGATAACGAATGAATTTAATCCATCGAGGGAAAAGATGAAAAATCGCATCTCAAGAATTGAAATATTTCTACTGCTTGCTGGAATACTCTGCCTATGTTCCGTCTCTTTTGTGGCCGGTCGCAATTCATGGAGAATGGGAACGCATGTAGCGCAGTCCAGGCATGGGATGAATGAGCTCGATCGTTTGCAGCAAGAGACCGCGAGCCAAAGACAATAGTTGATCCACCCGCCCGCATACTGCGATACGAATCAAAACAAATGTGAGCTGTCATGTGCTGTCTAACCCTTCCAAGCGGCTTTTGGCTTGAAGGGCTCACCAGCCCCTTTTTCACCTACTGAAAGCTATTTGCAGCAAGTGTCTATGTGGGGGAGAAGCCTTTCATCAATCACTTGCGTCCAACACTCGAGAAATCGGTTCTTACCAGGGGAATCTCTTCGAGCCCGGTAAGTTGCAAATCGAAGGTAGTATGCTTTCTCGGTGAATGCGAATCGAATCTGAAAAGATAACAAGCGGCTGGTGTAGCCGTTTCCTGCTAATCCTCGACTGCGTAACATTTGCGATCTCCGGTTGCGGTACGACTGCACCCAAGACAGCGAGCCCGAGCGCTACGAGCCCAACCCCGGCCCCTACAGCAGGGCATCAAGTGGATCTCAGCTGGTCCGCACCCAATAACTCCCCGGTCAAGATCGTTGGCTATAACATCTACCGTTCGGCACCCGATAATTCCTCGTCGCAACGGCTGAATCTATCCGCTGTAACCCAGACAACCTATGTGGATAGCACGGTTCAAAGTGGTCAGTTCTACAAATACGTCGTAAAGAGTGTGGATGCTTCCGGAGTCGAGAGTGCTCCATCCAACACGTTTTCCCTGACAGATACCGAAAGAGTCCGCCAAAATTATCCCAAAGCTCCTGCTTGGCAAGCCTTTATTTTGAAATTGCATGTGTCCACCAGCAAACCCGGCCTGCAATTTGCCGTGCAGATGCCCCAGAACGGTGGTAATCTTCGGTGCGAAGTCTGGTTCAAAACCCATTATCAGGAAGAAAGGTCTTTATGAGCCGCAATAAGCTTTTTCTGGTAACCACATTACTCTCCGCAGGGTTGCTGTTCTCAGGATGCAAGAAGTCGACTGACCAGGAACAAGCAGCATCACAACCTGCTGCGGCGCCCGCGAGTGAGCCGGCTGCAACGCAGCCGCCTGCAAGCCAACCAGCCACATCTTCAACGCCTGCCGCAGCGCCGGCTGCGGCCACTACACCAGCAGCGGCCCCAGCTCCCGCGGCGGCTCCTCCTGCACCAGCTCCCGCGCCTCCACCGCCACCGCCGCCTATCGTTGTGCCCGCCGGAACCACCTTGTCTGTCCGTCTGGGGAGCGCCGTAAGCTCTAAGACCAGCAGCCCGGGCGAGGGCTTCACCGGAACCTTGGCCAATTCTGTTTCTGTTCGCGGTGCAAGAGCGATTCCCGCCGGCGCGTCTGTCAGCGGTACGATCACCGATGCCAAATCGGCAGGCAAATTCAAAGGTGCTGCCAGCTTGGGCCTCACGCTGCAGTCCATTACGGTTCATGGCGCGAACTACCCCGTCACCACCAGCGTCTATAGTCAACAGACGACAGGCAAAGGCAAGCGCAGTGCGGGCTTTATTGGCGGTGGTGCCGGTGGCGGCGCCTTGATCGGCGGTCTGGCCGGAGGCGGTAAGGGCGCATTAATCGGTGGACTTGTCGGAGCAGGCGCTGGAACGGCAGGCGCGGCCCTGACCGGAAACAATCGCGACATTTCGCTGTCACCAGAGACTGTGATCAGCTTCAAGCTGATGAACTCCATCACCCTGCCACCGCACAAATCGGCAGACAGCGAATAAGCTGCTCAATCAACCCGAAACAGCCGCCACTTCAGGCGGCTGTTTCTGTTCATAGCACTGGCTCAACTCAGTTGTTTTTAGAGATATGCCACGACCGGATAGATCAAAGTCGTTCCCTGATAGAGAAAATCGATTTACTATTGGAGGACGCCTATGCCCCTCACGAATGCCTCAGCGACGCAACCGACCTCCGCAGTTGTAAGCTCACTTGAGCTTCTCGACATCGTCAGCAACAAAGATGAGCGAATCTCAGAACTTGCAGAGAAACAGGATCGCCTGATCGATTTGCTCGATGACTTAATGCTGTCAGCCATTCTCATCCGCGGTCATGAGAACATTGCCTGGATCACCGCAGGCCAGGTTGAAGTGCGCGTTGGCATCCCCGCGGAAACGGGTATCGCTTCGCTGCTGCTGACGCGCGATGGTCGCAAATATTATCTGACCACGAATAACGAAGCTGCCCGCCTTGCAGATGAAGAGTTCCCCGGCTTGGGATATGAGCCTGTGGTTGCGCCCTGGCACAGCAATAACATAATTGAGGGAACTCATCGCCTCGCGGGCGATGGCTCCATTGCAACCGATCGCGCTTTAGCCGGACTCGCGTCCGTGGACCTTGCGCCTTTGCGTGCGCCGTTCACCAATAGCGAAGCCTCTCGTCTCCGATGGCTCGCGCAACAAACTGCAGCCGTCACTGCAGAGACACTATTCGCGCTCGAACCCGGCATGACCGAGTATGAAATGTCGGCCGGTGTCGCGCAGCACCTGATCGCCAAAGGCATTCTTCCCACGGTGCTACTGATGGCCGTAGATGAGCGCATCCGCAAATACAAGCATGCGGTCTCGCGCGGCGCGGTGCTCGAGCGTTACGGCATGCTCAATCTGTGCGCGCGCAAATGGGGACTCGCCGTTTCCATCACCCGCTTCGTTCACTTTGGAGCGGCTCCGCAACAGTTAATCGATGGATTTGCCGCATGCGCGCAAGTGAATGCAAAGCTTCTCCATGCGAGCCGTAAGGGTGTTTCGTCTGCAGAACTCTTCACCGTCGCCGAGCGGGCATATCGCGATGCAGGCTTTGCCGGCGAAGAACAATTGCATCATCAGGGCGGACCGATTGGATATGTGGAGCGCGAATGGATAGCCTTGCCTGGCGGCCAGCAGGTGCTTACCGGAACGCAGGCTCTCGCGTGGAATCCGAGTATTCGTGGAACGAAGACCGAAGACACTGCACTGCTTCAGGACGATGCCATCGAGATTCTGACGCAAACCTCATCGCTTCCTCAAATCTATCCAACGGTAGAAGGAATCACGTATCCTGCTGCCAACCTTCTGATTCGCTGATTTTTACACCGTCTTTACTCCTGGGCGGGCCCCTTGTAGGCGCTCACCAATAACGCGACCGTGATTGCAACGTAGAGAACTCCGGTGACCCCTTCCAACGCTGCGAGCATGCGGACCTCACCGTCGAGCGGGACAATATCTCCGTAACCGACCGTAGTGAGAGTTACCAGGCTGAAGTACAGCAGTTCGCTTTGACGGTCGGCGATCGCTGCGTTGTTGAAGAGGAACGACCCCGGACGGAAGACGTCGATCGCACTGTAAACGGCAAACCATTGCATCCCGAGCAACAAGTAAATACTGATCGCCGTGTAGAGGTGCGCGGTCAGGATGGTACGTGCATTCCTTAGATACGAGAAGAATCCGACAACCGTAAGCGCGAAGAATGCGGCCAGTACCACCCATTTCATTCCGGTCAATGTTCGATTAGGAAAGAACGTGCTCGCAAGGCTCAAGAGCGATGCGCCCGACATTAGCAATACCGAGGGCAATACCCAGCCCTTTGTCTGTGACAACCTGAATGTCGCCAGGATGACCGGCACAAACATCAACACTCCTAGAACCAGTCTTCCCACGTCATCGTGATCCAGCACCGGATAGATCAAGATGACCAACAACACTGATAGCAGGAGAAATAAATCTGGTCGCGATTGAAGTTTTATCTGCATTCGAAGTCAAGTGCCAGTGGCATCAACAGAACACACAGGCACAAATGACAATTACTTCTTTCATACGCTTTTTCTCCTCGCTGAATTTGCACTTAAGGGGTCTGCTCGTCACCCTTTGTACCGCAGCTACAGCGCCGGCGTGGCGGTCCTGCGAGACTCCTATCCCTTGGGAAGTTTTATTGTCCGTTCGCTGAGAGAAATGGGATACTGGCAAATCTGCCAGTCAGGCGACGTATCGCTCACCTCATCGTCAACACATGCAGTGAAGCCGTTGCCACAATCTTCGCCCTCTTGTGATATCTTGCCCGCAATGACTCGATCGCTCGTCCGCATTCTCTTTGTTGCTCTGCTCGCATTCTGCCCTATCGCCAACGCCCAAAATACCACGCAGTACCTGCGATGCGGCGCTCTTTTCGATAGTGTCAGCGGCACACTCCGTCAACACGTTGTCATCGAAATTTCCGGCAACAAAATTATCAACGTCCACCCCGAAGATCAGGCGCCCACGGGTGACAGGGTCACCGATCTCTCCAGCGAAACCTGTCTTCCCGGGCTAATCGACACGCATACGCACGTGCTTCTGCAAGGCGATGCGACGGCTTCGTCCTACGCGGATCAACTACTGAAACAGTCTCTTGCTTACCGCGCTATCGTGGGCGCAGCAACTGCAGGCAAAGCCCTCGGCTATGGCTTCACCACCATTCGTGACTTGGAAACCGAAGGTGCGTTATACGCCGATGTCGACATCAAGCACCTCATCGAACAAGGCGTCATTCCCGGTCCGCGCATGCAGGTCGCTACACGCGCGCTTGACGTGACGGGCGCCTATCCGCTGCTTGGCTACGCATACGGCGTCGACGTGCCTCACGGGGTGCAGCTCTGCGATGGCCCGGATGAATGCCGCAAAGCAGTCCGCGAACAAATTTCTTATGGCGCAGATTGGATCAAGGTCTACGTCGACCGCGGCTACTTCCTGCGGCCTGACGGCGTGCTCGACGACATTCCCACCTTTACGCTCGATGAGCTAACCGCCATTGTGGATGAAGCCCATCGTCAGAACCATCCCGTAGCTGCCCATGCTATGGGACTACATGGCGTTCACAACGCGATCACCGCCGGAGTCGACACGCTCGAACATGGCGACTATATCGCGCCCGAAGATCTGAAGACCATGGCCGCCAAAGACATGTGGTATGTGCCCACTACCTACGCGCTCGAAGCCGTGGCGGAAGGCCGCGCAAGCGACGGCAATCCTGTCTATCAGCAGATGATCAAGACGCACGCCGATACCTTCCGACGCGCCATGGCTGCTCATATCAAGATTGCGTTCGGCACTGACGCCGGAGCTTTCCCTTGGACCACTAACCCTGCGAAGGAATTTTCAACACTCGTACGCGATGGTATGTCGCCATCTGTAGCCATTCAAAGCGCGACCATGCAAGCCGCAAAGCTCATGCATATGGACGACAAACTCGGCATCATTGAACCAGGCAAGCTTGCGGATATCGTAGCCGTACCCGGCAATCCACTCGATCAAATCTCAGTCATGGAGAAAGTTGACTTCGTGATGAAAGATGGGATGATCTATCGCAACACGCAAGCAAAGCAATAAGCGCCGAAGGTCTGCAACTAATGCGCACGCTGGCGCTCTCGTACCACCTCTAACTGCTTCCGCAAAAACCGCCGTTCCGGGTCGGAGCAATCGCATTTAAGCGCTGCGGTAAACGCTATTTCTGATTCCGCAAATCGGCCAAGCTCAGCGAGTATATGTCCACGCACCGCTGGAAGCAGATGGTACGCATGCAAGGGACTGCATGTCTCAAGAGGCAGCAGTTCGGCAAGAGCAGCGTCGGCGCCATGCACCTTCATCACCACTGCGGCGCGATTGAGCGCCACGATCGGCGAAGCGTTCATTTGCACAAGCTCATCGTAATGCGCGAGAATCGCGCGCCAGTCGATTGCCTGCGGCGTCTGAGCCTTTGCATATTCTGCTGCAATGGCTGCCTGTATGTGCCATTCTGAAACCGCGGTGCCGATCATCGACTTGTCAAAATAATAAAAGCCCATCGCGATCAGCCCATTGTCCCAAAGAGTATGATCCTGCTCCTCCAGCAGCACCAGGTCGCCGGCAGCGTCTGTTCGCGCCGGCAGCCTCGCTGCCTGAAGAGCCATCAGCGCTACAAGCGCATCGACAGGTGGAGAGGCGATCGACGAAGCAGCCACCATCCGAGCCAACCGCAACGCTTCGATGCAAACATCCTGGCGAATCAGCTTTTCACCGGCGGGGACTGCATATCCGCCGCTGAACATGAGATAGATGACCTGCAGGACGGAATCAAGCCTGTGCCTCAGTTCGCCATTCGCCGGCATGCCTAACGACAAATTCCGCTCGCGAATCAATCGTTTTGCTCTTACCAATCGTTGCGCAACGGTGCTCTCTTCGACTAAGAAAATTCTCGCTATCTCACCTGCGCTGAAGCCGCTGACTAATTTCAAACTCAAGGCTACGCGCGCTTCCTGCGGCAATTCAGGATGGCAGCACATGAAGATCATGCGCAGCTCATCGTCGCGCAGCTGCTCTTCAGTGCAAACGTCTTCGATTTGCAGCGTTCTTGTTTCCATCGCCGCAACCAGATCGTCCATCTTGGTTTCGAAGTTCGACCCGCGACGCAGCATGGAGATCGCATAGTTATGCGCCACGCGAAAGAGCCACGCCTCCGGCTTTTCCGGAATGCCCTCGAACGACCAGGACTGCGCAGCACGCAGCATCGACTCCTGTACGGCATCTTCCGCCAGTTGCAGATGTTGAGAGCCGAGCAGCCCTGCCAACCATGAAACAGTCCGCCCCGCCTGCATGCGAAACAGGTGCTCCAGCAAAACCGGACTGCTCGACTCTTCCATAAATCAGTGAATCGCTTCCCGGATCTCGACACCGCCGAATTCCAGGTGCGGGTGGTCCATCGAGAGCTGGACCGCCTCATCGAAGCTGGCCGCTTCAATCACGTAGTAGCCGCCAAATACTTCTCTGCCCTCGCTGAACGGCCCATCGGTGACATTCACCTTGCCGTTTTCTCTGCGCAACACGCGCCCTGTCCCCGCATTCAACCCTTTCCCATCCACAACGAATGGATTCTTGCGCCAGGCGTAGTATTTCTCAACGGCTTTCTGCATCGCTTCCGGGCTAAGATTGTTCCAGGTTTCGCGATCATCTCGTAACAAAAGCATGTAATGTGGCATATTTCCTCCTGGCTAATAACGAAGAACAAGGTCGAAAATCGACAATTTCGAAAGATTTTTTTGACTATTTTCTTCGCATCTAAGGCAAAGCAAACGCCACGATGGCATCCCCCTTCGCCTCTTCGCTGATGTGGGCGCTTCCCCCTGCGGCAATCACCACGTACTGCTTGCCATTGATTTCATAGGTCATCGGCGTAGCGTGTCCGCTGAATGGTAGCGGAGCCTCCCACAATTCTTTGCCTGTTTCCACATCAAAGGCATGGAGAAACGGATCTATGGTTCCAGAAATAAAGATCAATCCGCCAGCCGTTGCAATCGGGCCGCCGATGCTGACGGAGCCTGCAGGCGTAGAACCATGCGTACGACCAAACTTTTCCATGGAGCCGAAAGGCACCTGCCAGCGAATCGTTCCCGTGCTCAGGTCTACTGCCGTAAGCATGCCCCATGGCGGCTGGGAGCATGGCAGATTCGACTCTGGTGCCTGCAGGAACCGGCGATACATTCCATACGGAGCGCCTACCTGCGCCGTGTATTCACCTTCTTCGACTCTTTGCGCCTGGTCGTCAAACTCAGCGCGTGGAATGACTCTCATCTTCGCAGGAAGATTATTGGTGTTCACGACCAGCAGATGATTCTGCGGATCAAAGGCATAGCCACTCCAGGTCATTCCGCCGAGATTGCCCGGTACCGCCAATGTTCCCTTGATGCTGGGTGGTGTAAAAATGCCTTCATTGCGCAGGCCCTTGATCCAGGCGCGGCATGCATCGCGGTCGGCTGGTGTGGCTCCCCAAGCGTCATCCGCAGACATTTGCTGCGGAGCAAGAGCAGGCGGCGTTGACGGAACAGGCTGCGTCGGCGAAGTTACTTCCCCAGGCACGTCGCTCTGCGGCACAGGGCGTTCTGTCACCGGAAACACTGGCTTGCCCGTGATGCGATCGAGCACATAAAGAAAGCCCGTCTTGTTTCCCTGAATCACGACCGGCACCTGCTTCCCATCGTGAGGCACAGTTGTCAGCAGCGGCGGCGACGCTGAATCGTAATCCCAAAGGTCGTGATGGACGAGCTGAAAGCCCCACGCAACTTTGCCGGTCTTTGCCTCCAGCGCGACAACGGAGTTCGCCCACTTGTCATCTCCCGGACGCAAGCCGCCGTAGTAATCAGGACTCGCGCTTCCCGTTGGGACAAACACCAGATCGCGTTCCGGATCGACGGTCATGATCGACCATGCGTTGGCTGCACCGGTAAACCATTTTTTATCGGTCGCTGTGTTGAGAGGAATCGGGTCCCAGCTCCAGCGCAGCGCACCGTTGCGTGCATCGAAGGCGCGCACCACGCCACTCGGCATGTCGGCGCGCCCGTTGTCGTCAATGGCAGAACCAACAATAACGATGTCGTCGATCACCGCTGGAGGCGAAGTGATGTGATACCAGCCAGGCCGAAAGCCAGGAACATCGCGGAGACTCATCTCGCCACCATGGCCAAAATCCTCGCATGGAGTTCCCTTCGACGCATCGAGCGCAATGAGGCGAGCGTCAATGGTGGCCTCAAATATCCGACGATGACATGGGGTCTTCACCAGGCGTTGCCGGTCGAGCCAGGTGCTTACGCCACGATTGATCAGCCCATCGCCCGACTCCCATTTCTGATCGATGTGCGGATCGTAGGCCCATCTCTGCTTCCCTGTTTCCGGATCGAGCGCGATCACACGATTGAAAGCAGTGGTTAAATAGAGAGCTCCGTCCACCATGATCGGCGTCGTTTCCAGGCCGCTGCGTTCCCTGCCGTCCTTGCCATTAGAAACATCCTCTGTATGAAAGACCCAAGCCTGTTTCAGCTGGGTGACATTGTCCCGATTAATCTGCGTCGCGCCCGAAAACCGCATGCCTCCAGGATCGTTGCCATAGCTTGGCCATTCAATTGAACGGCTGGATTGTGCGGCGGCCGAGAGTCCGGCGGCAAATACAAGCAAAACAAATACGCCTCGCATCCAAGCCTTGAAAGCCTGTCTATGACGGCGCAGTCGGATAGGAATTATCGAATAGAACGCGAAATCGGTCATCGTTTGGCTATCTATACGCAGCGAACCCCGTTACGGTTCGCAGAGTAGCACAAGGCCAAACAAATTTTGATGACTCAAGGCGAAAGAAGATACGAAACAAGCAGTTGGGAAAGCCGGGAAGATTCAACGATTCTCGCGCTTATTTATCTCTTTGATTTCGCAATAATTGCTCTGCCGCCCGAAGATCTTCCTCCGTATCCACACCGATGGTGTCAAAGGGCGTCGACGTTACATACACATCGATCCCGTTTTCGAGGAAGCGTAGCTGCTCCAGCCGCTCAATGGCTTCGAGCCTGCTGGGCGGAAGTTTGGGAAACCGCTCGAGCGCCGACTTACGGTAGGCATAAAAACCAAGGTGCTTCTGACACGGAACATTGGCGATGCCATCGCGGTTATATGGAATCGTGGCGCGGGAAAAGTAGAGGGCGCGTCCATCCGCGGCTGTAACCACCTTCACCGCATTCGGATTGCCGATTAAATTGGGAGAGCACGGAGTCGAAAGCGTAGCCACTTCCACTTCAGGCCTCACCATCGGTTCGAGCAAGGCATCCAGATGCTCCGGACGCAGCAACGGCTCATCACCCTGAATATTGACATAGATATCGACCGCAATAGATTGAGCGACCGCATAGACGCGATCCGAGCCGCTCGCGCAGTCTTCCGGAGTAAAAACAGCCGGGAAGCTGCGCGAGTGCGCAAACTCCATAATCTCTTCTGAATCGGTAGCGATCAGCACCTGATCCAGTTGCGTGCACGCACGCGCTGCACGATAGACCCAGGCCAGCATCGGCTCGCCCGCGATTTCGCGAAGAACTTTGCGCGGCAGGCGTGTCGATGCAAGCCGCGCGGGGATGACACCAAGAATGCGCAAATCATGCTCCTGATGTCGCTAGTGTAATCAATCGCGAGCGATGAAGGGCATTCCGAGCAGCGCAAGGAGCAAAGCAATATCGAACCACGCAAACCAATCGCCAAATCGGGAATAGATCGTCACGTCATGACGAACGGGCACTGTCGTCACTACGGTTGCAAAGGGAGTGAAATCGGTTCCGTGCTGGCCCAGCACATGCCCGCGATCGTCTGAAACATAGAGAATGCTCTTCTTCGCGGAGCGCGCAACGCTGAATCCACCTTCCACCCCGCGCATAATCGCGATGCTGCCGTGCGACCATCCATCCAGGAAGAAGTCCCACCCCGGCACAAGCATCAGGCCCACTCCATCCTGCGAGTATTGACGGCTGAGGCGAGGAAAATCCAGGTCTTTGCAAATTTCAAGACCCCAGGTCCCGGAAGGTTCAGAGACAGTAGACCGAGAGGTTGACGGAGTGAATTGATCCTCCCAATGCGGCAGCAAATGGTGTTTGTTGTAAGTTGTGAGCAGCGTACCGTTGGGTGCATAGAGCCGCTCCTGGTTCCATGCGCGCTTCGATTCAATGCGATCCACGCCAACAGCGATAAATGCGTGCGTCTGCTTCGCCAGTTCCTCAAGCGCCGCATCTGTTACCGGTTCAGACGCGTCTGTGATGGGGCCGCTGTGCTCCGGCAGCACAAACACCTGTACCCCTTGCGAAGTAAGCGTCTGCATCTCTTTGCCATATTGGTCGAAGACATACTGAGTCTGCTGTGGAGTAGATGCGACCAGCATCTTCGCGTCGTCCGACGCAATCAGGCCAACCTTTACACTCGGCGAGTTCTTTGGTGTCGCAGCAAGACGCCAGAAGCCGTAACCGAAAACGGCGACGAGGAAAACGGATGCCATCAATGCCGCAGGCAGCTTCTGCTGCACCGATCCCGCGCTCAGCAACGCCGCTGCCGTAGCGGCAAAAAGAAATATCGAAAAGCTGATGCCCCAGATACCCGTAACCGATGCAATCTGCAGAATCGGCAAGAATTTTATTTGAGAGTAGCCGTAGTTTCCGATGGTTCCGTGAACTGACACCAGCGACGTCACATATTCATAGAGGACCCAGAAGCCAGGGACGATCAACACCGCCTGCCAAAGCTTTCCTCGCAGAACCCGGTCCCGAAACAAGAGCGTCGCCGCACCGAAAAAGCAAGCCGGAACAACTACATTGAGCAAGCAAACCCACAGCGGGACCACAATCGCCAGGTAATACCACTCGTTGAGCGCGCCGATTGACAAAGCTGCCGCCGCTACAAAAAATGCCGTCCCCGCAGAGAGGCGCGGAGACAGCCAGAGCACCGGGCTGGCGGCCAGCCACGTCAGCTGCCACGCTGGCAAAAGACCTGTGCCAAAGAAAAACAGCGCAGCCGAAAGCGTGAGGCAAAGAATGACAAGAGTATTGTTATTTAGCTTTGAGACCATGAAGCATTCTCCTTAACGAGCGTTGGACGAGAGCACGAAATTCTTCCGGCGAAAGATGGAAGCGTCCCGCGCGGTAGAGAGTGACGTAGCCGTGGTGGTGAGCCCATATTTCCATTGCGACTTCCCAAATGTCGTCGCGTTTCAGATAGCCCTTATCCATGGCATGCTCCACGGCGTCGGCGAGGGGGGTCAGAGTTGGCGAGCGGCGTGCACGAAAATCATCAGGATAGCGGCGCGCGTTCGGCCTGGGCTGCGAGAAAACATAATCGAAGATGCGCGGCCGGTCGAAAGCGTATTCGATATACGCGTCCATATAGTTGAGCAGCCAGCTTTCCATGGAACCACGCATGGGCCGCGCCTGAATATAGCCGAGGAACTTGGCAAATTCCCGATCGGTGATGAAATTGAGCAGTGCTTCGCGGTTGGGAAAGTGGTGATATATGGCCATCGGCGTAATGCCAACAGCCTGGGCCACGCGCCGCATGCTGACCGCGTCTTCCCCTTCTTCTTCAAGAATCTTGAGTGCCTCTTCGGCAATACGCTCGGCAGTGGTCGCGTCCTTCATAGCTATACACTGTATAGCAAGTAGGTATACGGTGTACAGTTATTTTTTTCACCTCGAAAAATCCCTGATCGAGACGGGGCTTCCGTGCTCACCTAAAAATTTAGAATTGAGGGATAGAAAAGAGTGTGGCGGCCCGTTTGACCTCAAACCGCATCGTTCGTATCATAAAAGTGGTTGCACTTCAGCAGTTTCCCACCTGCAAAACCGGCGGCGTAGCTCAGATGGTTAGAGCGACGGACTCATAACCCGTAGGTCGGTAGTTCGATTCTACCCGCCGCCACCAGAACGCCCCAGGGGACCGCATTCCTACATCTATATCTGCCGTTTTGACGCCAAGCAATGAGTCCTAAGCCGCTCTGTCGGGGATAGTCCAGCAAGGCACCCTCCGGCTGGAGTATGATTCTGCTATCAGCTCCTAGCTGCCGAGTCTTGCCATGTCTAAGGGTTTTAAGCGCGCTATTCTTGCGATTTCCGTACTGCTTGTGATTGTTGTTTTCCTTGGTGGATTTGGACTGAGCGGTGTGCGCGCAGGCACGCAGAGTGATGGAGCCTATCGCGAGATGGGCGTGTATGAGGAAGTCCTGCACAAGATCCAGAGCGACTACGTGGTCGAGCCCAGCATTGGCAACGTGACCAACGGCGCGCTGCATGGATTGCTCGAATCCCTCGATTCCGACTCCAGCTATTTGAGCCCGGCCGAATACACGACCTACAAGGCCCATGCAAATGAAGGCGCAGCGCAAATCGGCCTGAACGTCTCAAAGCGGTTCGGTTATGCGACTGTGGTTTCGGTGATGCCGGGAAGTCCTGCCGAGCGGGAACAGATTCAGGATGGCGATATTATCGAGTCGATTGCCGGGCAGTCTACGCGTGAAATGTCATTGGCAATGATCCGTTTAATGCTCGAAGGCAAGCCGGGCACGGACGTGACTTTCTCCCTCGTGCGGCCCAATCGCGGCAAATCGGAGCCGGACAAGATCACACTCACTCGTACCGCCGTGGCCACTCCCAACATGGGTGAGCAGGAATACGAAAACTCCAGCATTCTCTATCTGAAGCCGATCGTCCTCACGAAAGAGCGCGTCAACGATATCGAGAGCCGCCTTCACGCCATGCAGAAGAACAATAACCAGAAGATTCTGCTCGATCTGCGCGATGTAGCCCAGGGCGATGAATCGCAGGCAGTACGGCTGGCGAATGCTTTCCTGCAGACCGGCACGATTGCCACGCTGGAAGGTCAGAAGGTGCCGAAGCAGACCTTTGCGGCAGAGGCAGGCAAGTTCATTACATCGGCTCCGCTTGTCGTTCTCGTCAACCACGGCACAGCAGGCCCCGGAGAACTGGTCGCCGCTGCAATTCTGGACAGTAAACGCGGTGACGTAGTCGGCGATCGCACATTCGGTGAAGGCACGGTACAGAAAACGATTGAGTTGCCTGACGGCGCTGCTCTGATTCTTTCCGTTGCGAAATACGAATCACCTTCAGGCAAAAAAATTCAGGATGAAGCCGTAACGCCGAACGTGGTTGTTGCCCCCAGCATCGATCAGTATCTGGCAGAGGCTGAAGAGCCTGAGACACAGCCGCAGAATGCGCAGAAGGCGGCAACGCACACCGACGACCAACTCAACAAAGCTTTGGATCTGTTGAAACAGAAGAACGCCTAAAGCAATTGCACGCTCGGCGGTTCTAAATACCTGGACACACTGTTGAATGAACGCGCTCAAGTAACTGACGGCGGCTTTCGCCCCGGCGCGGGACGGCGCAAGGTAGCTGGCGGCGTCGCGCTGGCAGTGTTGCTTCTTCTAGCCGTAGCCGTCGGCTCGATGACCGGCCTCATGCTCGTCTACTCGGTCAATCTTCCCCAGATTGACGACCTGATGCGGTACCGCCCTAATACGACAACCGATCTTTATGACACGCACGGCCGCATCTTTGGCTCCTTCGCGCTGGAGCGTCGCATCATTGTCAATTACAACGATCTCTCGCCGCTCCTGCGCGAGGCGGTGATATCGATCGAAGACAAAAATTTTGAAAGCCACTGGGGTGTGAACTTCTTCCGCGTCCTCGAGGCTGCCTATCACGATCTCTCCTCCAAGAACCGCGCCCAGGGGGCTTCCACGCTGACCATGCAGCTGGCGCGCAATCTCTTCCTCTCGAGCGAGCGCACCTTCGGACGCAAGCTGCAGGAAGTGCTGCTCTCGATTCAGATCGAGCGCAAATTTACCAAGCAGCAGATCTTTACGTTGTATGCCAACCAGATTTACCTGGGGCGTGGGGTGTATGGGTTCGAGGCCGGCTCAGAATACTACTTCAGCAAGCATGCCAAAGACCTTACCCTGCCGGAAGCGGCGCTGCTGGCGGGGCTGCCCAAGGGGCCGTCTGAGTATTCCCCCGTGTTGAATCCCGACAAGGCCTTCCGGCGGCGGAACATGGTCGTCAACTCCATGCTGGAAGACGGCGTCATCACCACGGCACAGGCGAACGTGGCCCGCTCCGCGCCTCTGGGGCTGCATATCCAGACCCCGCCAAACAGCATCGCTCCATGGTTTGTGGAAGAGGTCAGGCGGGAACTGGAGCGTAAATTCGGCTCCGACCAGGTGCACCAGGCCGGGTTGAAGGTCTACACCACGCTCGATCTCGATTTGCAGCAGACGGCCAATCGCGCAGTGCTCGATGGGCTGGCGGGCTACGAGCGGCGGCATGGGTGGCGCGGCCATCTATTGAACGTCATCGCCGGTGGCGTGGGCATGGAAGGCTTCAAACATCCCGACTGGGTGCTGCCTCCGGAGCCGGGAGCATACGTGCACGCTCTGGTCACGGGCGTCCTGCCCTACCAGGTGACGGCGCGCGTTGGCGACGATCAGCTGGTCCTTACGCCGGAAGACTGGGCATGGACCGGCTTCAAGACCGCAGAAGGCTTCCTGAAGGAAGGCGATATTGTGTACGTCCACCTGAGCGGCCAGGATGGCAATCTGCTGCGCGGCACCCTCGAAGAGGATTCCGGAGCCCAGGGGTCGCTGATGGCGATGGACAATGCCACAGGCGACGTGCTGGCCATGGTCGGCGGCCGCGATTTCAACCTGTCGCAATTCAACCGGGCGACGCAGGCCGAGCGGCAGACCGGCTCCTCCTTCAAGCCCTATGTGTACACTGCGGCGATTGAAGAGGGTGCAACTCCGGAAGAAAAAATCCTCGATGCCCCCACTTCATTCGGCGGCTACACCCCGCATAACTACGAGGGCAATTACCTCGGAAACATCACCTTGCTCAAGGCCTTTGCCGACTCGCGGAACATTCCGGCGCTCAAGCTGGCAGAACACGTCGGCATCCGCAAGGTCATCGACGTGGCGCACCAGTTCGGCATCACGTCGAACATTCCGGCGTTTCTGCCGGTCGCGCTCGGTTCGGTCGAGGTCACGCTCGAAGAGCAGATGGCGGCCTACGCGGCTTTCCCCAACGACGGCATCCGCATCGCGCCACGCCTTATCCAGCGCGTGACGACGGCCGAGGGCGTTCCGCTGATGGAAGACACGCCTGAAGTCACTGAAGCCACCAGCGCGAAGACAGCGCGCACCATGATGGTTCTGTTGCGCGAGGTGACGCATAGTGGAACAGCCGCAATTGCGGCGGCTCTCAACCACCCCTTGGGCGGCAAGACGGGCACGACCAGCGACTTTACCGACGCCTGGTTTGTCGGCTTCTCCCCATCGACCACCTGCGGCGTCTGGATGGGCTATGACAGCCGCGAATCCCTGGGCGACAAGGAAACAGGCGCCAAGGCAGCTCTGCCGCTCTGGATGGACTTTATGCAGGCGGCGATTACCGGGAAAGACGGCGAAACCTTCCCTGGCGATCTGCGGAATGGCCAGCCTGGCCCTTTGCGGGTGGCGCGTGCTGCCGTCAAGGCGATTCATTGAAGCTTGCACTGAAACTAGAGCATCTAATCGGTATGTCACAGAAACGTGTTGTACTTTACAGCCAGCCCGGATGTCCTCCCTGCTTTGCTGCCAAACATTTCTTCAGCTCGCGCGAGATCCCCTTTGAATACAAGGATGTGACCGCCGATCCCAAGGCCCTGCAGGAGTTGATGGACTTGAACAGCCAGTCCACGCCGACCATCGTGGTCGATAACGAGGTGATGATCGGCTTCGATATGGATCGCCTGGAGCAATTGCTCGGCTGATTCGGCATCGACTACCTCCTCCCCCTGAATTGTTCCGAGATTGTTCGTCTTCAATGAGATACAGGGAGCAATCCCAATAGATCGTTTGCTTTCAATGAGTTAGAAAGATAACTGAGCATAGCGAAGAATCCAACGATATTGACCTCACCCATCGTTGAGATTCTTCTCCTCAGCTTCGCTCAGGACCTGGCAAGATCTGCCCTGTTTCCAGTGCAGCAAATTCCCTCATAATTCCCTGTCACCTTCCCTGGACTGACTTCCATCGGCTGATACGTTATGTTTGTTGAGTCAGTTGAGGGATTTCTCCGCCTGTGGTGCCTGACAGCGCATGCTGAAAATGAAGATACGGACGCTGCTCGAACGTGTTGCCCTGGGAGTGCTGATCGCGCTTCCCGCTCTTTATGCAGGAGACTGGCTGGTGTACCACCTCCGGCTATCGCGTGGGACCGCCTTCGACTCCGTCACTGTGAAACAGTTCATCTCTGTCCCGCTGAAGAATGGAAGAAATGAATACGATTACGCTGGCTCGCAGCCGGTACCCTGCGTGAAGGCCATTTTTCCCTGGGGCGATGATGATCCCTGCTGGTGGGTTCGGCGACATACCGAGGTTGGCATCTCGCAAACACGGTGATGCTTTGCTTCACTCTCTACGAATGGAGTTCTCTAGTGCGGAAATGGTTGGGCTTCACACTTTGCTTTTTGGCCAGCACATTTGCGCTGTGCTCCGACGCACCCAATTTCACTTTTTCAGATCCTCCGGGAGCGCATGCAGTTGGCTTTCGGGTCGTCCACCAATATGACTACTCCCGCACCTACCGGTACAAAGTTGATCCTGCCGGGCAGCCGTTTCACGGAGACCTTGCCCGGCCCATCCAGACATTGATCTGGTATCCGGCGCAGAAGAACTCCGCAGCGCATGTTACGTATGGCGATTATCTTGCGCTCTTTGCCACGGAAGAAAACTTTTCGCCTGCGCCTGCGGAAGCAGCGCAAACCATTCGTGATGCTGAGAAAGACCACGATGCGAGCTCCGCACCTGCCATGTGGGCGGTGAAAGACGCCAAACCGGAAGCTGGCGTATATCCGGTTGTGATTTATGCCCCGAGTTTCAGTGCACCAGCTTTTGAAAATGCCGACCTATGCGAATATCTGGCGAGCCACGGATATGTGGTGGTCGCAAGTCCGGACATGGGCGCTTACACACGCGACATGACCGCGAATATGGAAGGCATCGATGCGCAGGCGCATGACATATCCTTCCTGATCGGTTTTGCCCGTACCATTCCGCAGGCAGACCTCTCTCAGATTGCAGTCGCAGGCTTCAGCTGGGGCGGCATATCGAACTTCTTCGCTGCCGCACGGGATAGCCGCATCACCGCGCTGGTCGCGCTCGATGGCTCAGCCCGCTATTACCCCAAGCTGATTGAAGATTCGAAATACGTGCGCCCGCAGGATATGAGCCTGCCTCTGCTGTTCTTTACTCAGAGCGATATGAGCCTTGAAAACATCAATGAATACAAACTTGATATCTCTGGAAATGTTCTGAACGAGATGAAGCGCAGCGACGTGTACATCGTGCACATGCACGATATGCGGCATGGCGATTTTTCATCTCTGTTTCAACGCTCTCCGCGATATTGGAAAGACGACCCCCCAGGTGAGTACTCGCCGCAGGAGGCAGCCGCGAGCTATAGCTGGATGGCCCAGTATGTTCTGCAGTTTTTGAATGCGACGTTGAAGCATGATTCCGCAGCAATGGCATTTCTCAAGAACCCTCCTGCGAAAGATGGCGTGCCTTTGCACATGCTGGCGACGGATGTTCGCGAGGCGAAGGGCTTCCCGCCTACGATCGCGGGCATGGCGGTTGAGCTGAACAAGCGAGGTTTCAACCACGCGGGCGAGGTCTACGCCGAGGCAAAGAAAGAAGACCCGGATTTAAAAATGGATAACGATGCGATCGATTCCTGGGGTTACCAATTGATGCAGCAGAACCATCTGCCCGAAGCGATAGAAATATTCAAACTGAATATCTCGTTGCATCCAGACTCGTCGCATATCCACGTCAGCCTTGGCGAAGCATACGAAAAGAGCGGCCAAAAAGACCTGGCCATCAGCAACTACAAGAAGGCGCTCGAAATAGATCCTGAAAATAAAGACGCCGCGGAGCATCTGAAAACGCTGCAGGCTGCGAATGCTTCTCCGCAGTAAAAAAAAGATGCAGCCACTTCATTCAGAGCGCGGATGACAGATTGATATTTCAGCCTTAAAGGCCCTAGCGTGGATCGACCAGGCCCATGGCCAGCATTCCGAGCGCGGTGATGCTGGGCAGAAAGAAATAATCTCCGCCTCGCAGCTCGACAAAATTCGGCAGCTTGCTGCAGATGAAAGGCGGATTCGCCGCGCTTGCATCTCCCTGCACGACAAACTTGCCGCGTCCGCCGTGGTTGCCCATCAGCATATCTTTGTCGTTGCCCAGATGCGGATCGTTGCCGTATTCAATCCACTGCTGCTGCACGAATTCAAACTGGCGCGAGATGCTTGCATTGAGCGCCATGAAGATGACGCCGCGCTCCTCGGTGTCAGAGGCGGGCTCACCTTCGGCGGCGAATGGTCCGTAGGGAAGACCGCGCCGGGTGATGCGTCGGCGATCGATCAGCTTGCCGTTGAAGCCGAAGGCGTCACGCGGATGAACGCGCCGAACGTGCGCGCCGATAGGACAGCGCATACCCTCCGGATCGGCGCCGTAGGTGAAGTTTGTGCTGCGGTTCGGATCCTGTGCGATAGATGAATCCGGGTTGTCTGGAGACAATTCCAGGGGCGTTCCGTCTCTCCAGCGGCCGATGAATTTTGCGGCCAGTTTTTCCTTGCCGCCGCCGTAGAGTGCCGCGTGCTCATCGAGGTAAGCGCGGAAGGTCGCGAGGTTCTGGTGCAGCTTGCGATAGACCATGAAGGTCCCGTTGCTGGCGAGTATGTGCGGCATCGGCGCAACGGGCAGCTCGCCGGCTTCATCGGCATAGCCTAGCAGCAGCTCGCCGGTCGCGAGTGGCGCCCAGCTTCCGTTCGGCAGCAGCTTGCCTTGGCCGGGCTGCGAGCTCCGCCCCACGCCCAGGTAGTCAGGATTGCCAAAGCCATCGGTAAAACCGAAATGTTCGCGTGTGGTTGGCTTGCCGTCGATCACGACAGCGGCCGCCTCCTGCGCTGCGAGCGCGACCGCGCCGCCGGTTTCCTCAAGAAGCTCGACCATCGCCGCGCAGCGATGATCCAAAGCAGCGGGCGATTGCGCATTGATGCCCAACCACGCGTGCACGCGGTCGTCGCGCCAAAGTTCGTCCCACCGCTCAGGGGAATTGAGGCCAGTGTCTCCCAGAATTCCGGCGCGTTTCTTCATGCCTTGCTGGAACTCAACGGGAAAGCTGAGCAGTGTGGCATCGGGCAGCTCCAGAGCAGCCAGTCCTTGCTGCGTGAAGGCGATGTTGACTGTGCTTTCGGGCTTTCCGCCATCCCAGAGCTGGCCGGTGGTCACGTGATGAAGCAGGCGGCCGATAAGCATGCGCGCGCGGGCTGCGTCTTCAAAGTGCAGAAAGAAATACCGCGCAACGGGCAGATTGTAGCCGCGCAGCACAAACCCCTGAATATCTGTCTCATTCAGCTTACTCATTGCGGCCGCCCGTCTTGATGGAGCGGGGTTGTCCCATCGAACCAGGCCTGGGGACGGGCGCAGATTTGAGTTCGGCCACGAAACGCGCGAACTCCGTCTGCAACCGCGCGGGTTCCATGCCCTGATGATCAGCGATGAAGTCAGCAACAGCGTGTTGTGTCTGCAGAGCACGCAGCGTCTCCGGCACAGACTTGTCGTTGACGGCTGCGAAGTAGAAGGTCGTCTCAAGCTGGCATGCCTTCATGTAGTCGATGAACGCCTGTTGATTGGCTGCTCCCGGGTATCCGACGCAGTGGCTCCAGATGGCATCGAGATGCTCCGGGACGCTGGCGGCGAGTCCGGCAAGATAGTTGTCCAGCTCACCGTCGCAGTTGGATTCAAAGACAAGATATTTCGATTTGAGATGTTCTTCGCACGCGGGCATGCCGACGTAGATCACATCGTCCATGACAACGAGCCGGGCGAGATGCGTTCCGGGCGCGAGCGCGAACGGGCTTTGTTCGCCGGTCGGCAGTGTGGCGAGATACTTGCGGATTTGCAGGTCGTGCGACGGCGTGGCCTGCTCGTCGTCGATGATGGGCGAGAGAATCGTCAGTCCGTAAACAGTGCCGTTCTTGTTTGGCATCGTCGCTTTCTCTAAAACACAATGGGAGCTTCACCGGTCTCGCCGAGGTGAGCTTGCACCTCGAGCACGAAGCGCAGATACGCATCGGCGAACTGTTCCGGCGTGCAAGCCTGCGCGCGCTGGCTGAGGCTGTCAAGCGAAGCCTGCACGATGTGTGCCGACTTCAGATCATTTGCCGCTGCGTGAGGATAGGCGGTGTAGTAATAATCCGTATCGAACTGGACGCGTGCGATGTATTCCTTGAACGGGGTAACCGGAACGGCGCCGGGAAATTTCTCGCTCCATCGCCAGACCAGATTGAGTCCTTTGCTCAGCACCGCCGAGAACGCGTCGATATATTGGTTCCAGGTTCCGTTGAAGTTGCTGAAGAAGAGGAGATAGTCGTACTGCAACTCTTCTTTCACCTGGCCGTTCCCGAGAAAAGGAAACTGCCTGCGAGGAAGAACGACCCAACGCGCGAATTCGATGAAGGAAAGATTGATCAGGTCCTGTTGCAACGGCTTGATATGCCCGAGCAGAAAGAAGAACCCACGCAACACGAGCGTCTTCCACGGCTTCATTGGCGTGATGGCATTCAACGCGTAGATTTTGCCGTTGATATTGCTCATCGCGCTCCCCGGCGGCTTCGGGCGAGGACCATGCGATCGTTATAGGCTGGCAACCTGGGCGTCAAAGCGGCTCTCCGCGAGAAAGTGCACCATTATTACCTAAAAGCCGCAAAGTGCGCACTGAAAATCAGAGCGCGTGAGTCCCTTGCAGGATGGTTCATGTCATGGTGGCTTCTATGGAAGCCGGACGAGGCTTTTACTCGATTTTGATTCTGGCCTCTGAACCTCGATAGACGACCGTGTGGTCGAACTCCGTTTCCACCGTGCCGCCGATCCCATGTCCGGGTCGTGCCCTGACTATGTGAAATGTCATCTCCTGCGGCATTCCCGGATAGCTACCGATGCGGGCTCCCAACGTGAGTGTGCGGTCGGCATCAGACCATGTGATGGGGATGACGGCGTGCTGGCCTTTTTCGTAGTTGTAGTTATCGCCTTCATCCTGGTAGAGATTGAAGCTTCCATTCGCACCCGGATAGATGCGCAGCTCGATCGGACCATCGACCTTCTCGCCGGCATATTGCTCCTCCGGCCCAAGAGGCAGAATGGACCCTGCACGCACATAGAGCGGAATGCGATTGAGTGGTGCCGCTGCCTGAATGTGCGTGCCGCCCTGGATCGTTTGTCCCGTCCAGAAGTCGTACCAGAGCGTATCTTTCAACGCATCTTTCGGTAGATAAACGCGGCGTTCTGTTGCCTTCGCCTCGGTTACCGGATTTACGAGAAGCGCTGGCCCGAACATAAACTGGTCGCCGATATTCCAGGTAAGCGGATCGTTTCTCCAGTCCATGACCAGCGGCCGCTGGATGGTGTAGTCCTCGCTTGAGACCTTCCATGCCAGCGAATAGATATACGGCATCAGGCGATAGCGGAGCTTGTCGTACTCGATGAGAGACGGCTCCACATCCGGATAGCTCCACATCTCATTGTGCGGACGATGGCCATGTGAGCGGAAAATCGGACAGAAGACGCCGAATTGAAACCATCGCAGATACAGCTCCTGATAGGCCGGGTCTTCGATCTGCCCGTCGTAGGTTGGCCAGTAGCCTCCAATGTCTGTCGTCCAGTAGGGCAGGCCGGAGACCGCATAGTTCAGCCCTGCCGTAATCTGATGCGAGAGTCCCCAATAGCTGCTGAAAACATCGCCCGACCATACAGTCGCGCCGACTCGTTGTTGCCCGAGGAAGGCCGAACGCGTCAGCAGGAAGGTGCGCTTCTGATCGTTGGTCTTCTTCCAGTGTTCCTGGATGCCCTCGTTATGCAGGAGCGGATAGATGTTCGTGTACAGCGCTCCATTGCCGATGGCAATCTTCTTGTCGCGAAGAATGGCATCTCCAATATGGGGCCAGTACTCTTCCGGTTCGGCGCTGTCCAGCCAGAACGAATCCCATCCCTGCGCGAATAACTTACTTGTCAGGCTGTCCCAATACACATCCCGTCCTCTTGGATTCGAAGCGTCATAGACATGCGCGTTTGGTATCAGAAGGCCTTCCGCGTCCAGCTTCTTAAACGTATCGGCAGCAGGATCGATCAAGCCCCAGGTGGAGATCATGGTGTGCACATGCTCGTCGTGCAACTTCTTCAAGTCACCAGACACATCGTGGTAGTTTTCATTGAAGATCGGGTCGCCTTCCGTCTTCCACCAGAACCAGTCCTGCACCATCACGTCCATGGGAATTTTTTCGCTGCGATATCGGTTCGCGATCTCGATAATTTCATCGAGCGATTTGTACCGGTCCTTTGACTGGATAAAGCCGTAGGCCCAGCGCGGCAGCATCGGCGCATGGCCTGTGAGGTTGCGGTACTGATGGATGATGCCGTCGATCTCAGGTCCGTACACGAGAAAGTAATCCACGCCATCACCGGTCATCGAGTCGAACGACAGCTCCAGCGGAAAGCGGTTGTCCACGTAGGTAAACGCGGCAGTGTTCCAGAGGATGCCGTAGCCTTTCGTCGAAACGAGGACGGGAACAGCAATGTCGGTGTTGTTCTGGCCGAGCTCGATGGTGGCGCCGCGATAATTGAACATCCCATTCTGATGCTGGCCTAATCCGTAGAATGCCTCAGTGAAGTCGGGAGCGAAACGATCGACCACGTGAAAGGTCTGGTCACCATTGACGGTGACCGGCGCATAGGTGCGCGGGACAGCGTTTCCTTCACGCAGCAGTGGCTTGCCGTCTGCTGTGGAGAACATCAGGTTTCCCCGGTCCATCGAAAGCGCAACCGTAAAGTTCGCGGTTTTGACGCTCGCGCTCTTCGCGTCCTGTCTGAACTGAAAGGCGCCTCCCTTGCACGATTGATCCGCTGGCAACAGCCACGGTTGAGGATGTTCGATGCTGCTTCCGTCCGGGCGCGTCGTGACATGAATGATCGAGTCCGAACACACCACAATGCGCATTGTCTCTTTGCCGATAGTTGCGTTGAAGCCATGATCAGACTGGGTAACTTGCACCTGCGGCTGAGCGGGAATGTTTTGTCCTGAAAGCTGCGCGTGCCATGCAGAAAAGCCCGTCAGCATGATGAAAAAGAGCCCTGGAAAATGCGCGCGTGACAGCAGTTTGCCGATCATAGTCCCCTTTTATGCATGATTGAAATCGATTAGAAGACGCGCCCCAGGCCAAACCACCACTTCCGGTGCGAATTGTCTCCGGCGGCTACACCAACATAGATGGGGCCGAGCGCAGTGCGCGCGACGGCTGCGAAGCTGCCATCCCAGGCTTCGGACTCCAGCGTGTCCGCCGCATTGATGTTTTCGTAGACCTTTCCGCCTTCCATGAAGGCGAGCGCATACAGGCCATCCCCGATAAGTGGATTAAAGCGCAAAAGCTTATGTTCGTAGCCGCCCTGGAAGAGCCAATACTGGTTGCCCAGCAGCTCATTGCGTCCGTAGGAGCCTAGATGGAACGGCCCTCCGAGCGAGAACCCCTGCAGGTCGACCGTGAGTGTCGACGCGCCAAAGCTGGTTCCGCCTGCGGCAGTAAGAATGATCGAGCCGGATTTGCTGATCGGGTAATAGGAGGCGACTCTCACTTCGGCAAGCGTGAATGGATCGACTCCCTCGGACGACTCATGTCGCTCGACCCGGAAGAATGTATTCGCCCCGCTGAGAGGCAGCACGGCGTTGTCGCCGCCAAGAAAGTTGAAGCGCAGTGAAGTCACTTCCTCTCGCTGCGCCGGGACGGAAAGGTCATCGTAATCGATAATCTTTTTGACTGAATACCAGTACACATCCTGCCCGAGGCGAATCTCCGCTCCCCGCGGCGTTGTATACCCCAAGTCAAAACCGACCCCGTTCTGCGAAATCTGATATTGCGACGTTCGGGTACCTTCGTTGTAAAAGTCGAAGCGCGTGCTGGTGACGTAAGCTCGCGGCGCATAAAACCAGCGGGTCTCCGCCGCAAATGGCTTGTAGTATTCGCTCCTTAGACCATAGCTGTAGCCGAAAAATGCGTCCGTCCGCCATTCTGCCCGGTAGCCGCCGAGATTGATGAAGGTGAACCGTCCTGACATGCCGAAGAGGACGTCCTTCGTATCGGCTCCATCGATGTTGATACCCAGGTTCAGGAATGGCGGTCCGTACGATTTGGGATACGCGGTCACTGCTAGGCCGGGCACTCCGTTTTTGTCTGTGAGTGAATAGCCGGCGGCATTCAACGTGCCGGCGCCAACGAACCGGGTCATCTGCCGGTCCAGGAACTTTGTATCGATCGTCTGGTTGACGACCCGTGCCTGCAGCCGCGTGTTGATCTCCGCATTCGTCTTAGGGTCGGCGCCTGTCACTGTGAGGAACTCGGGCTTCGGCAGCTCCGTCCGCCTTCGCGCGGCCCGATCCTTGACGTACTGTGCCCACTCGGCATCATCCACAGCGAAGCGATCCAGCAGCGCCGCCTTACTCTGCGCTCCTTCCAGTCCTTTTGGAATGATGGCCGCCGATTCGGTGAACATCATACTGGAGTAGCCCTTGAGATTGGAGCGAATGAGCACGTCAGCAACTTCCATGCTGTGCAGTTCGTTGGCTGCGATCATGATGCTGATGGTGTTGCTGGCTGTCGAGAGAAATGAGCTCATGCGCTGCGTCGTCTGTCCTGTATCCAGATAGCTCGCGATCACGATATCGGCGCCATTGGCCTTCGCTACGTCCACGGGCAGATTATCGACCGCGCCGCCATCCGTAAAGGTCTGCCCGTTGATCTCGACCGGAGCGAAGACCCCGGGAATCGACATCGTCGCGCGCATGGCCTGCCCCAGAAATCCGCCATCGAATACCTGGGCACGCCCGGTATCCATATTGGTAGCCACGCAGCGAAACGGAATCGGCAGATCGTCAAAGCTCCTGAGGCTGTAATCGGCCAGCGTAGCGCGGTCGAGAATGAGGCCGACCTGCTGGCCAGAGTTCAAACCTTCCGGGAACGATAGCCCATGCTTCAGCCCGAACTCCAGACGGTTCGGATAATCGACCCGGTCCTGTTTTCTGCGGTAGCTCAGATCAGGATAGGGAGTCTTCCCTCCGATCGCCAGGTCCCAATTAATATCTTTCACCAGATCGCGAATCTCATCCGGCGAGCGTCCCGACGCATACAGCCCGCCCACCAATCCGCCCATGCTGGTGCCTACTACAAGATCGATGGGAATGTGGTGCTGCTCAAGATACTCGATGACCCCGATATGCGCAAAGCCCAGCGCGCCGCCGCCTTCGAGCACAAGCGCGATGCGCGGATGGTGTTTGCCTGGTCCGGCCGCCGCGCCCGTCGGTACTCCTGTCTGCAGTGCGGGGTTCTGTTGCGCAGGTGCGCCGGGTGTTGGACCTTGCTGTTCGACTGGAGGCTGCGTCTGTCCCCACGCTACTGTCGCCAGCAACAGGGGAACTACGGATGACAGGACAGTCTCGCGGATGGTTCGCTTCCACAACATGCCAGAGCCTCCGACCAAAACAGCACGTAGCGTTTATACATCGATACCGGCCAATGCGCACACGCTTGTTGTTGACTGCCAGAGCACCTGTGAAGCAGTGATGTCTTCGCTATTTTTTCTGAAAGACCGGCTCGAACTCGACTTCTACACCATCTTCCTTCCCGCGGACCGTTACGTCTTCGAGCGACTGAACGATCCAGTCAGCGGCGGCGAGCTCTTTCACGGTGTGCGAGAAGAGAGTAGCCAGCACCTTGCATCCGGCGGCGTGGCCGGCGATTGCGCCAGAGCTCGAGTCTTCGATCACGAGGCAGTCTTCGGGCTTCAGTCCCAGCAGGGCCGCGCCCTTGAGGTAGGGCTCAGGATGAGGCTTGCCGTCGGTGACCATGTCAGCGGTGATGATGTGGCTGGGAATGGCGAGACCCGCATAGCCGAGCCGCGAGCGAGCGAGCTTTTCTGTGGCCGAGGTGACGATGGTCCAATATTTTTCGGGAAGCGCAGCGAGAATGCCCTGCACACCCTGCAACACTTCGATGTCGTCTTTATCCGCAATCTCGATCTCTTCGATCAGCTTCAACTCTTCGACATCGTTCAGATCGGGACGCAGCTTGCGGACCGTCTCAATGGCGCGCTGTCCGTGCGCAGTCTTGATTGCGAGCGCGCCATCGACGTTGCGCATCGCGCCCCACTTGGTCCAGCTTCGCTCGACCGATCCGAGCGAGCTGACAAGCACTCCATCCATGTCAAAGAGAATTCCGCGAACGTGCAGTTTCATGAAAAACGCGACTCCTATGCCGATTTTGATTCAGGGAAACGAAGATTGGACGCAGATGGGAAGCGGCGCCCGCTCGATGACGGGCGCCACATAGTTGAGCTTACAGCTTGGCGAAGAATTCCTTCATGCGCTTCAGTCCCTCTTCCACGTCATCATGCGAGACAGCATAAGAGAGTCGGATGTGCTGATTGGTACCGAAGGCCTCACCGGGAACGCTGACAACATGCGCCTCGTTCAGCAGGCGTCCTGCCAGCTCCATTGCGGTCTGCGCGCCAGGCTTGCCCAGATAGGCCGAGACATTCGGATAGACGTAAAATGCGCCTTCCGGCTTGGTGCAGGTGATGCCGGGAATTTCCGCGAGACGCGCGAGGATACGGTCGCGCAGCTTGAGATAGTCCGCACGCATCTCGGTCACGCATTCCTGCGAGCTCGAGAGCGCGGCAATCGCGGCTTTCTGCACGAAGGCCGCAGTCGATGACGTTGACTGGCTCTGCAGCTTGCTCATCGCAGCGATGATGGGCTTGGGGCCAAGCGCGTAGCCGGCGCGCCATCCCGTCATAGCATAGGTCTTCGAGAGCGACCCGAGCACGATGATGTGCTCCTTCGCGTCAGTAAATGAGCCGCCGCTGACCAGTGCTCCCGTGTACTGCAGGTAGACGTAGCACTCATCGAGCAACAGATAGATGCCGCGCTCGTGCGCGAGCCTAACGATGCGCTCAAGGTCGGCGGGCGCAATGACGGAACCGGTCGGGTTCGAAGGCGAATTGAGAATGATGGCCTTGGTACGCGGCGTGATCGCCTTCTCGATGGCGTCAGCGGTGACGCGGAAGTTTTCGGCTTCATCGGTTTCAAGGTAAACGACCTTGCCGCCCGCATATTGAACGATGTCCTTGTAGGACACCCAGTAGGGCACGGGCAGAATGACCTCATCGCCGTGATCGACGAGCACCTGGATGACGTTGAAAATAGCGAGCTTTCCGCCGGTGGTGAAAACGGCTTCTTCCGGCGTGTAGTTCGAGCCAAAATCGCAGGCGTGGCGCTCAACGATGGCCTTACGCACCTCGGGGATGCCGGAGACCACGGTATAGCGCGTGAAATTCTTGTCGATGGCTTCAATGGCTGCGTCTTTAATGTGGCGCGGCGTGGCGAAGTGGGGCTCGCCTGCTCCGAAGTCGACCAGCTTCGCGCCCTGTGCGCGCAGCTTGGCGGCTTCCGCGGTCACGGCCATGGTGGCAGAGACCTCGATGCGTCCGATGCGATCGGCAAAAACCTTGGTAGATGCCTGAGTGGTTGTCGTAGCGCTCATACATCTATTTTTTCAGATTTTTGCCGAATGCAGGGGACTAAATTCAGACCCGCACGAGAACGGTCGCGCTGTTGTTGCGCCTGCGATGGAAATCAGCCATTTGTTGCGTGGAAGCTCTGAACATGAATCACAACTTTCCATAAGGAAGTTGGACGCCCCGCTACCTTATCAACCTTCCACTCCACGTTCACGATGCGATAGATGCCGGATTCAAGCGTGAGAGTTTCGCCAATGGCGGGAATGCGCGCAGGCCATTGCACTTGCAGCGCTTCGGAGTCGCCTTCGATCATGATGACGACCTGAAATGTTCGCAGAGCTGCCGCTTGTCTGCCGCCGCTACCGCTACCCGTGCCAGAGCCTGATCCCAAGCCTGATACGCCGTACTGCTCTCCCTCTCGGGCAAGGGTTTCGCGCACCATGTGGATATTCACGCCAAAATCAAGCAGCATCTTGCCGACATAGGATTCCGGCTCGCGCAGAAGGCCAAGGAACAGATGCTCGGTACCGATGTGCTGGTGGCCGAGGCGCTGGGCTTCTTCGGCGGCATATGCCAGCACACGTTTTGCGTCATCGGAGAGCGGCAGATCGACGGAAGTGGGCAGATGAGGCTTTAATTCGAGAGATTGCGAGATCTCGCTGCGAAAGACCGCCGGCCAGTCGGTCTGCTTGTCCAACCAGCGCGTCACCACCTGCGGGCTCTCACGCAGAAGGCCAAGTAATAGAAATTTCGGCTCAATCAGGGGATCGCCGAACTCGCTCGCCTCGTAACGGGCGAAGAAGATGACGCGCCGCGCTTTTTCCGTATATCGCTCGAACACGCTCCTCCTTTTTGCCAGTTGCTGCTTGGCATCCCCCGCGCACTTTGATAAACCATACCTAGCATAGCTGGCGGCGTTCAGGGGCGCTGCTGATTTTTAAGGGGGAGATGGCGAACCATCTCCGGGCCACAGTTTGCATCACAACAGGGAAACTTCCTGAAACCTGAAAAGGCTGGCCGTTCCTATGACCCTTCTGCTCGTCCAGATGTCCATCGTTCTCGCCGTCACCATCATTTGCGGATGGCTGGCGCGCAAGCTGGGACAGTCCCGCGTAATTGGTGAGATTATCGGCGGGATTCTGCTGGGGCCTTCCGTTCTTGGACGCATTTCCCCTCACGGGTCGGCGGCGCTTTTCCCTGAAGCCTCGCTGCATTCGCTCGAAACCCTTTCGACGGTCGGGTTGATCCTGTTTATGTTTCTCATTGGAATGGAGCTGGACTACGACCAGCTTTCCAAACAACGGTCGACCGCCGTCATCGCCAGCGGCACAAGCATTCTGATTCCGTTTATTACCGCGGCTGCGCTGGCGCATTCGCTGCGGATTCGCTTTGCACCGCATGGCATTGGCAGCGTGCCATTTGTACTCTTTCTCGGGATCGCGATGAGCATCACCGCCTTCCCAGTTCTGGCGCGGATTCTCGAAGAGAGGCGGCTGCAGGGCACTTCCCTGGGCACGACAGCGATCATGTGCGCAGCCGTCGACGATGTCGTCGCGTGGTCCCTGCTGGCGCTGGCTCTTACGCTGATCGGGAAGGCTGGCGGCTCGGCTTCCCTGCCGATTCGGCTTGCCGGCCTCGCGGGATATTTATTCCTGATGCTCGGCGTCGTTCGCCCACTGGCGGCGCGCGCCGTGCATATGCGCAAGAAGCCGGGACTGTCTCTCGAATTGCTGGGCGCGGTCGTCGCCGGCACACTGGCTTCGGCGGCGGCTACGGAGTGGATTGGCGTACATCCTCTCTTCGGCGCATTCCTTGCCGGAGTCTGCTTTCCCCGCGTTCCAGACTGGCAGTATGCTCTGCGCGCCCGCCTGGACATGATCACCTCCGTCCTGCTGCTGCCGCTCTTCTTTGCATTGACCGGGCTGCGCACACGCCTCGACCTGCTGAATGACGCGAACATGTGGTGGTGGGCAGCGATCGTGCTCGTCGGATCGGTCTTCGGCAAGATGGGCGGCGCAGTGCTCGCCGCCCGCTGGACGGGCCAGTCGTGGCGCAACGCTGCCGCCCTGGGAGCGCTGCTGAATACGCGCGGGCTGGTCGAACTGGTGGTCCTGAATATCGCCTACAACGTTGGCGCGTTTTCGCCCACGCTCTTTACCATGCTGGTGGTCATGGCCCTAGTGACGACCATGAGCACCACGCCGATCCTGAATCTACTGGGTATAAAAGGCGAAGACACGCCTGCAGAACACCCAAAAAGCGTCGAAGCGACAGCAGCTTAAGAATCGAGCAAGGACCAGGGTGCCCCATGTCTCGCGTTTGAGACATGGGATGCATTCTAAGAATGCCCGTTGCCTGGAACACGCGCCTTGAGCCTGTCGATGACGAATTGCGGCACCAACCCCTCAATCGAACCACCCAGTGTAAAGACCTCCTTCACCAACCGCGAGCTCACGAAGGAGTATTTTGCATCGGGCATGAGGAAGATGGTTTCGAGATCCGGAGCGAGGCGGCGGTTCATCAGGGCCATCTGCAGCTCATATTCGTAGTCGCTGATGGCGCGGATGCCGCGCATGACCGCCTGCGCATGCTGTTCGCGGACAAAGTCGACAAGCAGGCCATCGAAGGTCGCCACGGAGACGTTGTCAAAGCCGGCCAGTGCTGTCGTCAGCATCTCGACGCGCTCTTCTACGTTGAACAGTGGATTTTTTGCCGAGTTTTGCAAGATAGCGACGACGAGGTGGTCGAAGATCTTCGACCCGCGGGCAATCAGGTCAAGATGCCCGTTCGTCACCGGATCGAAGCTGCCGGGGTAGATGGCTTTTACAGTATTCACGCCAGCCGAATTCTATCAGGTACTGATCGCACGGGCAGTCCAGTCATCAGTCCAAAAAGATCAAAAAAACGCACTATCTAACCCGGCAATGAAATGAATTCCAGGAATGATCAGGCGATGCAAATGCCTGTCATTCGTCACAAAGAGATCTATCCCGGCTTCAGACGCCGTTGCCAGGTGAATTGCATCTGGCGGAGAAATGTTTTCCTTCGCCCTAATGGAGGCATAGACTTCTACGGTCGCGGGCAGGAAGGGCAACAATTCGACTTCATTGCTCCGAAACAACTGCCTCATGTCATCGGCCAGCTTGATATCCCCACCTTTCAATGAGCCCGTCAATGCTTCGCCCAACGTCAATGTGCTGGTGAAAAGAGTATCGCCCCGTTCCTGCATCCTCTCGTAAATGCGTCTAACTTTTGGTGCGTAAGCAGGATGATCTTCTAACAAATAGATGAACACCATCGTGTCCCAATAGATTCGACTCACGCCTTCCGCCGCACTTTCTCAGTGCCGGCAGCATTCCAACTACGCCGTTCTTCTCGCAGGAACGCTTCTCCTCCGCCCAGCTTCTTGAATAGTTCTTTTCCCGCTCCCTGAAGGGAGAGCAACAGACTCGCTTTCTTGACTGGCTTCGATGGAGGCTCTCCCGGGATTTGCAGCCGATATGTAAATACAGTGGTCGTGCTCAATCCAGATGGAGGCCCTTGTTTTTCAATCAAAGTAAGGTGATTTTGTTCCAGGAAACGCTTGGAAGATAATGCCTGACAAACCGATGGAACGCGGTTGTTCCAGCGCAGAGCCTTATGCACATCACCTGCTTTAATGCTTACTGCTGAATCTCCGCGCTTCTTCGCAGGTTCGATGTAGGAACGCTGGACATACTGGATTACCTGGTCACTTTGTGTCATCCATCTGCCTCTATACATACATATACTAGCATACATAACAAGCATAAAAGAAAACGGCAGGCATTCAGCCTGCCGTTTCGAGGGTGTTTTGGCGGTTCTACTGCCGTCTTGCTGGCCTTACCGCTTCCTGCGCGGCGGCCGCCCCATTGACCGGCACCGGCGGAATCTCTGCCGGAGCAGGTGCGCCGATTTTTAGCTTCTGACGGAGTTCGGTGTCGATTTTGGCGAAGGTTTCCTTGTTGTCCTTGAGATAGGTGCGAACATTTTCGCGACCCTGGCCGATGCGCTCGCCCGAGTAGCTGTACCATGCGCCCGACTTCTCGACGATGTTGTTGGCTACCGCCAGATCGAGAACATCGCCTTCGCGCGAGATGCCCTCGCCATAGAGAATATCGAACTCAGCCTCGCGGAAGGGCGCGGCGACCTTGTTCTTGACGATCTTGACCTTGGTGCGCGCGCCGACGACCGTATCGCCTTCCTTGACGGCCGAGATGCGGCGGATATCGATGCGGACCGAGGAATAGAACTTGAGCGCGCGGCCACCGGTGGTGGTCTCCGGATTGCCGAACATGACGCCGATCTTTTCGCGGATCTGGTTGATGAAAATCAGACAGGTGCGCGATTTCGAGACCGTGCCGGTCAGTTTGCGCAGCGCTTGTGACATGAGCCGCGCCTGCAGACCCATGTGCGAGTCGCCCATTTCGCCATCGAGTTCGGCCTTGGGAACGAGCGCGGCAACCGAGTCGACAACCAGCACGTCGATTGCCCCGGAGCGGACCAGCGCCTCGGTGATTTCAAGCGCCTGTTCGCCATAGTCGGGTTGCGAAATCAATAGGTTATCGATATCTACGCCTAGCTTTTTCGCGTAGCCAGGATCGAGCGCGTGCTCAGCGTCGACGAATGCGGCCATGCCTCCGGCTTTTTGCGCTTCGGCGATGATCTGGAGGGTGATGGTTGTTTTGCCCGACGATTCCGGGCCAAAGATTTCGATGACGCGGCCGCGCGGTACGCCGCCCACGCCCAGTGCCGCGTCGAAGGAGATCGAGCCGGTGGAAATGGTCGAAATCGGCACCACGGCTTCTTTGTTGCCGAGGCGCATGATGGAGCCCTTGCCGAATTGTTTTTCGATCTGCGAAAGCGCCAGGTCTATAGCGCGGGAACGGTCATCTGCCACGATACTTCTCCAGTTCTAGGGCGCAATTTGCGCCGGAAATGCGTTCTTTTCTTGTAAAAATGTACGAATTTGAGGCGATTCTAACATCAATTCTCAAAAGGCGAAGAAAAACCAAAAACTATAGTAACGTTTATCGCTTGAGCAAGTCCACTGGCTCATTCACATCTGTCACGCGAAAATGCTCTGCCAGCGCCGGGTGCTGCTTTCTGACAGCTTCGTACATCTCCCACGCGACGCGGCGATAGGAGAAATGGCCCTGCGGTTGCGAGCGCAGCTCGGAGATGTAGAGGGCTTCGGCGAAGTCCATTTTGAAGAGGGCGCGCATGCGCGTGCCCAGCGGCAGGATGTAGTCCGCGGACTCTGTGCTCAGCTTCGTGTGGGCGCCGTGCGCGGCCTGGATCGCGGCCTCGTACTGCGGCTGCAGCCCCGCTTCGGCCACACCTTCCGGGATGTCATATCCGTGGGCTGTCGTATATCCCTGCAGCACCTGCACGCAGCGGCGATGGCGGTGCATGTCGCGGAAGCCACCGATATCCATGAGGATGTCGAAGCGAAGAGTCTGCCCGGCAGAGAATGCGCGCAGCAGCTCATCATGTTTGCCGCGATGGCGGGTGCCTAACGCGATGATTTCGTTGATACGGGCTTCGGTCAGGGCTGCGACACGGTCCCGAAGCTGCCGATAGGGGTAGTGGCAGGCTCCGTAGAGCAGCGTCGCAGCGATTTCGACTTCGAGGGATTCTTTGCGCTCGACCAGATCAACGACTGGAGCCGGGTCGATCGCCTCACTCCGCATCAGCTCGCCAGCAACCTGCACCAACTCGCGCCGCGTGGCGATCTCATATTCATTCGGCGAAGCGTATTTCACCAGCGTGGGCGCTGTTTTGACTTCGCGGATGAGCACGGCTTCGGCTCTTTCACCCAGGCCGGGACTGACGGCAGCGATTTCACGCTGCAGACTGGCCAGCTCTTCCGCGTGGACGTTCCAGGCTGGTCCAGTGGCAGCAGCACGCAAACGCTCACCCAGTTGGCGGATTTCCCCATACGGGCTCGACAACAGGCGCGACACCTGCGTTTCCAGTGTGCGCGCGTTGACGATCTGGCCGAGCGAGGTGTTGGTCGCAAGCGGCAGCAGGTAGCGGGCTACGTCGAAAGCACGAGCCTTCAGCGTGCGGTCGTAGCTCTCCTGCTTCATCTCGGCTGGCCTGACAATCTGCTTCTTCAAGGACTCGAACATCCCCTCGACGAGCTCGTGGTAGGCAGTAAACAATCCCTCAACAGACTCGCGGTAGAGTTGAGCAGCGCCGTGGTCGGTCCCGAAATCGGGCATGTACCAGCCGCTTTTCTTGAAATTCTGGTACCGTGTAGAGCGCTCCTGGCCATCCCAGCGCTGCTCGTCGACAAGCGAGATGGCCGCCAGCAGCGAGAGCCGCTCGATGGCAAACGCAATATGCGCTAAATCGGCAATCGAGCGATGGCCATATTGGAAATAGAATGTGTTGAGAAACTGTTCGGCGCGCTGACTGCTGATTTCCTTGAGGGACTCCTTCATCGACAGCGCCGAGCGCGAATATTTGGCCATGGCGTAGGCCAGCACTTCAGGGTCTGCGCCGTGCACGGCAAAGACTTCTGTCTGGTTTTGAGGCTCGGCTGGGGTGACTGTGACGGGTTCAGCAACGGATTCAGGCATATTGGCCACCAGAATACGGCATTTGCCTCTGGAAGAGAGGTCCCAAACTCTCGGCGTTACCAACGTGTTGCAACTACAAAGGGTTGCCGCTCGTCCCATCTCTCAGCATCGCGCCAACGACATGAAGGACATTCTTTCTGAGACCGGTCACCGGCCCTGGCCGCTGCCTCGCTCCGCATGGACGATGACGCAGCGCTGGAACGATCTGCTGTTCGCGCACTGGCCGGTGCCGGCAGGCGAGATCGCCTCGCTGCTGCCGCCTGGACTGGTGGCGGATACCTTCGACGGCTCAGCGTGGGTGGGCGTCGTTCCCTTCTGGATGGATCGCATCCGGCTGCGCGGCATGCCGCTGATTCCTGGAGCAAACCATTTCCCCGAATTGAACCTGCGGACCTACGTGCGCGAACGCAACTCAAATATGGCGGGCGTGTATTTTTTTTCGCTTGATGCCGCGAACCCGGCAGCGGTAGCCGTGGCGCGAACATTTTTCAAGCTGCCCTATTACTGGGCGCACATGAGCATCCATTCAAAAGACCAGCGTGAGTTCCAATATCAGAGCACGCGCCTGCTCACGCTCGACCAGGTGCGTTTCCGCGCGAAATACAAGAGCCTGGGCCAGCCGAGCGCAAAGGGCGGCATCGAGCAATTCCTTACGGAACGCTACTGCCTCTACACCACCGACAAACGCGGCACCATCTTTCGCGGCAACATCCATCACATGCCGTGGCCGCTCGAAATGGCCGAGGCCGAGATCGAAATCAACGAACTGCCAAAGGCGCACGGCATCCGTCTGCCCGATACGCCTCCACTGCTGCACTACGCGCGCGAGCTGGTGGTCTATATCTGGCAGCTGGAATTGCTGCCTGCCATGGCCAAGCATGCGGCTGGTGCTCCGCTGCCGGTTCCGAAACCTCTATAATTTTCATTGCTATTTCATTAGGAAAGTTGAGAACCGCAGTGTCGTCACTTGAAGGAAGAATCGCGCTCGTTACCGGAGCATCCCAGGGAATTGGCCGCGCTTGCGCCATCGCGCTTGCCCGCGCCGGAGCCAGCGTCGCTGTTGCCGCGCGCAACGAAGCCAAGCTGCAGGACGTGGTCAACGAGATCGCGGGAAACGGCTGCAACGCCAAAGCATTTGCTCTCGACGTAGCCAGTGAGGAATCGATCAAGACGACGGCGAAAGCCATCCTCGAGCACTTCGGCAGCGTGCATATTCTCGTCAACAACGCCGGCATTACGCGCGACACGCTGCTGCTGCGGATGAAGCGCACCGACTGGGACGACGTGATGACCACCAACCTGACCGGAACGTTTCTGCTGACGCAGGCGCTCGTCGGCTCCATGATGAAGGCGCGCTGGGGCCGCATCATCAACATTTCAAGTGTCGTAGGCGAAACAGGACAGGCGGGACAGGCGAACTACGCGGCCAGCAAGGCCGGACTGATCGGCTTCACCAAATCGGTGGCGCGCGAGCTGGCGTCACGCAATATCACGTCGAACGCAGTGGCTCCGGGATTTGTAGAAACCGCCATGACCGGCGTGCTCGACGGCAAGCAACGTGCCGCGATGATGTCCATCATTCCGCTGAGCCGCGCCGGCACAGAGGAGGATGTCGCCAACGCCGTGCGCTTTCTTGCATCCGACGAAGCGTCCTACATTACCGGCCACGTGCTCGACGTAAACGGCGGCATGTACATGTGAACTCGCCGTTTAGGCGTACGCGCCTTCGGCGCCATTCGTGCCTTGTTTGATCGGGTGCGGGCGCCGTTGGCGCCTTCTGTATTCTGGCCTCCTGCATTCCAGGCCTTGAGGGTGTCGATGACTCGTGCCGAATATCCCGTTGAGGCGGTGTAACGGCTAGAGTCTTTCCTGCGACGAATGTGCGAACATGCTTGCGCACCATCCAAGCGAGGTCGAACGCCCATGAATATCCGCAGTCTTCTTCTCGTTGGAATCGCGGCAGGCGCGCAACTTGCCGCCGTGGCACAGAGCGCCCCGGATAGCACCGCCTCAAAACCAGCTGTGGTTGCCGAGCTGTTTACCTCCGAAGGATGCTCCAGCTGCCCGCCGGCGGACGCCATACTAGCCGAGATCGACCAGCACAAGACCTTCAACGGCGTGCCCGTCATCGTTCTGAGCGAGCATGTCGATTATTGGGATCACGATGGATGGCGCGATCCGTTTTCCTCCGAGATCTGGACTCAGCGGCAGAATTTCTACAACCTGCATTTCCGCCTGGACAACATCTACACTCCGCAGATGGTGGTCGATGGCACACAACAGGTAAACGGCAGCATCGGCCCGCAGGTGGCGCATGCCATTGAGACCGCCGCGGCGGCGCAGGGCAAGATCGCAATCGCCGTGACCCAGGCCTCCTGGGATGGCGACGTATTGCATGCCACGATTTCTGTCGCCGACCTGGGCTCGGCCAAGGGCGCGAACCTGTACGCGGTACTCGCCGACGATGAGGATACATCAAGTGTCGAGCGCGGAGAGAATGCGGGGCATACGCTGAAAAATGTCTCAGTCGTGCGGGTGCTGCAGAAGGTCGGGAGCCTGCACGGACCGTATTCAGGCGATGTACAGGTAAAGCTGCCGCACGGCGTGTCCCATACCAAAATGCGGCTGATCGTCTTTGCGCAGAAGGGCGAAAACGGCCAGATCTTCGGCGCAACACAACGCGAGGTGTAACATCGCCGATGCAGCTTAGCGCAACGTTTTCATCCAGATGGCAATCGTAGTAATCACATCCGGTGACACATGCCCCGGCTGAAGATATTCATCGCCTGTCGATTCACCCGCAACCGGCATGAACAAATGATTCAGCCCGTCGAACTGCTCGCCCACGCTGCCCGGCGCAGTATTGGCTTCCTCCAGACGCTTGAAGTCTTTTTCGCTGACCTGAATATCGTTGAATCCGTGCAGGACGAGCGCAGGCAGTCCGAGCTTCGCCAGCCCTGCCGCCGGATCCTGTGCAAGCCATGAGCGCCAGTATCCGGCTGGCGCCTGCAACGCTCCCACGCCAAGGACTCGATCGGCTGGCGTATTTGTATCTTTTGCGGTTGCAAATACATCCTGCCACTGTTTCTGCACCTGCTCGATCGCAGATGGTGACGCGTCGTGACGCTTTGCCTGAAACGTCATCTGGCGCTCGATGGTTTCATCGACGCTGACGGCACCGGCCGCCATGAAGATGATGCCGCGCAGCGATCCATGATTGCCGGCGAGAAAATCCGACGCAATGACAGGAGCCATGGTGCCGCCAAGGCTGTGTCCCAGTAGAAAGATTCTGCTCCGGTCAATTTCCGGCAGCGCCGACACAAATTGCAGCGCGGCCACTGCGTCCAGCGTCACCTCATGATCGAGGTCAGGATGCGTCTGAAAGGTCTGCGGCGCGAAATGCGTACGCTTGTCATAGCGCAGGCTGGCAATGCCCGCAGCCGCTAATCCCATAGCCAGATCGCGGAATGGCTTGTTGGGGCCGACGGTTTCGTCGGCGTCATGCGGTCCTGATCCCTGCACGAGCACAACCACCGGCACCGGAGCCTGACGGTTTTTAGGCAGCGCCAGAAGCGCAGGAAATTTCAACCCGTCGCTGGTGAACGAAACGCTGCGCTCTTCGACGTCGCCAGAAGCCGGCATCTTCTGTGTTTCTGTTACTGCCCGCTCGAAGGCATTTCTCCTGTAAGCGAGGCTCTGCTCCGGGACATCGAACTCCATCAGTCGATTCTGGGTGTCGGCCCATATCTCTGTACTGACCCCGCTGATCTCCATTTGCCAATGCTTCAGCACCAGCTTCGCTTTGTTGAGCGTGCCTGCACCTGCATCTGCAGCAGCGAGCTTCACCGGCAGATAGACGCCTTTCCCCTGCGCAAGGAGTGCCCAGTAATTGCCGTCCGGAGCGGGATGCGATGTGGCCAGCCAGACCAGATGCTGCACGCCGCTGGGGTCGAAATTGTTGAGCACCACGGTGCCGGGATGCAGATCCTTGGTCTCCTCGATATTCTGCACGCTGCTCTTCAGTTTGTAGTTGAACTTATTGCTGCCTGCGTCGAAGGTGACAAAGACATCTTCATCGGTGCCGCTGGCATTTACAGCCAGCGAATCTTTGAGCAGCCCATATTGCGCATCGAGATCGGCCTCGCGGGAACACTTCACGGCCACTCCTTTGGATGTGAAGGAGTAGCTGGCCTGAAGATGAAAGCCCTGGCTCGCCGGTGTCAGGCTATAGTCGGCATTCCCGACAGGCTGCCCGGCAACTTCCAGCGAAAATTGAGCGGATCCGGAAGCCCCGCTCTGCGCCATAGCCCAGCCTGCAGATGCGATGACCACCCAAGCGAACTGCGCAACGCGCATGAATCCATTTCCTCATGCCGCTGACTGAACTTCTTACACAGCTGGCCGGCTTGAAATGCGGTGTGAGAACTGGAAGTACGTGCCCAAGGCAACAGAATAACCAATGCGCCAAGTCTAACCGCTTCGCACGCCCAGCGCGAAGAAGAAAACCGACCCGGTGTTCTCCCTGCAAAAAAAGACAATGGCCTCTATGGCTTTGCCTTGCGGCGCTTCGCGAGTTCGGCGTTCAGCTCGGCGCCGATGATGATCGCCAGCGAGCTGATGTAGAGCCACAGCATCAGGCCGATAACGGCGCCGAGCGAGCCATAGGTCTTGTTGTAATTCGAGAGGTGGTCGAGATAGAAGCTCAGTCCGAACGAACCAAGGAACCACACGCCGACGGCGACGGTTGCTCCGGGTAACGTGGACCAGAAGCTGTGGCGTGCATGCGGACCGAGGTAATACATCCATTCCAGCCCAGCCACGAAGGTAGCGATGGTGATGATCCAGCGCAACATCGGCCAGATGCGGTCAAATGATTCCGGCACAGGGAAAAACACTCTCAGAAAATGGCCGAAATGCGGGCCGACAAGGAGGGTAAGCAAGGAAACAGTGATGAGCGCACCTACAGTAAATGTCATCAGAAAGGCCTGTAGCCGATCGCGCCACCAGGGCCGGCAATCCGTTACGTCATAGGCAATTTCGAGCGCTTCGATCAGCGCAGAGAACCCTCCGGTCGCGGCCCACAGATAGCTTAGGATTCCGAAGGAAATGAGTTTTGTATGCCCCGGCTCGAGCACGCTGAGGGTTACGCTCATGATCATGCGCATCGAGTCTGGCGGAATGAGCACAGCGATCAGCCCCAGCATCTGCGCTACCAGATTGTTCAGGGGCAAAAACCTCAGGATAGATGCGAAGACAATCAATAACGGCACAAGCGAGAGCAGAAAATAGAACGCCAGCCCTGCGGAGATGGTGAACGCACGTGTGCGCCACAACTCGCGGTAGACAACAAGAGAGATGTGGCCTGCCGCCCGACAGGAGCGTTCGACCTCGCTCTTCAGCCTGTCTGTCTCAATCACATGCGCATCCCATTTGTTCCGATGAACATTTTCGCCGATGTGGATCTGTCAGGAGCTTGCCATCTTTAAGGATGGCAGTGCAATATCCAGGCATTGTTTCATTTTTTTTTTGACACTTTCCTGATGGGGTTTCCAAAATGAAGCGTTTTTTCCTGCTTGTCCTTTTATTGGCCAGCGTATCCAGCTTTGCGGCCACGCCACAACCGGTTACCTTCACCAGCGGCTCAGACTCAGCCTCAGGTTTACTTTACCTGCCCAGCGGCGCGGGACCGCATCCGGCAATCGTGGTAATTCAGGAGTGGTGGGGCGTGAATGACTGGATTAAGGAGCAGGCCAGCCGTTTTGCTGACGAGGGCTATGTGGCGCTGGCCGTCGATCTGTATCGCGGCCAGGTGGCTGCCGATGCCGAGATGGCGCATGAGCTCTCGCGCGGCCTGCCTCAGGACCGCGGCGTACGGGATCTGGTCTCGTCCGTGCAGTTCCTTTCCAAGCGCAGCGACGTAGATCGCGCGCGGATCGGTGCAGTGGGCTGGTGCATGGGCGGAGGCTATGCCGCGCAGCTTGCCGTAGCGGAGCCAGGCTTGAAGGCAGTAGTCATCAATTACGGAGCGCTTCCCACTGATAAAACAGCACTTAGCAATATTCACGCGGCGGTTCTGGGAAATTTTGGCGGTTTGGACCACGGAATCACGCCCGCCTCGGTAAACGCCTTCGCCGACTCCATGAAAGGCCTGGGCAAGCCAGTGGACGTGAAGATCTACCCCGACGCCGGACACGCCTTCGAAAACCCAAACAACACCCAGGGCTATAAGCCGGAAGATGCCAAAGACGCGCAGCAGCGCATCCAGACATTCTTTGCCCAAACGTTGAAGCCATAAGGCCTAACCTTCTGAAATCCATAGGCACAGAGGAACTCTCTGTGATTCCTGAGGGCGGTAACTATTACGAAATAAATAAAAAAGTGCTTGCTTCGCCCTTTACCGACATGTTAACTATGCAGCCAATACCATAACAAACCACCTTTTGAAATTCAGAAAAGGGGAAGTGGACATAGGCCACAAATATGAAAATTGGGATAACGATTAGGGGTTATCGGTTGCAAAAAGGGTTGTCGCAGGGTGATATCGAAAAGCGCACCGGCCTGCTGCGCTGTTACCTGTCAAGAGTGGAAAACGGTCACACCGTTCCCTCCCTTGACACTCTTTCTAAAATCGCAAGTGCGTTGGATTTACCGCTCTCACAATTTTTCGCCGAGGATACTCTCGGCCGGGAACTGAATACGCATAAGCTCACAGATGACGAGCTTCGCTTCCTGACACAGATCCGCCGCTATTCTTCCAACCTGAACGACAGCGACCGCAAGTTGCTGCTCGCCATGGTGAAGAAGTTTGCGACGGCGGCTGTTCGCTGAAGCCAATCTGGGCAGGTTTCCCCGCACGCCCGGTTTAGAGCACTAAAAAGCCCCGGTGCAGGAGCATGCGCTGGGGCTCTGTCTTATCGTGTTGAGGCCTGAAGCTGCCTATCGTCCACCCATGTAAAACGAGTGGATGCCAAAGGCCACCAGCAGCAGCAGAAAGCTCATGCCGAGCACGGCGAACCAGCGGCGGCGGATGAAGACCTCGCGGCGGGCGCCGATACGCGGGACTAAAGGCAGCGCGAAGGCCAGGCCGCTGAGGAAGCCGCCGAGGTGTGCCATGTTGTCAATCTGCAGCGATGTGCGCGCGATCCAGGTGCCTGCGCCGATCACGAAGTTCAGCACCGCAAACCAGATCACACTCTTGCGTAGACGCTGCACCTCGATCTGAGGCAGCGGCAGCAGAGGCGATTTGAGCAGCAGGATCAGCACCCCGGCCAGACCGAAGACCGCGCCCGAAGCTCCTGCGCCGACGATGCCGCCCGATCCTCCAGGGACGCCGGGATGAACCGCCGTGCTCAGCAGATTGCCACCGATCCCCGTCAGCACATAAGCGGCGAGCATGCCAAAGGGCCCCAGCAACGGCTCGCCCAGCAAGCCAAGGTTCCACAGGCACCACATGTTCGTAGCCAGATGAATGATTCCGACATGCACAAAGGTCGCCGTAAGCAAACGCCACCAGTCGCCGAGAACGAGCACGTAGGGACCGTAATTGGCACCCGACGCCAGAAGCTGCTCTGGTGTTGGCGCAACCACTGAGATGCCGCTGAGAGTCATCCAGAGAAAGACAAGGCAGTTGATGCCAACAAGGATGTACGTAGCCGGCGCATAAGCCCAGCGTGGACGCCTCTGCGGCTGCGGAGGCTGCGGCATCGGCTCAGGCGGCGGCTGATAGTAAGTGCGGCCGTCCTCTTCCCGTCCCTCGGGAGGCAGAATCTCGGGATCGACGCGTGTCATGCGAAAGGATTCGCCCCCGTTCTCTCCGTTTTTTGCCAGGTAAAGTCCATAATCTGCCTCACTCTACCTTATCCCACTTCCGGAGAATCTGCCTTTGTCGCATGAACCGAAGATCGCATGCCTGCGTATAGCAAGCTGAGCGCAGAAGAAGTTTTGAGGCGCGATGCATGCTATCGAATCTGTGGACATGGCTTTACTGGGGATGGGTTGTCTCGGAAGTGGGAATCGCAGTCGCGACGCGCACCCGGCGAAGCGACGGGAACGTCCAGGACCGGGGATCGCAACTGCTTCTGTGGGTCGTGATTCTGGCTTCGATCACTGCATGTGAATCGATTCGGTATACCGTGCGGGCGGCTATGTTTGGCAGAGCGCACTGGCTGGTGCTGGCGAGCGTTGCGGTACTGGTGCTGGGACTTGCGATTCGGTGGACAGCCATTCTCACTCTGGGAAAATCTTTCAGCGCGAATGTGGCCATTCGGGATGCGCAGAGGGTGCACAAAGCAGGTCTCTACCGCTTTGTGCGGCATCCTTCCTACCTTGGCCTGATGCTGGTATTTCTGGCCATCGGGCTGCATGCGCGCAACTGGATCAGTCTGGCACTCGTACTTGTCCCGACATTCTTAGCGTTGTCCTACAGAATTCATGTGGAAGAAGGCGCGTTGAGCGAAGCCTTCGGCGAGGAGTATGCCGCATACCGCAGAGGCACCAAGCGCCTTGTTCCCGGCGTGTTCTGATTCGACCCATACAGCAACCGCGAAAAGGTAGCGGCAGCCGATCAGCGTCGCTTACTGCTTCGGAAAATACTTCGGCTGCGCATCAGCGGCCCAGGGATCGTAGTGCTTGGAGAAGGCGGCGCGAAACCAGATGGGCGGATGCGAGCCGGTCCAGAATTCGACCAGTGGCGATGGGGTGGGGTCATCCAGGCTCTCCCCGCCCAGGAGATCGAAAGCGGCCTGCCCGGTTGCCTGCGGATTGGGCACGATGCCGTGAATAACCTCCTGCCCGAAGACGTCGGCGGCATGCTCCTGCGTGCGCGTATAAGCGTTCTGAATGGGCTCGCCGAAGAAGCCGATGACGCTGAGAACCAGGACAAAGACAACAAACGCGGCCCAGTCATTCTGCGAGGCAATGCCCCATTTCGTGCCGAAGCGCCGCAGCAAAAACTGGAAGAAGTGGAATCCGATATAGAACGAGACGAGGATGAAGACAAACGAGAACACGATGCCGCGGAAGATGTGTCCTAGAACGTAGTGGCCCATCTCGTGGCCGAAGATGAAGAGGATTTCATCGGACGTGCCCTTGGCGATCGACGTATCCCAGACGACGACCCGCTTTGAGGCTCCGAAGCCGGTGACATAAGCGTTGAGCGTCGTGACCTTGTCCGACGCCTTCATCAGGAACATGCGCTCGGGAGGAATCTCGATGCCCTTGCCGCGAGCGACGACCTGCTCAAGCTGCGCAACCAGCGCGGGGTTCGATTTGCTGAGCGGCTCGAATTTATTGAAGAGCGGATCGATGATGTAGGGGCTGGCAAACACGGCCAGAAGAACGAAGGCCATGGTGGGAAACCAGAGCCACAGCCACCAGCGGCGCGGAAACTTGCGAATCAGGAAGAAGAGCAGCATCACGCCCAGTCCACCGAAGACGAAGGAGAGCCCGAAGGCTTTACCCTGATCGCCAAGCCAGCTGCCCCAGTGCTGCACGCTCAATCCGTAGCCCCTGCGAATGTGCTGCTCATACAAATCCAGCGGAAGACTCAGCAGTGTCGTAAGCAGCATGAACTCGAAAAAGAAGGTGAATCCCTGCGCCCACCGATTCTTGGATAGATTGACGGCGACGTTGCGCATACGGGCCGCGATGCCGAGCTGGAGGATGAGAACGAGCACAATGATGCCCCAAAGCGTGCCGCCGAACCCCAATATGGTCCCGATGCGAGAAAGCGCCTCGGCCTTGGCGAGTTTGTCAGGCGGCAGCGTGTACGCAGAGTGATCGTTTTGAGCAGCGGAAATCGCTGCAGCCTCGGTGGGGGTGGTCGCAGCGCGGGCAGCGACCGAAACGAGAGGCAAAAAACCAAAAATCAGCAATAAGACGGCGCGAAGTCGCATCAGATTCCTTTGTCTTGCGCGATTGGGAATTGCGTCCCAGTGTGCCTGAATCAAGGGCGCCGATGCAATCGGATTGTAGATGGCAGCTTCTTTGGAATCTTGGGGATCAAACTCACCTGAAACCGCTCCGGTCTGTCTCCTGCTACTATGATCACGCGATGCTGAGCTGTCCCCCGCTCAAGGGCTTTAAGACGACTATCGTAGCCGCGCTGCTATTCACCCTGCTGCCCGCCGCGCTCGCCCAAGACTCTTTCACGCAGGATGCACAGCATTTCGACTACGACGCAAATGCTGCGCTGGATGTGAAAGAACTCTCCGTACAGAACCGCAACGGCGTAAGCATTCACGATCTCACCTACGCCAGTCCAAAAGGCGGAACGGTGCCCGCTTACCTCGTCGTGCCTAAGGGCGACGGCAAATTCGCCGCCATCATCTGGGGCCACTGGATGATGCCTCATTCCCCGACTGCGAATCGGCAGGAATTTCTGGAAGAAGCCATAGCACTCGCTCCAACTGGAGTTGTGTCTCTGTTGATCGACACTCCCCAGGTGCGTGAGGGGTTCAAGCAAAGTCCATATCCTTCCATACTTGCGCAACAAGTCGTCGATCTGCGCCGCGGCGTGGACCTGCTTCTGTCTCGCCCCGATGTCGATCCGAAACGAATTGCTTATGTCGGCCACAGCTTCGATTCAGGTGCCGGCGCCATTCTGGACGCGGTGGACAAGCGTTTTGCAGCCTTTGTTTTCATGAGCGGCCCACAATCGGACCGGGAACTGATTCTCTCGTCTGACTCGCCCCGTATGATTGCACTGCGCAAATCCCAGCCTGCCGACAAGATCGAGCAAATGCTGCAAGCCTCAGCATGGGCCGATTCCGCTGCCTATGCCAAGCATCTTGGGCCTGCACCTGCGTTATTCCAATATGGTTTGCACGACGAGGAGTGGGTTCCCCTTCAGGACGCGAAAGACTACTTCGCCATGAGCTCCGGTCCGAAAGAAGTCAAGTATTATGACTCCGATCATGCTCTCAACGCGGAGGCGCGCCGCGACCGGGTCACATTTCTGCGCGAGCATCTTGCGTTACGCGCGTTGCCCCCTGGAATGTTGGAGAGCCTTCCGCTAACGAAGTAGGCGCGAGCGCAAGATCATGCCTTGAGGAATCCTCGCTCCCCCGACATGACAAGCCACGGCGCGCTGCTTACAATCGTCTTTCAGCCTTCATTTCCAAGGAGTACGGTTTTGAGCAGCAAGAAACAGGTGCGGCGCGCCCTTCTGAGCGTCACCGATAAGAGCGGTCTGGTTGAATTTGCCACAGAGTTAACGAAGCATGGCGTCGAGCTTGTCTCTACCGGAGGCACGGCGAAAGCTCTGCGCGAAGCCAGGCTTGCCGTGCGCGATATCTCCGAGCTGACCGGCTTTCCCGAGATGCTCGATGGCCGCGTGAAGACGCTCCATCCCAAGGTGCATGGCGGCATCTTGCACATCCGCGAAAACGCGCAGCACGTGGCCGCAGTGAAAGAGCACGGCATCGAGCCAATCGACATGGTCGTGGTCAATCTTTACGCCTTCGAGAAGACGGCTGCACGTCCCGGCGCGAAGTTTGCCGAGGTCATCGAGAACATCGATATTGGCGGCCCTTCGATGGTGCGCTCAGCAGCCAAAAATTTTGAAGACGTGGCCATCGTCACGTCGCCCGCCGATTACCCTGCTCTCGCAGAAGAGCTGTCGGCGAATCAAAGCACGTTGAGCCGCGACACCCGTTGGAAACTGGCGAAGAAGGCTTTTGCTGTCACCGCCGCCTATGACACAGCCATCGCGAATACACTCGAACAGATCTGGTCGCCCGAGCCTGCCGAGGCCACGGTACAGTTCGCGGATCCCGCAACAGCCGCGTTTCCCGATGCTCTACGCATCAACTATCCGCTGGCCATGAGCCTGCGCTATGGCGAGAATCCGCATCAGAAAGCGGCTCTTTACGCGGATGGCTCCGGCAAAGGCATTGCAGGCGCAAAGCAGCTGCAGGGCAAAGAGCTGAGCTACAACAACCTCGTTGATCTGGACGCCTGCTGGGATCTGGCGCAGGAATTCGACGATCCTGGCGTGGCCATCATCAAGCACACCAACCCCTGCGGCGCAGCGACCGGCGCGACAATTCTTGAGGCCTACCAGAAAGCCCTGGCCGCCGACCCCATTTCAGCCTTCGGCGGCGTCATCGGCATCAATCGCGAAGTAGACGAGGCGGCAGCCGAAGAGATCGCCAAGCTCTTTGTGGAGGCGATTGCCGCTCCGTCCTTTACCGACGGCGCGAAGGCACGCTTTGCAGCGAAGAAGAATTTGCGACTGGTCGAGGTGAAGACGGCACAAACCATGCGCGTGGCCAAGCAGGTTTCAGGCGGCATGCTCTTGCAGGATGCGGACCATGGCCATGTCACTGCTTCTGAGCTAAAGACTGTCACCGAGCGCCAACCTACGGAAGATGAGCTGGCGGCGCTGCTCTTTGCCTGGCGCGTCTCAAAGCATGTGAAATCGAATGCGATCGTCTATGCCCGGAACGGACAGACCATCGGCGTGGGCGCAGGGCAGATGAGCCGCGTGGATGCGGCCAAATTCGGCGCTATGAAAGCGGTTTTGCCGCTCGATGGCTGCGTGGCTGCTTCTGACGCTTTCTTCCCCTTCCCCGACGGCCTGGAAACGGTCGTCGCTGCCGGAGCTACCGCGGTGATCCAGCCCGGCGGATCTGTGAATGACGACAAAGTGATTGCCGCCGCGAACCGGTTGGGTATCGCTATGGTTTTCACAGGGATGCGGCACTTCAGGCACTGAAACACGGCACACGGCACACGGCACACGGCACAGAAAAGGCTAGCTTTCTCTTTTACTTTCCCGCTGCTCTTTCTTTCGTGGGATTGCTGTGGCCCTATGGCCAAAACCTGAAACCTGAGCCCCGACGACTGTGCCCTGAGCCCTAAGCCCTGCGCCCTGTCCCATTGAATCCCCTTCCGGTTTACAATCGTCTTAGTAGTTACGAGACGCTGTTCCCCGCCATTGAGGGCAGCATCCAAATATTAGGCCGATGTTGCATGAAGCGCGGCTGCCCAATGCTCCAAAGCCACTGGCAGGGGTTTTTTCCTTGAAGACAAATCGCAAGGTTCTTTTCGCACACGGCAATCGTCTCCTCACCATTGCTACCCTGGCTCTGGCGGCAAGCTGCTCGCAACACTCTTTCGCGCAGAACAACACTCCGCAACCTGCCGCACCGGCTGCTTCGCCAAGCGACGCCTCTGCAACAACATCCGCATCGCAGCAAGCCAATCGCGCATCGGCTTATTATCACTACGCGCTGGCGCACAGTTATGAGGAGATGGCCACAACCTACGGCCGTCCGGAATACGCGACGCGTGCGATTGAGGAATACAAACTCGCGCTGAATGCCGATCCCGAATCGTCTTATCTCAACTCGCACCTGGCGGAGCTTTATTTCCAGACAGGCCGCGTGCGCGATGCTATTTCCGCCGCGCAGGACCAGATCAAGAAGGACCCCAACAACCTCGATGCGCACAAACTGCTGGGCCGGATCTATCTCCGGTCGCTGGGCAACATGCAGAATGGCGAACCGTCTGACCAGATGCTGAAACTGGCCATCGACGAATACGTCAACATTGTGCGCCTGGAACCGGACAGCACAGAAAACCGCCTGCTGCTCGGTCGTCTTTACACGCTGAATCACGATTCCGCCCACGCGGAAGAACAGTTCAAAGCAGCGCAGAAGATCGATCCCGACTCCGAAGATGTTGTGCTCAACATCGCAGGACTTTACAGCGAGCAGGGCGACAACAAGCGCGCCGTACAGGTGCTGACTGCACTGCCCGACGACGATCAGACAGCAAAAACGCTGTACGCCCTTGGCCAGACCTACGACCAGATGAAGGACACCAAGAACGCTTTGGCCGCCTATCAAAAGGCCATGGATCTCGAGCCGGACAATCTCGATGTGGAGCGTGCTCTTGCGCAGGCGCAGCTTACCGATGGGCAGGATGACGCCGCGCTGAAATCCTTCAAAGACGTAGCCGCGGGCGATCCGAGCGATGCCCAGTCGCTGCTGCGCATTGCCGAGATTGAACGCCGTCAGGGCAAATATGACGACGCTCTGGCAACGCTGAAAAAAGCCAAAGACCTTGTCTCAGACTCCCTGGAAATCAACTTCAACGAAGCGCTGACCTACGACGCGCTGGGGCAATACGAGCAGTCAACACAGATTCTGGAGAAGCTGGTCACCGACTCCGAGCATGTAACCGGTCAATACACTGACGGCGAAAAGAACAACCGCGCCATCTTCCTCGATCGGCTGGCGAACGTCTATCGCGAACAGGAAAAGACGGACCAGGCCGTCGCCACCTATCAGAAAATGTCCGACATGGGCGGCGAATATGTGCTGCGCGGCTACCAGAACATCGTAGATGTCTACCGCGATGCGCACCAATACGAGAAGGCCACGCAGGCTTCGCGCGATGCCGTCACCAAACTCGCAAAGGATAAGGACAGCGGGCGCGACGCGAAGCTGATGCTCGCCCTGCAACTCGTGGACACGGGCAAGCCCGATGAAGGCATCGCCTTAGCCAAGGGCATGCTCAACGGTTCTGCCGACGACCGTTCCGTCGATCTGCGGCTGGCAGAAATTTACACGCGCCTTAAAAGGTGGAAGGAAGCCGATGAGGCCATCGACAAAGCGGACGCGCTTTCTACCAAGTCGGATGACAAGGTCTACATCTACTTCCTGCGCGGCACGCTCGAAGAACGCCAGAAGCACTTCGACGAGGCTGAGGTGCAGTTCCGTAAGCTGCTCGATCTCGATCCGAACAACGCGCTCACACTCAACTACCTCGGCTATATGCTGGCCGATCGCGGCGTGCGCCTGAACGAGGCGCTGACCATGATCAAGAAAGCCGTACAGTTCGATCCGCAGAACTACGCCTACCTTGATTCGCTGGGCTGGGCCTACTACAAGATGGGCCAGTACACTCTCGCTGAAGAGAACCTGACGAGAGCCGTGGCGCGCAACAGCACCGATCCCACCGTGCATGACCATCTCGGCGAAGTGTACGAAAAGACGAACCGTCTGAAGCTGGCTGCAGCGCAGTGGGAGCAGTCGCTCAATCAATATGCCCGCACGGTTCAGGCGGATGCCGATCCTGGCGACGTAAGCAAGGTCCAGAAGAAACTCGACAGCGCACGAGTTCGTCTTGCCAAGGAATCGTCCGGCGCACTGGTCGACGGCAACAAACAGCCGTAAACAGCGCCTATGCTACTTCCGACAGGCTGCGCAGTCTCTGACGCCGCAAGCGATCCGCTTGCGGTGCGCGTCTTTCCGGAGCCACCGCATCCCTACCGCTCCCCGTTTCAACGCGATCTCGGCCGCATCATCCACGCGCGCGCCTTTCGCCGTCTTGCAGGCAAAACGCAGGTCTTCACCCATCGTTATTCCGACCATTTCCGCAGCCGGCTGACGCACACCATGGAGGTCGCGCAGATAGCGCGCACCGTGGCCGTCACGCTCGGCCTCAACGAAGACCTCACCGAAGCGCTGGCCCTGGTGCATGACATTGGCCATCCGCCCTTCGGCCATGCGGGTGAGCGCGCATTGGACGACGCATTGCGGCATCACGGCTTGCGCTTCGATCACAATCTGCATGCTCTGCGCATCGTCGAGCACTTCGAGCTGCGCTATGCCGCGTTTCGCGGGCTTAACTTAACGCTGGCTCTGCGCGAAGGCATCATCAAGCACTCGCGCGATTATTCCGCTGCCGAACACCCTGAGTTGAGCGAGTACCTTCTCGACCTGCGGCCGCCGCTCGAGGCGCAGATCATCGATCTCGCCGACGAGATCGCCTATCTTACCGCTGACTTCGATGACGGCATGGAAGCCGAGATCCTCGACCTCGATGAGATTCGCAAACATGTGCGCATCTTCGAGCACTTCTTCGTGCCCATGCAGGCGGAGTATCCTGACGCTCCATCGAAGCTGGTCTTCAACGAAGCGCTGAAGCGTGTGCTCAATGCACTGGTCAATGATCTGATTGCCGAGACAGGCAGACAGGTAAAAGCAGCAGGCGTCACCACTCTTGACGACATTCGCAATGCTCCGCATCGTCTTGCCGCTTTTTCGCCGGAGATGGAAGAGCTGCGTCTCGAAGCCAAGCGCTATCTCTACGCCAATCTTTACAACTGCGAAGAGCTTGCCCGTGATCACGAGGCAGCTGCACGCGTGATTGCAGAGCTGTTTCGAGCGTGGACGGTTGATCCATCGCTGTTGCCGTCGAGCTACGCATCGCGTGTGCAGGAGGAAGGCGCGCCGCGCGTCGCCGCCGACTACATCGCAGGCATGACGGACAACTTCATCATGACGCAGTACGAGGAATTTCAAAACAAGCTCTGAAACAGCACGCGGCAGCATGATTTCCGCTTGCTTACGTTTGTGTGTGAGGCGTATGGTACAACCCGTCCCAGGAATGGAAGCGTAAATCCTACGAAGCGCTGTTGCTGTTGCCACTGTGAGGCTGATTTCTCCCTCACGCTCGGCATTCTTGGTCCTGAAACTCAATTTGTAAGGACTGGAGCAACACCCATGAAAAAACTTGTAGGACTCTCTTTAGGGTCATATCTTCTCCTATGCAGCCTGGCCGCAGCATCTGCGCAACAAAATCCAGAGCAAAGGAAGCCTCCGAAAGTTCTGGTTGTCATGCGCGAGTTCGTCAAACCTGGCAAATCCGGCAGCCTGCATGAAAAAAGCGAAAGCGCGTTTGTACAGGCGATGACCGCCGTCAAATGGCCAACGCATTACTTCGCGGCGGACTCGCTCTCCGGCCAGTCGCGATCCCTGTTCTTCGTCGGCTACGATTCCCTCGAAGCATGGGAGAAGGACAATCTGGCGACACAGGCCAACTCTACCCTCGCCTCTGCCCTGGACAACGCTGCCATTGCGGACGGCGATCTGCTGACCGAATATGATACGAACGTCGCCGTCTATCGAGACGACCTCAGTTTTGGGGCCGCGGTAAATATCGCGCAGATGCGCTACTTTGAGATCTCCCGCTTCGTCGTCCGTCCCGGTCATGAGAAGGAGTGGGAGGCCTTGGTCAAGGAGTACATCAGCGGCTACTCAAAGGCCGTTCCCGATGCGCACTGGGCCATTTTTGAGAGCGTGTACGGTCAGGATAACGGCGGCGTCTTCCTCCTCTTCAACCCCATGAAATCTTTGGCCGAAGCTGATCGCTCCTTCGCTGACTCAAAGAAATTTGCCACTGCCATGGGAGAAAGCGAGATGAAGAAGGTGGCAGATATGTCGGCGTCCTGCATCGAGTCGACCCAAACGAACCTGTTCATCTTCAATCCGAAGATGAGCTATCCGGACGACGCGTGGGTTAAATCTGACCCTGCTTTCTGGGCCCCAAAATGACGGCCCCATCCGAAGCAGAGATGCGGTAAAGAAAGGAACATGAATCATGCTGGCGTTGGGCCCAGATGAAACTTTCGGACACCCAACGCCAGGCATGTGTTGCTGCATCGGTCAAAGTAGCAAGCGGACTAGCCGCCTTCCACATCATCCTTCTTTGATCCGACATAGCAGATGGCAGATTACCGGTGGCCACCACCACCGCCGCCACCACTGAATCCGCCGCCGTGAAATCCACCGCCGCCGAATCCACCGCCACCACCGTGGCTGAACCCGCCCGCTGTATGTCCGCTCAACGCTGCAGAGTGACTGTATCCACCCGCGTATCCACCACGACCATAGAATCCGCCACGGCCAAAACGCCCGCTTCCGTAGATAAAGCCACCGCCATAGAGGTAATACGGGGAGTAGAAGCCAAAGCCGAACGGGCTCCACAAGAAGCCGTCGCCTGGAAGCCAGGTGTAACCGTAAAGGCCCGCATCCCAGAACCAGCCAGGATAAAAACCCGGAGCGCCGGCATAGCTCGACGCAAGGTCAAGATTGGCCTCACCTAAATACTGCGAACGGAGACTGCTCCAGTTATAGAGATCGTCGTTCTCGGCGGCATTCTTGTCGAAACCCTGGGGCTTGGCAGCATCGCCGGTCAGGACAAGTTGATGTCCGCCTTTGACCACAACGGCCTTTTCATTGCTCGAAGGATTATTGTTTGGAGGATTATTGTCCGGACGATTGTTGTCAGAAAACACGGCTGCTTTACCGTCGAAAACGCGCATCGTGTTGGCATCGGCGTCGAAGTTGTACAGACCTGCCTTCAGCAGCAACGTTTGATCGCCGTTTTGTGTGATCACTAGATGGTTCTGTTTGTAAAGCTGATCTACCTCGACAGAAGCTCTTCCATGGTCGAGTTCAACCTCGGTGTTGGTCAGGTTGGGGGAGATCATTTTAAGCGCGCTGTTGTCGTCGAGACGGACATAGACACCGGGAGTGAGCAGAATCTCCACTTTACCTTCCGCTGTCGTCAGAGTTTGACCTGGATTTAATTCGGCAGTGCCCACAGAGCGGGCGGAAAGTGGTTGGCCGCCGATCGAGGCACTGCCTTCCACGTAATTGAGAGTCCCTGGGCGGGCTGGGTTTGTGCTTTGCCCGAAAGCTGACACAGACAGAGTCGCCAGGGCTAGCAAGAAAAGAATTCGTTGCCTTGGCATTTTTGGAACCTCTGTTGTTTTAGATGTGTCGTAATTCAAAACGACACAAGCGCCAGCCGCTTCTGCAGCCATCGGCGAGCGAAACTCCTTGACGTCATCAACATCGGCACACCATGAGATTCAAGGGAAAGATCTGCCTCAGCGCTCTACTGCACCTTCCCATGCGGACGCAGACGCCGCAGTTCCTGCGCGCATGCCAATGCATTCAACGCAGTCAACTTGAGATTGTCTACCGCAGCCCATACCCAGAAGCGCCGTGTCGCGAGCTCACTGCCGTCTGCTGTGCGCACGCGCACCAGAATGTCATCCTGCCCCGCGGAGCTGAGATTGCTCGGCGGATCGGAATCGCCCAGCACCACATCAACATGCTCACCGTTCAAAGCCGCTTCCAGATGCTCCATGCTCACTTGCTCGTCGAGTTCGAGCGCCAGCGAAATTCCGTAGCCGTGAAAGACCGGCGCATGCAGCAGCTGAATCGCAACCTCCGGCAAACGTCCGGCGGAGAGCTCTGCGTAGTGACGGCGAATGCGCGCCTCGCTTGCGCCCAGATGCACCTTGGCCGACTCACCCAGCGAAGGCAGCAGATTAAAGGCGATCTGCGCGTCGTACATCTCTTTTGGCAATGACTGGAAACTTAACAGGCTCACCGTCTGCTGATGCAGCTCGTCCATCGAAGCGCGCCCATATTCTGAGGCCGGTTCGAGCACCGTCGCCGAAGCGGAGCGCACGCCAGCCACTTCCTGCGCTCGCAGCAGCAGCAGCGCTAGCGCTAACGCAGCCGGATGCGCAGGCACCACCGCGGGCGTCTGCAGATCAGGAACAGCCTGCGGCGAGTTGTTTACTTCTTCGCGTGTCTCATCCTGCGCCCAGGGAGCGCGCACCAGCACCTTCGGCTCGCTTTCAAGCGCATAGCTCAGGTCGACGATGCTAGCTCCGGCCTTCTGCGCCGTATGCCAATGCTTGCGCGTCACCTCTTCACTGCCCGCAAAGAAGACAAAATCGACGCCGACAAAAGAACTCGGCTCGATCCGCTGAATGAACGTCACTTCGTCACCAACGGATTCGAGCTGGCCCAGTGCAATGTCGTCGTCCATCAACAAAAAATCAGCGGAGCCGAAGGTCGATTCGCTCAGAGCGTCGTTCAGTTCCTTGCCGCGCAGAGAGGCGGCGCCTACGATTGCGATCTTGTATGTATCTGGCATCAGATTGTCGGACCTGTTGAAGATAGGGGAAGTCTTCGGGCACGCCGCCACGAATATGCCACTCGCGCCAGAATACCGGAGAACATGTACATCAGTGCCATAAGAATCAGCACATATTGCGAAAAGAAAACCAGCGCGTAAAGCACCAGCCCGATCAGCACCATCCACTGGAACGGATGACGATAGGTGAGATTGATCTCCTTGCCGCTCCAGAACCGCCAGGTGCTGACCATAAGGAAACCAATCAGCCCTACAAGCGCCATCCAGATGATGGAAACCCAGCTGATCGAAATAGGAATGCCGCGAAAAAAATGAATGACTGCAGCGATCACGCCTGCTGCCGCCGGAATCGGCATACCCACAAAATATTTTCTACCAGGACGGCCCGGATTCTTTGGTACCGGATCGGTGCTGATATTGAAGCGTGCCAGACGGCTTGCGCCGCACAGCAAAAAAATAAAACAGACAAACGCGCCCAGCTGCACCAGTTGCTGCCGATGCACTGGATTCGCCATGGCCGGCAGCATACGAAAGCCCCAGGTAAAGGCTAGGATGCTCGGTGCCACGCCGAAGGTAATCACATCGGCCAACGAATCCAATTCTTTTCCGAACTCGCTGGTCGTATTCGTCATGCGGGCAATACGGCCATCGAGCGCGTCAAATGGAATGGCAAAACCAATCGCCAGCGCCGCCCAGTCAAAATGGTGCGGCTCCTGTGCCGATCCCTGCAGGCTCTGCGTAATAGCAAAGTAGCCCGCTGCAATATTGCCTGCCGTAAACAGCGACGGCAGGATGTACATTCCACGCCGACGCCCAGTACGCTGCCTTTTGGCCTGGGCCGTCAAACCAGCGACTCCACTTCCAACTCAGCCAGCATCGGCTCCCCGGCAAAGTCGGGAATATGCGCGAGCACCGTCGCTCCGCCCTGTACGTGGTCGCCTATCTTCACGCGAATCTCGGCGTAGGCGGGCATCAGCACGTCTACGCGCGAGCCGAATTTGATCATGCCAATACGCTCCCCGCGCTCCAGCCGGTCGCCCGCCTTACGCTGGAAGACGATGCGCCGCGCCAGCAGACCAGCAATCTGCTTGAACGCGACCTCGTATCCGTCGTCGCTTTCGACCACCGCCAGGTTCTGCTCATTCTTTTCAGCCGATTCCGGATTCATTGCATTTAGATACTGCCCCTTCTGGTAGCGGACCTCGCGCAGCGTGCCGGTAATCGGCGAACGGTTCACGTGCACGTTAAAGACGTTGAGGAAGATGCTCAGGCGCACCCTCTCGCCCGTCGGCGTCATCACGTGCTCAATCGCCGTCAATTTGCCGTCTGCCGGCGAGACGATCAGGCCCTCGCCTTGCGGAATCGCGCGTCTGGGATCGCGAAAAAACCAAAGAAAAAAGACAGCAAGCAGGACAGGAATGATGCTCCAAACCCATCCCCCGGTGAACAGATGCACAACCACCGCAACTGCAAGCAAAGCGAATCCGTAGAGATAACCGTCACGAACCATGAGAGACAATTCTCTCATTATAGGTTTTTCACTGCTAACTTGTTGAGATATCGTTCACGCACCGTCGGTACCCTGTGCGGCAGAAGATGGCCAAACCTCACCCTCTGCCGCACGGCCGGCAGTTATGTACGCGGGATGAATGATCAGGCCACGGGATGTAAGACGCCGTTACGCAGCGCCGCCATCTGGTCCTTGACGGATAATTTAAGCTTTTTCAATCGGACTTCTTCGATTTCTTCCTCGGCTGACAGGTAGGGTTTTTGGAGCAGGCTTTCCAGTTTCTCCGAATAGTGTCGATGCTGCTCTTCCAGGTGACGGATGACCTCACTATTCGGTGAACCGAACGTTTCCATATCCATAGAACACACCTCCTACTTCTTTAAGACGATCAAACTAGCACTCAGGAGGCCCACTGGCAATGCGTTTTTCAGGCAAGTTTTCCACCGGACAAAAGAGAAGCACCCATGAGTACCGCATCCTCGTCCGGCGAGTGATAGTAGCCCGTCCGCAAGCCCTCTCGGCATAGGCCGGCCCGCTCATAAAGCCTGACGGCTCTTGCGTTTGAGGCGCGGACCTCGAGCTCCATACGATCAGCTCCGTTGGCTCGCGCCCAGTCCGTTACGGCAGTAACGAGCGCCGCTCCCATGCCCTGACCTCGTGCCTCACAATCCACGGCCATCGACTCCAGTTCGCACACGCCGGCAACTAGCTTCCCGACGGAAAATCCGAGGACTTCCCCATCAGCATCGGCCACAAACGCCGCCCGCACGAGGCTTCCAGAATCAGAAGATCCCAGACAGCGCTCATATTCCCGGCGATTCCAATGAGGCGCTTCCGGAGTTTTCTCTTCGAGCACGAGCACTGCATCGATATCCGCAGCCGCCATACGGCGAATCACCCAGCTCATGCGTTCCGTGTATCCGCCAGATTTGCATTTAACTTCGGCTTGGCGAAGAGCTCCGCATCCGACCGGCGCAGGTAGTTGCCATCGAGCGAAACCAGATCGTCGAAATCCTTTGCCAGCCATCGTGGCAGTGCCACTGCAAGCGCGTCGGCCGCAGTCGGCTGGTCCACCATTTGCGCCTCAGGAAATGCAGCCGCAGCCTTCTCTTCGCAGATTGCCAATTCAGAAACCGAGGCAGCAGCTCGCATCTCTTCGACGGTCATCAGAGCTTCATGATGGCCGTCTGCATAGTCTCCGAAATAAAACTCTCCCCGGCCGGCATCGAGCGCCGCGTATGGCGTCTGCGCTTTCTGCGCCAGCACTCTCAGCCGCGATACGGCGATGACAGGAATATTCGTCGCTTCGGCCAATCCCTTTACCGCGCTTACACCCACACGCACCCCGGTAAAGCTCCCCGGGCCATTCACGATGACGATGGCTTCCATCTCTTGCAGGCTGGCATGGTACGTTTCCAGCAATTCACGCAGACGCGGCACCAGCAGCGCGTCATATGTTTTATTCGCAAGTTCGGCCGTCCCGAGAACGGCGATCTGATCGCCCTCACGTTGCGCAAGCGCGATCGTCCCGGTGCTTCCACATGTGTCGATTCCTAGCAACATTTACACATCCGCAATCGGGTCCTGGCAGATTTCGAGCAACACCCCGCCCGCGCTCGCCGGATGCACAAAGAAATACAGATGGCCGCCTGCGCCAATCTGTATCTCATCAGAGATGAGCCGCGCGCCTTTGGCCTTAAGCTCTTCGAGAGTCGCCGAGATGTCATCCACATGCAGCGCCACATGATGCAATCCTTCACCACGCTTCGCCAGAAATTTCCCTACAGGCGAGTCGTCCATCGTCGGCTCCAGCAACTCGATCCGGCTCTCATCAACAGGGATCATCGCCACGCGCACCTTCTCGTGCTCGATAGTCTCTTCCTGCACAACGCGCAGACCAAGCGATTCGTAAAATCCCCGCGCCGCCGCAATGCTCTTTACCGCGATTCCGAGATGATCAATCTTCGTCATAAAATTCTGCCCTTACTTATATCTTGTCATCTTGACCATTTCACCGGTCACCCTGACCGAACACTCGCCGTCTTGTCATCAGCGAACTTTCTCCGTCTTGTCAGCCTAATCTTTTCACTTGTCATCCTGAGCGAAGCGAAGGATCTGCTTTTCCCGTCCTTAACAGCGCCTGCACCTCAGGATTTGAACACACGCGCCACCAATTCAGGCACCAGCCTATAAGGATTTTCCTCCTTGCCGGCTACGCGCGCCGCATGCGCTTCCAGTTCCGCGTCGCTCAATCCATGCTCGCGCACCTGGCTCATCAGCGCATGCCGCATCATCTCTGTGATGCGCTCGCGCCAGTACACTTTGCGTCGCGCCTCTAGCCGCCCATCCACATCGAGCCATTGTTTCATCTGCTCGATGGTTTCCGTCAGCCTGTCGATTCCCTCGCCTGTCGAAGCAATCGTCTTAACTACGGGTGGCACCCAGCTGCCGTGACTGGTTGCAAGCGACTGCATAGCGCGCACTTCCTTCTCGACGCGGTCCGCGCCCTCGCGATCTGCCTTGTTCACAACAAACAGATCGGCGATTTCCATGATGCCCGCCTTGAGGCTCTGCACATCATCGCCCATCCCCGGCACCAGCACAACAATCGTCACATCGGAAAGCCGCACAATATCGATCTCGTCCTGCCCCACGCCAACGGTCTCTATCAAAATCACATCCTTGCCGCTGGCTTCGATCACAGACGCTACATCAGCCGTCGTGCGAGCCAGACCGCCCAATGACCCGCGCGTGGCCATGCTGCGCACATAAAATCCCGGATCGCTCAGATTCTCCTGCATGCGAATGCGGTCGCCGAGAATCGCGCCACCAGTGAAAGGACTGGTGGGGTCGACAGCAATCACGCCGACACTCACATCCTTCGCCCGATAGTGCCGCGCAAGCTTATCGACAATCGTGCTCTTACCCGCACCAGGCGAGCCTGTCACGCCGATGCGCAGCGCCCGCCCGGTATGAGGAAAGCAAGCCGCCAAAACATCGGCGGCAAGCGGTGCGTCGTTTTCGACAAGAGAAATCGCCCGAGCCAGAGCCCGCACATCGCCGGAACGCACGCGGTCGATCAGCTGCATCACCTCCGGTGCCGCTGTCTGCTCTACTGCCATTTGTGAACAGTAACTCCGCCGCTGATGCGGCCCTGCAGCACATCATCGAAAAACATGTAAGGATGCGCAGGCTCAAGCGCACTCACTTCGTCGAGCCTGCGACGCAGTTCCGCAGGAATCGTAAACTCGAGCGACGCCAGGTTGTCTTCGAGCTGCGACTTGCGCGTCGCGCCGATCAGTGTGCACGTGATGCCGGGCTGCGTGGCCGCCCAGTTCAATGCCACTTGCGCCAGCGAACGACCCAGTTCGTTCGCGACCGACTCCAGCACACTGAGAATCTTCCAGTTGCGCTCCGTGAACTTATCGAAGACGGGATTATTCGCGTTTTTCAAAATCTCCAGCCGCCCTTTTCCATCCTCCGTGCTCCGGTCCCGCTTATATTTGCCCGCAAGAAAACCGCTCGCCAATGGGCTCCACGGGCAGACGCCCAGTCCCAATTCACGGGCCACCGGAATATGCTCGCGCTCAATCGTTCGCTCCACCAGCGAATACTCCAGTTGCAGGGCAATCGGCTTGGGCAGGCTATGGCACTCGGCCAGGGTAGCGGCACGCGCCACGTACCATGCCGGAACATCAGAAAAAGCATAGTAGCGAATCTTTCCCGCGCGAACCAGGTCGCTCAATGTCTCGACCACTTCTTCAACCGGCGTAACCCTGTCCCAGGCATGCAGCCAGTAAAGATCGACGTAATTCATGCCAAGCCGCTTCAGTGAACCCTCAAGCGCGCGATAGATATTCTTGCGCCCATTGCCGCCCGTATTTGGATTTCCCTCTTCCGCATTGAAGGTAAATTTCGTAGCAATGACCAGCTGGTCGCGCAGCTTGCTCTCCGCAACAAATCGGCCAAGCAGCTCTTCGCTTTTCCCCACAGCGTAGCCGTCTGCAGTATCGAGAAAATTCCCGCCTACTTCGAGATAGCGGTCGTAGATTGCCCTCGATTCCTTGTCTTCCGAACCCCATCGATCATTGCCGAAGGTCATCGTTCCCAAACAAATCGGACTCACTCGCAGACCGGAACGCCCCAGCGTAATGTACTCGTTCATCAACATGCTCACCATCCCTACACAACATCCTATCCGCGATCGTGCGTCCAGCAAACGAATGGCTTCTGCTATGACCAGCAGAAGCCATGTAAGACCATGCCGCGAAGATCAACCGCGCGATGGCATGACTTTCAGAATCTCGCGTGCGATCACCATGCGCTGAATTTCGCTGGTGCCCTCGCCGATGGTGCAGAGTTTTACGTCACGGTAAAACTTTTCTGCCGGATAATCCTTGATAAAGCCGTAGCCACCATGTAGCTGCACAGCTTCATCGCAGATGCGCACCGCGACTTCGCTCGCGTACAGCTTCGCCATCGACGATTCGCGCGTCACGCGCTGCCCTGAATCCTTTAATACCGCCGCGCGCAGCGTCAGCAGCCGCGCAGCATCCAACTCCGTTGCCATATCGGCGAGCTTCCACTGCACGCCCTGGAATTCCGCGATAGCCTTGCCGAACTGTCTGCGCTCTTTCACATAGTGCAGGCTCGCCTCCAGCGCGCCGCGCGCGATGCCGAGCGACAGAGCTGCAATCGAGATGCGTCCTCCATCGAGCACGCGCATCGAATCGACAAAACCCTCGCCCAGGTTGCCCAGCAGGTTCTCAACTGGAATTTCGCAGTCCTCAAAGATCAGCTCCGAGGTATCGCTTGCGCGCAAACCGAGCTTGTTCTCTTTTTTGCCGGGACGAAAACCCGGCGTGCCCTTCTCGACCACAAAGGCCGACAATCCGTGCGTGCCTTGCGTCTTGTCCGTCACTGCAATCACCACGGCAACATCGGCATAGTGCCCGTTGGTGATGAAGGTCTTGTTCCCGTTGAGCACCCACGTATCGCCCTTGCGAACCGCCGTTGTCTTCGCGCCCGCTGCATCCGACCCGGAGTTCGGCTCGGTCAATCCCCACGCGCCCAGCCATTCTCCACTCGCGAGCTTGGGAATATATTTGCGCCGCTGCTCTTCATTCCCGGCCAGAAAGATGTGGTTCGAACACAGCGAATTGTGCGCGGCCACGATGATGCCGATAGAACCATCGACAGCGGAAAGCTCTTCAATCGCCGTCATGTAATCGACATAGCCCAGCCCCGCGCCGCCATATTCCACGGGGAAGATAATGCCCATCAACCCCATCTGCCCCATCTGCTTGACCACATCGGCAGGAAATTCGCTGGCCTCGTCCCACCGCATGACGTTGGGCAGAACCTCGCGCTGCGCAAAGTCGCGAATCTCTCTGCGCAGATGCTCCTGCTCGTCGGTAAGCTTGAAAGGATAAGTAGATACGTCCTGCACTGCTGCTTCAGAACTCTGCTGAACACTCATAGATAACTCCGATACGAAAGATGAACCGAGCGAAAACCTGTGATCGTAGCATCTCCGATAGAGGTTTGTCGCTTCTTCTCTTGCCGGGACGAAAATTCAGGTAGCCAGATTGGTTCGGCTGCACATCCATTTCATCCGTAATCACTGTCTCCACATCGAATAGAGCCAGAGGAACGCGATGACCGCAGTGGAAGCAATCGCAGCAAGTGCCTGCCTGGCAGGCGTTCTCGACATATCGGCAACCGGTGCCATCATGACTGCGCAGGGGACGCCGTTTGAAAGGCTCCTGCAGTTCGTCGCGAGCGGCGCGCTCGGCGCTTCGTCCTTCCAAGGAGGAAAGAAAACCGCCGGCATCGGCCTGTTCTTTCATTTCCTGATTGCCGGCATTGCGGCCACCATCTATTACGCAATCAGCCGCATTTTACCCGTCAGCATGGCTCGGCCGGTGCTTTTTGGAGTGCTCTACGGCATAACGGTGCATCTGATCATGAGCTGCGTCGTCGTTCCTTTGTCGCGAGCGCCAAAACGCGAATTCTCCCTCAAAGCCTTCCTGACCCAGCTTGTAATCCATACTCTCTGCGTCGGCTTACCCATTGCGCTCACGCAGAGTTACCTCACACGGTAGACTTCACAGCCCGCTCCCTGGGCAAAGGAACCCGCACAGAAGCCATACCTGCCGCAGCAGCCCCCTGAATCCCTAACTCAGCATCTTCAAACACAAGACAATCCTGTGGCGCCACGCCCAGCCTTTCCGCAGCCAGCAAAAAAATCTCCGGATCGGGTTTCCCTTTTTTGTAGTCGCCGGCGCAAACCATCGTCTCGAATCGATCGAGCAAATGCAGAGCCGTCAATGAAGCCGTCACCGACTCCCGCGTACTGCCTGAAACTACGGCAAACGGAATCCGGCCATATTGATCCTCGATGTGCTCCAGCACCTCGGGCACGGCCGTCAACTGTGGCAAAAGCTCATAGTAGAGGCTCTCTTTCCTGTGCTCCACCTCAGCCACCGGCATGTTCAAGCCGCGCAACTCGTTCAGAGTCGAAATGATCTTCGCCACCGACAATCCGCCCCAGGCATAGAAAAGGTCTTCATCGAATTCGCAATTCCATTCGCCGAGCGCCTTCTTCCACGCAATGTAGTGGAGCGGCATCGAGTCGGCAATCGTGCCGTCGCAATCGAACAGGTAGGCTTTGAATGACCCTTCGGGCAATTTCAATTTCATCTGGCAGTTGAATTTCCTTTTTCCTATTTTATGGCCTAAAGCAACACAAGCTGCCCAGAGCAGGCAGCTTGTGTCGTTCTCGATTTGCTTCTGCTTCTCAGCGTTTGGCAATCTTGCCGCGAATGACCGTGATCGACGCAGCCGGAAGATCGAACTGCGTATCGGCATTCACAGGCTGGTCCGATTCAACAATAGGGCCATCGGGATCCGCTTTTCCCGGTGCAAAGATGGCTGCAGGCGTGTCATCCTTCTCGGGCCGATGCGCGGTGAAGTCCTTGGTGCGCGGATGCCAGTCGTACTGATCGCGCCCGAAGTGAGCCACATGCACCGTACCAGTGAAATGTCCTTCCGCCTTCGACGCGCCTTCATCAAATGCAACCTGAACAGCATGGTGATTGAACTGGTCGCGGTTCACGATCATCAGCGACCATTCG
>JABDHA010000006.1 GCA_013285705.1 Acidobacteriota bacterium
ACGAAGAATCTGCTTTTTTTCTTACACCAGATTCTTCACGGCTCAGAATCACAAGCTCCTGGGGTTCATTCATGTTGAGAGTATTCTCACTTCACCTGCGGAACAGGCGATGGATTGCGGTCCGCAAACTGCTCCTGATGCCAATAGGGATAAACCGACTGCACGGCGCTCGCCTTATCCAGCGTGGCTACCTGCTCGGCTGTCAGATTCCATTCCGCAGCCACCAAATTCTGCTTGAGCTGCTCCTCATTGCGCGCGCCAATAATGACGCTCGCGATCGTCGGCCGCTGCAGTAGCCAGTTCAGAGCAACCTGCGGAACAGTCTTCCCTGTTTCCTTCGCAACCGCATCGAGCGCATCCACCACCTTGTACAGATACTCATCCTCAACCTGCGGCCCCTGCTCGGATGTCTTGTGCAGGCGGCTCGTCTCCGGCAACGGATGCCCGCGGCGAATCTTGCCCGTCAAACGACCCCAACCCAGCGGACTCCAAACCAGCGCCGAAACCTTCTGGTCTAGGCCCAGAGGCATCAATTCCCATTCATACTCGCGTCCCACCAGCGAGTAGTACACCTGGTGCGCCACATACCGCGCCCATCCATACCGCTCCGAGACCGACAGCGACTTCATCAGGTGCCATCCCGAAAAATTCGAGCACGCAATGTAGCGGACTTTGCCCTGGTGGACCAGCGTATTCAGCGCGTCCAGCGTCTCCTCAACCGGAGTCGTCGCGTCGAATCCGTGCATATGATAGATGTCGATGTAGTCCGTGCCCAGCCGTTTCAGGCTTGCATCGCACTGCTGAAGCAGGTGGTAGCGCGACGACCCCACATCGTTCGGACCATCGCCCATCTTGAACGTAGCCTTGGTCGAGATCAGCAGCTTCTCGCGCTTGCCCTCGATGGCTTTCCCCAACACTTCCTCGGCCAGCCCAGTCGAATAGACATTCGCCACATCAAAAAGGTTCACACCCGCGTCCAGGCACAGATCGACGAGCCGTTTCGCCTCCGCCACATCCGTATCGCCCCAGGCTTTGAAAAATTCGTTGCCGCCTCCAAAAGTTGCCGCGCCAAAACTGAGCGCAGAAACCTTCAGTCCCGAATAACCAAGCTGTCTATATTCCATGCCCCAATAGATGCGCGTATGGAACCTCGCGGCGCAAATCCATAAGAAATATGGATGCGTAAGCACCACTTGATCGACACGAAATACCATGGTACTTTTTCCGCACAATCAGGAGGTCATCATGAGCACGGACGAAGTCCGCAGTAACGACGCGACCAACGCCGCCCGAGTCGATACGAAACTCGAGATCGTCGTCATCCCCGTCTCGGATGTCGACCGCGCGAAGGAGTTCTACGCGAAACTCGGGTGGCGGCTCGATGCCGACTTCGACAACGGCAGCGACTTCCGCGTAATCCAGTTCACGCCGCCCGGCTCCGGATGCTCGGTCATCTTCGGTAGGAACGTCACCGGAGCAGCACCCGGCTCCGCTCAGGGCCTGTACCTGATCGTCTCCGACATCGCGGCCGCCCGCAGCGAGTTCCTCAGCCGCGGCGTCGAGGTCAGCGAGGTGTTCCACAACGAGGGCGTGTATGCCGGCCCGGACGAGCCCTACCTGTTTGGACGGAAGCGTGTCAGCGGTCCGGATTCCGAGCATCGCAGCTATCGCTCCTTCGCCTCGTTCCGTGATCCGGACGGCAACGGATGGCTCTTCCAGGAAATCACGACGAGACTTCCCGGCCGTGTTGCCGGCAACACAACGTACGCGTCGGCAAGCGATCTGGCGCAGGCGCTTCGACGCGCTGGCGCCGCACACGGCGAGCATGAGAAGCGCACTGGCGGGCAGCACGACGAGAACTGGCCGGACTGGTATGCCGAGTACATGGTGCGCGAGCAATCCGGTGAGGAGCCTCCGCAATAGGCGGCGCACCCGACAAGCTATGCCGCTGCGAAATAAAGCTTATTGCGAAGGTGGGATCGACGGCGGAATCTGCATGGTCGCTTTTGGCTTGCGAAACGCATAAATGATCGCCAGCAGGGGCGGAGCCAGCAGCACGCCCCAAAAGGGAATGATGATCCCCAGCACGATCGGCGCAAGAATCGACGCCCAGATCGGCACGCGCGCTGAGCGCTTCATCAGCATGGGTTGCAGCACCAATTGATCGATAACCACGATCACCGCGTACAGCCCGAGAACAAAGCCCAGCCTCTCCAGGTCCTTGCCCGTCACCAGGATGCTGAAGACCGGACCGATCAGCGCAATCACGCCGCCAAAGTTTGGGATGAAGGTCATCAACCCGCCCAGCAGCGCCCACACGGGAAAGAGCGGCACATGCAGTAGCCACAATCCGATCAGCCACATCACCGCAACACACAAGGCCTCAATCGAAACAGCGCGCCACCAGTTCACCAGCGCCGTTCCCGCCTTGCGTCCCGTCGTCTTGAGGTCAAAGCCGCCCATGTCGAAAGATTATGCTCACTTTAAAGGCATTTACCAGCACGAAAAATGGTTCACAACGCATTAACACCGGTATCAGGAAATTGAACGCAAATCCCCTCCGAAACTGCTAGCCTATAAGTATGAAATTCGGTGTTCTCGTCTTTCCCGGCTCCAACTGCGACCACGACACGTATCACGTCGTTTCCGACATCGCGCAGCAGCCGGTAACGTTCCTTTGGCACGACTCTCCGAGCCTCGAAAACTGCGACGCCATCCTCGTTCCCGGCGGCTTTGCCTATGGCGACTACCTCCGCACCGGAGCCATCGCCCGCTTCTCGCCCGTCATGCAGTCGGTCAAGAAATTTGCCGCCGACGGCGGTCTCGTGCTCGGCATCTGCAACGGTTTCCAGATCCTCGCCGAAGCCGGCCTCTTGCCCGGCGCGCTAATGCGCAATGCGGGACTGAAATACGTCTGCAAGCAGGTCTATCTGCGCACGGAAACGGCCAATACCGCATTTACCCGCACACTAAATAAGGGCGAGATCATCAAGATTCCAATCGGGCATATGGAGGGCAACTACGTCTGCGACGCCGAAACCCTCTCGAAACTTGAGAAAGACGACCGCATCGTCTTCCGCTATTCGACTGCGCAGGGCGAAATCACGCCGGAAGCCAATCCGAATGGCTCGCTCGGCAACATTGCCGGCATTCTGAATGAGGGCCGCAACGTTCTGGGAATGATGCCGCATCCGGACCGATCCTCAGAAAGCCTGCTCGGATCAGTAGACGGTTACAAGATATTTGCATCTATAGTAGAAGCGCTTGAAGATAAAAAGGACGTATCCCCCGCGACCTCGGAATTGGCTCTATCGTAAGGGGAATTTGACGGAATGATCGATATTCATCACCACCTTCTTTTTGGACTGGATGACGGCTCCCCCGATCTTGACACCTCAGTAGCCATGGCGGAGATGGCTGCTGGCGATGGCATCACCCACATTGCCTGCACCCCGCATGCAAACCACAGATACCACTTCGATCCAGCAGTGAACGCTGAACTTCTGGCGGAGCTGCAACAGCGGCTGGCAGGCAAAATATCCTTCGGCCTTGGCTGCGACTTTCACCTGTCGTATGACAACATCGAAGACGCGCTGAAGCACCCGACGAAATACACCATCAACCAGAAGCAATACCTGCTGGTCGAGTTCGCCGACCTGCTGATCCCGCAAAACATCACCGACACCTTCTATGAAATGAAGATTGGCGGCACGCAGCCCATCATCACGCACCCGGAGCGCAACATGACCATCCAGCGCCATCCCGAGCGCATGATTCCCTGGTTGCGCGAGGGCTGCCTGGTGCAGGTTACGGCATCCTCACTTACCGGACGCTTCGGCCGCACAGCTCAGTCCATGGCCTTCAATTACTTCGACAAGAACTGGGTGCACTTCCTCGCGACCGATGCTCACAATCTCACCTCACGGCCGCCCATTCTCAGCGAAGCCTATAGGATCGTCGAGAATAAATACGGCAAAGAAACAGCCGAGCGTGTCTGTGTCACGAATCCTGGCGCAATCTTTCATGGTCAGGCCTTCCCTTCGCAACCGGAGATGCTGGGCCTCTACGACGAACCAGAGTTACAACCGAAAAAGAACTTGCTGAGCAGGCTATTTTCCTCCAAATAGCCTGCCCGATTTACCACATCGTTGTCCGTCCCCGGACAAAGGTGTCCGCAATTGAACACCTGGCACTTTCAGTCATGCCCGCAAGTCATTCTATCTAGATAACTTAATAATTCAGGGAACCTGGCCGCTCAACTGCTCGTATGCCGCAGGAGAGGATCGCCATGCAGACCCTGCGCCAAGACATCTCCTACGCATTGCGTCAGATGCGGCTGTCTCCCGTCTTTACCTTCACCGCAATGCTGACGCTCGCGCTGGGTATTGGCGCAACCACGGCCATCTTTTCCCTGATCCACACAGTCATGCTCAAATCGCTGCCGGGAGTCGATGCTTCGCGTCTGTACCGCATCGGCGATGGCACCGACTGCTGTGTCGAAGGCGGCCCGCAGGACAACTGGGGCATGTTCTCCTATTCGCTCTACCAGCGCATGAAGACGGCAGCCCCTGAATTTGAGCAGATGGCCGCCTTTCAGGCCATGCCTGCGCAATTCAGCGTGCGCCGCGGAGAGAGCGACCACCAGGCCAAGCCGTTGCGCGGCGAATTTGTTACCGGGAATTATTTTTCCACCTTTGGCGTCGGATCGTTCGCCGGACGCACGATCACTCCCAGCGACGATCAACGCTCCGCGGCACCCGTAGCCATGCTGAGCTACCGCGCATGGCAGCAGCAATATGGTTCTGACCCTTCGGTGATCGGCTCGACTTTTGTCATCGAAGGCCATCCTTTCACCATCGTCGGCGTTGCCCCTCCTGGATTCTTCGGAGAAACGCTGCGCAGCGATCCTCCAGAACTTTGGCTGCCCCTGCAGCAGGAACCGCTGGTGAATGGCGCCAACGCGCTCCTGCAGCAATCTGTTTCCGCGTGGCTGCGGGTCATTGGCAGGATAAAACGCGGCGTCACACCGGATGGCATCGCCCCACGGCTTACCGGAGTGATGCAGCAATGGCTCCTACATGAAAGCGACCTCCCTGCTGAATTCCTGCCTGCGATTGAAAAGTCGCTGCCGAAGCAGGTCATCCACGTCGTTCCCGCAGGTGCCGGAGTCGGAGCCATGAAGGCCGATTATGGTGACAGTCTGCGTATTCTGCTCACCGTCTGCTGCCTGGTGCTCTTCATTGCCTGCGCCAATATCGCAAACCTGCTGCTCGCTCGCGGCGCCGCCCGCCGCTCACAGACATCGGTCCGTCTGGCATTGGGCGCATCGCGTCAGCGGCTCATTCGCCAGTCTTTGACGGAAAGCGTTGTCCTCTCCATCCTCGGCGGGCTCGCCGGCATCGTGGTTGCGTATTTAGGTGTAAGAGTCATTGTCGCGCTTGCCTTCCACAGTGCGCACTTCATCCCCATCGATGCAGCGCCATCGCTGCCCGTGCTTGCTTTTGCCTTTGGACTGTCTCTCATCACCGGCGTCCTCTTCGGAACAGCTCCGGCATGGTTCGCCTCGCACGCCGATCCAGCCGAAGCCCTGCGTGGCGCGAATCGCAGCACCCACGATCGCTCCTCGCTGCCGCAGAAGATTCTCGTCGTCGTGCAGGCCACGCTGTCCATCGTGCTGCTTGCAGGCGCAGGCCTGCTCACGCGCAGCCTCAGCAAGCTCGAACATCAGGACCTCGGCTTCGATACGGACCGCCGCCTCAGCATCGTGATGAACAGTCCGCTGGCAAGTTATTCGACGCCACAGCTGGACGCGCTCTATCGCAATTTGCAGGACCGCCTCTCGCATCTGCCGGGCGTGGAACGCGCCGCGCTGGCCGGATATACGCCCTTCCTCGACAACTGGGGCGAGTTAATCGTTCCCGAAGGCCACGGCATGCCCGATGTCGATACGAATAACGACAATGCCTCCTGGGACCGCGTAAGTGCAGGCTATCTGGAAACGATGGGCCACACGATTCTTCGTGGCCGTGGCATCGCCGAGCAGGACACAGCCTCCACGCAAAACGTTGCCGTCGTCAACGAAACATTTGCCCGCAAATTTTTCAAGAATCAGGATGCCCTCGGAAAACACTTCGGTCTCGACATGCCCGAAAATAACACCACCTATGAAATCGTCGGCATCGTCCGCGACTTCAAATATGTCGATGCGCGCAGTCCCGCACGCCCCATGTTCTTCGCTTCCCTTGCGCAATATGTGGCCTATAAGAATCCGCTGATGCTGACATTCGATCATCGCACCCACTTCATCAATGGCGCAGTGCTCAAGCTGCGAGGCGATGCCAACGGCCTTGAACCTCTCATCCGCAAGACCTTCAGCGACGTCGATCCCAATCTGACCATCCTGAATATTCAGCCCATGCAAGAGCAGGTAGATTCGAACTTCGATCAGGAGCGCACCGTCGCGCAGATGACCGGACTCTTCGGCATCCTCGCGCTGGTTCTTGCCGCCATCGGCCTGTATGGCGTCACAGCCTACACCGTCGAGCGCCGCACCAGCGAAATCGGCGTGCGCATGGCGCTCGGTGCTAACCGCGGCAATATCGTTCAGCTCGTTTTGCGCGGAGCCTTTCTGCAAATCGTCATCGGACTTGCCATCGGCATTCCCATATCCATCGGCTGCGGACGACTCATCGCCGCGCAGCTATATGAGGTAAAGAGCTGGGATCCGCTGGTGCTCGCAGCCTCTATCACCGCTCTGGCGATATGTGCATTCATCGCCAGCGTCATTCCCGCGCAACGCGCCGCATCCATCGATCCGGTGAAAGCCCTGAGAACGGAGTAACAGTCCATCATGCAAACTCTTCGCCAGGACATTTCCTACGCACTGCGGCAGATGCGTCTGTCCCCCGTCTTCACCCTTACGGCGATGCTGACGCTCGCGCTCGGCATTGGCGCAACGACGGCAATCTTCTCGTTGATTCATACCATCATGCTCAAGTCGCTGCCGGTCGTCGATCCGTCGCGCCTCTACCGCATCGGCGATGGCAACGACTGCTGCGTCGAAGGCAGCGCGCAGGACAACTGGGGCATGTTCTCCTATCCCTTCTACGAGCTCATGAAGAAGAACACGCCTGAGTTCGAGGAGCTTGCCGCCTTCGAGGCCGGCTCACGCACCCTCAGCACGCGTCGCAGCGAGAGCGACCGTATCGCCAAGCCGTTGCGCGCCGAATTCATCAGCGGCAATTATTTCTCCACCTTCGGTCTCGGCGCTTTCGCCGGACGCACCATCGCAGTCGCCGACGACCAGGCTTCAGCGGCCCCGGTCGCCATGCTCAGCTACCGCACCTGGCAGCAGCAGTACGGCTCTGATCCAAAAATCGTCGGCTCGTCCTTCATTCTCGACGGCCATCCCTTCACCATCATCGGCATCACTCCTCCCGGCTTCTACGGCGAAACCTTGCGCAGCGATCCCCCGGAGTTGTGGATTCCCATTCTGCAGGAGCCCGTCTTCACCGGAGCGAATTCCTTTCTGCATCATTTCCAGGCATGGCTGCGCGTCATCGGCAGGCTCAAGCCCGGCGCAACCGCGGACGCTGTGCCCGCGCGCATGACAACCCTCATCCGGCAGTGGCTGGTCAATGACAGCGGCATGCCCGCCGACTGGATGACCGGCATCAAAGCCGGCCTGCCCAAGCAGATCGTCAAAGTCGTTCCCGCCGGAACCGGCGTCGGCCTTATGAAAGAGGACTACGGCGCCAACCTCCGCATCCTGCTCGGCGTCTGTTGCCTGGTCCTGCTCATCGCCTGCGCCAACATTGCCAACCTGCTGCTCGCTCGCGGCACAGCCCGGCGCTCGCAGACCTCCGTCCGGCTAGCACTCGGCGCATCGCGCAAAAGGCTCATCCGCCAGTCGCTCACCGAGAGCCTCGTTCTTTCCGTCTTCGGCGGCCTTGCAGGACTGGTCATCGCCTATCTGGGAGTCAAGGTGCTGGTCGCCCTCACCTTCCACAGCGCGAAGTACGTTCCCATCGACGCTGCTCCCTCGCTGCCCATCCTCGCCTTCGCCTTCGCTCTTTCTCTGTTCACCGGCATGCTCTTCGGCACCGCTCCCGCATGGTTCGCCTCGCACGCCGATCCGGCCGAAGCGCTGCGCGGAGCCAACCGCAGCACGCACGACCGCTCTTCGCTGTCGCAAAAAATTCTCGTCATCCTCCAGGCGACGCTCTCCGTCGTCCTGCTCGCAGGCGCTGGCCTCTTAACGCGCAGCCTCATCAACATGCAGCACCAGACGCTGGGTTATGAGACCGACCACCGCGCCCTCATCAGCCTGACCGGTCCCTTCAATTCCTACTCAAAGCCAAAGCTCGACGCCATGTACATCGAGCTGCAGGATCGCCTCGCCCACATTCCCGGCGTCGAAAGCGCCGCCGTCGCCCTCTATGCGCCGCTCCAGGACAACTGGGGGGAAATGGTCATTCGCGAAGGCCATGGCATGCCCAACATGGATGAAAAGGTCGGCTCGTCCTGGGACCACGTCAGCCCCGGCTACCTCGAAACGCTGGGCCAGCAGATCGTGCGCGGACGCTCCCTCACTCCGGAAGACACAGCCTCCACGCGGAACATCGCCGTCGTCGATGAGACCTTCGTCAAGCGCTTCTTCAAGCCCGGCGAAGACCCCATCGGCCAGCGCTTCGGCCTTGACCTGCCCAAATACGGCGCTACTTTCGAAATCGTAGGCGTTGTTCGCAATGCAAAATATATGTGGGGAAATCTCTACGGAACCGAAGAGCTGCGGCCTATCTTCTTCGTCCCCCTGGCCCAGCGCACGACTTACGACAACGCCATGATGCAGGCCATCGACGACGACACGCACTTCATCGAAGGCGCAGTTCTCAAGCTGCACGGCAGCATGGACGGACTCGAGCCGCAGGTCCGCAGCGTCCTCAGCGATGTCGATCCCAACATCACGCTGCTTGGGCTCGATACGATGCAGGAGCACATCGACGCTAACTTCGACGCGCAGCGAGCCGTCGCGCAGATGACCGGCCTCTTCGGCATCCTCGCGCTCATCCTCGCCGCCGTCGGCCTCTATGGCGTCACCGCCTACACCGTCGAGCGTCGCACCGGCGAAATCGGCGTCCGCATGGCGCTCGGCGCCGACCGCACCAACATCGTCAAGCTCATCCTGCGCGGAGCGTTCCTGCAAATCGTCATTGGTCTCGCCATCGGCATTCCCATTTCCATCGGCTGCGGCCATCTACTCGCCACGCAGCTCTACCATGTCAAAAGTTGGGACCCGCTGGTGTTGACCGGCTCGATCGTCGCTCTGGGAATCTGCGCGCTCATCGCCAGCATCATTCCCGCACAACGGGCCGCATCCATTGACCCCGTAAAGGCACTACGCACCGAATAGTTCTTCGCGCATTTCAATAAATCATTCCCCTTGACATTCGACCTGAAGACGCGTAACTTCAGGTCGAATGTCGACTAAAGAGACCGAAAATCAGTTACTGCAGGGCACGCTGGATCTGCTCATTCTTCAGACCCTTGCCTTTGGGCGCGCGCATGGGCACGCGATCGCACGGACGATTGAACACAGATCCGAAGAAGTGCTGCAGGTCGGGCACGGCTCGCTGTATCCAGCACTGCAACGGCTCATGAAATCTGGATTGATCACAGCCGAAGACGGCATTTCAGAGAACAATCGTAAAGCCAGGTTCTATCGCCTTACCCGAAAAGGACGGCAAAGATTATCGCACGAAACGTCAAAGTGGCAGCGGTTTTCGCTCGCCATAACGCGCATTCTTGCGCCAGTTGTTGAGGAAGGCAAGTAGCAAAGGAGCCCTGTGATGTTTTGGAAGAGTCGCAAAGACCTTTTGGAAGATGAGATCCAAACGCACATCGATCTCGAAACACAGGAGAACATCGAGGCTGGCATGTCACCGGAGGAAGCGCGACACGCTGCGATGAGGAAGTTCGGCAATGTCCTGCTGGCAAAAGAGAAGTCGCGTGACGTCTGGGGTTGGCGATGGATGGAACGGTTGTGGCAAGACGTGAATTTCAGCCTTCGCATGCTGCGCAAGTCGCCGGGCTTCACTTTTGTCGCCGTTCTCACACTGGCGCTTGGCATCGGCGCGAATGCGGCCATCTTTACGCTTGTTCATGCTGTGCTGATGAAGAACCTGCCTGTCGCTGATCCAAAGACATTGATAAGGATTGGCGATGCCGATGATTGCTGTGTAGGTCAAGGACGGCCCCGTGATGACGCCTTCTCACTATTTCCAACTGCGGCGTGGCAGCTTTTGAAGCAAAATGCTCCTGAATTCGAGGAACTGGCGGCCATCCAGGCGGGATTTGAATGGCGGCCACTCACTGTCAGACGCGATGGACCGAATCAGGCACAGTCGGCAATTGGCGAGTTCGTATCCGGCAATTACTTCCGCACCTTTGGACTACAGCCGCAACTAGGTCGGCTGCTGACCGACTCGGATGATGTTGCGGGTGCCCCCATGATGGCTGTCATGAGCTATCAGACCTGGCAGCGCGACTATGCAGGCGACCCGAATGTTGTCGGCAGTACGTTCTGGGTGAATACAAAGCCGGTAACCATCGCGGGTGTTGCGCCATCTGGATACTTTGGCGACCGCATGTCAAGTACGCCACCCGATTTCTATCTGCCGATTGAGACAATGCCAGTCCTGGCAACTGCTCCTTACGTGCATCAGCCGAAGGTGCAGTGGTTGTACATGGTAGGACGAGTGAAGCCAGGCACGCCACTGCCGGCGCTGCAGACAAAATTAAGCGCGCTGCTCAGGCAATACATGGCGGAGAACAAAATCTACTATACCGGCAACCAAAAATTGGAAATGGCAAAAGTGCATGTGGTGCTTACGCCTGCCGGAGCAGGCATCCAGAACATGCAGGAAGCGTATGGATCGCAACTGCGTATGCTGATGGCGCTTTCCGGGCTGGTTCTTCTCATTGCCTGCGCGAACATCGCAAATCTTCTTCTCGTCCGCGGAATGGCGCGCAAAGCTGAAATGTCCGTGCGAACGGCGTTAGGTGCCGCCAGAACAAGAATCATCCGACAGCTCTTGACCGAGAGCATCATCCTGTCTTTGGTCGGTGGAATAGCAGGTCTGACCGTGGCGTACGGTGGCACCCGAATGTTGCTGGCGCTGGCCTTCCCCGGAGCACAGAATGTTCCCATTCACGCGAGTCCATCGTTACCAGTCCTTGGATTTGCATGTGGGCTATCGCTGTTGACGGGCATTCTCTTTGGAGTAGCTCCCGCTTTGATGACTGCCCAGGCAGATCCAGCGGATGCGCTGCGTAACGGCTCACGGACAACGGCGCGCAGTACTTCTTTACTGCAGCATGGACTGGTGATTTTTCAAGCTGCTCTGTCGCTGGTATTGCTGGTAGGTGCGGGCTTATTCTCCCTGAGTCTCTATAAGCTCCAGACTACCGACCTCAAGCTCGAATCAACTAACCGTTATATCGTCCACATCAATCCGCAAGCTGCGGGTTACAAGCAGACGCAAGTGGAAGCGCTCTACCGGACGATGGAAGAAAGGTTCCATGCGATTCCGGAGGTGGAGAAGGTAGGGATCAGCTCCTATACGCCGATGGAAGACAACAATATCGGCGACAACGTTCAAGTACAGGGAAAGCCGGATCCGAATCTTAACTCTTCCTGGATCAAAGTGAATGCAGATTACTTCGACTCCGTGGGAACTCACGTGGTCATGGGACGAGGCATCAGCCCACAGGATACTTCCACCTCAATGACCGTAGCGGTGGTGAACCAGGAGTTTGTGAAGCAATTGTTCCATCCGGGGGAAAATCCGATCGGTCATCACTTTGGCTCGCCCGGGCCAGAGTCAACCGGAGACTTTGAAATTATCGGCGTGGTAGAAGATACCGTCTATTCCAATATCTATGACAAGCACCACGTAATGTATTTTGTTCCGCTGGCACAAAGGCCGTTGAGCGATAAAGGGCCCATTGAAAATGATCCGATTATGTATGCAGGCGCCATCGTAATAAAGACAAGTCGGTCCATAAACAACATGGAAGCCCTGGCACGGCAGACGCTCGCGAGTATCAATCCAAATCTGACCGTGGTGAAATTCCAGACATTTGATCAGCAAATTTCAGATCAATTCGCTCATGAGCGCATGCTTGCACGACTGACGGTTCTCTTTGGCGCTCTTGCCTTGATGCTCGCAACAATCGGGCTCTATGGCGTGACAGCCTACACGGTTGCGCGGCGAACGAGTGAGATTGGCATTCGCATGGCTCTCGGCGCGAAGCGTCTCCGCGTAATCGGAATGGTCATGCGTGGAGCCATGATCCAGGCCGCGCTGGGGCTGCTCATTGGCATTCCGACGATTCTGCTCTGCGCGCGCTTCGTCGAGTCGCAGCTTTACGAGATCAAGGGCATCGACGACGGTGTGTTGCTGGTGTCGATTGTTACGCTGGTGCTGGCTGCATCGGTCGCCGGGTTGATTCCTGCACGACGGGCCGCATCGATTGATCCGGTAAAAGCCTTACGCACCGAATAGAGTTTTGGTTTGCACTGAGCTTGCCGAAGGGGACCTGTAGTTTCTAAGCGCAGGATACGGCGTTTTTCATGCAGATGAGAACGCACTTCCACAATGCGCCTTGTAGTCTGCGAGTTTCGCAAAAGAACATGAAGAATGAGACGGCGGCGAGGTGTTTGACTCGCCGCCGATCATACCCCGGTGACTAACCGCTACTTCGCGGTCCTATCAGCAAACGCAGATCACGCTTCGATCCAGGCAGCGCCGAGCGAGAACCGCGATTGCCAATCAGAATCAAACTTATTCAACGCGCTGGAATCCGGTTTCCATGGTCACTCTGGTTCCGGTGACTTTGCCCTGTATGTGAGCGAGCAGATTGCCCGACTCGTCCCACTGATCGACGGTGAATGTTCCCGAAGTTGAATTCCCTTTGGGATCGATGGTTAGTGATTGCTGAATGCGGGCCGGGCCCACGATGTTGAGGCCTGTGGAGTCGTACGAGACTCCAAAGTGGTTCAGTCGGTAAGTCCGCGCGCCAGTTCTTATCCATTCACCGAGGCACACGTCGCCGGTCAAGGGAAGACGCAGGCCAGAGACATTGATCTCAGTGCCGTCACTGTGCCACTGAGAGTAGGAAGCGTCAAACTCGGTGCCGTCCGGGATTCCCTCACTGCCTTCGGAGATCCAATGCTCTTTCCAGGTTCCAACGATGCTGGGTTCGTGCGTGTTGGCAGCTTCGTCGTCGAGGATGAGAGCGGCCAGTACAAATCGCGGCGAGGCGATCTGGGGCTGCCAACTGGCGGGGTGTGGCACTGGACTATAGAGGCCGCAGCCGGCACGGGCGTAGGGACCAACCATGATTGCGAGTACCAGCACGCTCAGCGCTGGCACGATTTTCCAATTTCCTGATCTCATGACTTTCTCCTCTGCCGGGGAATTTGCCGGCTCGAACGAGATAAACACCAGTTCGACTTCTGGGAACAATGCAGGAAGGTAAATTCGGAGGTGAAGAAAGCTGAAGGCGTAAGTCGTTGAACCTGGATGAGAATCCTCCGTCCAGATTTTGACGAATGCTATACTTCAGCCACTCTGCGGAGGGCGACCGTGCCCTTTGTTGTCTATCAATTCGGCAACTTCAGCCTTGATTGCGGCAAATTTGAACTCTGCCGCAAAGGCCGCAGGCTCAAGCTTGAGCGGAAACCTCTCGAACTTCTCGTTCTCCTGGTCACCAAACATGGGCAGGTCGTTACCCGGGATGAAATTGCCGGGTGCCTTTGGGAGCGGGAAGTCTTCGTCGATATCGAACACGGAATCAACACGGCTATCCGTAAAATTCGCCAAATTCTTGATGACAGTTCGGACATGCCGCAGTTTGTGCAGACAGTCTCCGGCTCTGGTTACCGCTTCATCGCACCCGTTACAGTCGTTGAGCCAGAAGTCGCCGAGCCAATTCAACCCTCTGGCGATCCGGTCGACCTGCCTCCTCCTCTACCGGAGATCTCTGCTACGCCTGTCATCCCATCGGCTGGCAAACCCCATCACGGAGTCTGGCTGGTCACTGCCTTTTGTGCCTCCGTGCTCGTTGCCATTTTTATACTTACGCTCGGCCCGCATCCGCTGGCCGCCCGCTTCCTCGATCGAAACACTCACGCTGCAATCGCCTCGCTCGCCGTTCTCCCACTCGACAATCTCTCCGGCGATCCGAATGAGGAGTACTTCGCCGACGGCATGACCGACGAACTCACGACCTTGCTTGCCAAGGACTCCACCCTCCGGATCGTTTCCCGCACCTCCGCCATGCAATTCAAGGGCGCGCACCGGTCACTGCCGGAAATTGCCCGTGCCCTCAACGTTGACGCCATCCTCGAAGGCTCAATCTCGCGCTCCGGTAACCAGGTTCATATGACCCTGCAACTTGTCCGAGCTAACACGGACAGTCATCTATGGGCCGAAAGTTACGACCGCGACACCAATGATGTTGCTGTGCTGCCCGACGTCGCGGCCAGAGCCATTGCTGCTCGCTTGAACAGTTCAGCGCCGCCACACGCCAACGCCCGCTTCATCCAACCGGAAGCTCACGACGCCTACTTGCGTGGCCACTACTATTGGGCCGTCGGACGAAATAAAGATGCCGGCAGGTACTACCAGCAGGCCGTCGATCTTCAGCCCGATTATGCTCTTGGCTGGACCGGGCTGGCCGATTATTACGCACAGGGGGCAATCCTGGGTGAACTCGATCCCCGTCAGGCGTTGCCGCAGGCGGAAACTGCGGCCCGCAAGGCAGTGGAGTTCGACGATAGTCTTCCACGAGCCCACGCAACTCTCGGAGGGATGATCTTTTTCAATCGTGGTGATGACGTGCGGGCACTCAAGGAGCTTACCCGCGCTACAGAATTAGACCCTCACGATGGCGAGAATTTTCATCTGCGCGCGTGGATTCTTTGCGCACTGGGCCGCTATGACGAAGCTGTCGCGGTGCAAAAACAGTCCACTGCGATCAATCCCTTCGAATATCCGGGGGCGATGGCGGCGATATACAACTGCACCCGCCAATTTGATGCTGCGATCAGTGATGGCGAGATGCGCCTGAAAGACTTTCCTGTGGCTCCCGATATCCTCGGACAACTCTCTGATAGCTATCACTGGAAAGGCATGGACAAAGAGGCCGTGGACATGCTCGCCCGCGAGATTTCAGCCTACGGAGATCTTCCCTTGGCGGCCGCTGTCCGCCGCGCATTCGAGACAGGCGGATACGCTGCTGTGATTCGCTGCCAATTGGCTGCAGTTAAAAAGAGGGCGCGAACCGGGAGAGTTTCTACTTTCGAGCTTGCAGGCTTGCACGGGAGGCTCAGTGAGCACGATGAGACGCTTGCCTTGCTCGAGCAAGGTGTAAATGAACGCGATCCGCTATTGCTGCTCCTGGCTCAATCGGACCCCGCTTTCGACTTCCTCCATGCCGACCCGCGCTATCGCTCCCTCATCCAGCAGATGGGCCTGCCACCGATGTACTGAGCGGCTTGGGCTCACTGAAACTGTCCTCGAACATGCCACGGTTCCTGTATGCGTGAGCTAGAGATGTGAGGCAGCGCGTGCCGCCGTACATTCGCCGACAGATAGATAATCGTAAACGGTCGAGTAAATACGACAGAGTCGAGCTATTCCTCGCGTCGGAATTTCTACTGCTGCTCTCGCAGCCGGAGCCATGCAATCTCTGCGCGCACTTGGAATAAATACTGGATGTCTCAGTTATCTTCGTTGAGCGCGCCGGCGCTAGAAGCTTCTCTGCCAAAAGAAACAGGAGAAATATAGTAATGAGGAAGTCACGGTTGTTTGCGTTTCAAACATTGTTCACCCTTACCATGTCGTCACTGCTTCTCACTGGCTGCAGTAGCAGTCGACAAATGGCAACTCCACAGCCAACACCGCAACCGGCTCCGCAGCCAGTCCTTGTACCTCAACTCGCAATCATCGCGAACCGAGATGACAATACGATTTCTACGTACAGCATCAACGCTTCTACGGGCGAGCTTCGCAGCAGCGGAAGTGTCGCGAGTGGAGGCAACGCGCCGATCGCGCTTGCCGTGGATCCCGCCGGCCATTTCGCTTATGTTGCGAACTTAATAGCCCTCGGCGGAGTAGGCGACAGCAACGGTGACATCGGCGGTGGTGGTATATCCGCGTTCTCCATCAATACCGATACTGGAGCTTTGACACCAGTGGGTTCACCGGTCGACGCTGGCCAGGGACCCCGCACTGTAGTCGTGCACCCCAGCGGAAAGTTTCTCTATGGCACCAGCCTGCTTTCCGATAACATCTTCGCCTACGCCATCAATCCCAGCACTGGAGCACTTACCCCGATCGGGTCTCCAGTGCCCACAGGGACAGGGCCTCTATCTCTGACTCTAGATCCTGCCGGGAAGTTCGCTTACGTCGTAAATTCAGACGACAATACAATATCGGAATTCACCATTGACCCAATCACAGGCGCTCTCACGACATCAGGAAAGCCTGTCCCAGTTGCTGGCTTCGATCCGACATTCATGATGGTGCATGCTTCTGGCAAGTTCGCATACCTTGCCAATACCGTATCCAATACTATTTCCGTGTTTGCAATTGATCCCATGAGTGGGGCGCTTACGCCGCTGGGAGATCCGGTCCTCAGTTGCGGGACTTTCCCGACAGCATTAGCAGAAGATCCGAGCGGGAAGTTTATCTATGTTTCAAACGTAGGCTCGGGAGGTATTTGTGCGTATGCGGTTAATTCGACAACCGGTGCACTATCTCCGATCGGTTCGCCAGTGCCAGCAGGAGACGGGCCGGCGTCGCTCAACATAGACCCTTCTGGAAAGTACTTATTTGCAGCCAATTCTCAGTCCGCCAACGTATCGGCGTTTGCGATTGACCCCACTGCGGGCACGCTCACTTCCGTAGGGACGCCAACACCTACCGGTAAGACGCCATCCTCAGTGGCTACGATTGGCAAACTTATTACTCCCCCTGCCCCGAACTGATATATCGACGGGGCACTGCCCCCTGCACTGGAAAGTTCGGCGAAGCGAAGCTTCGTTTCCCGCGATCGAAAAATTCGCTCCATGCTTGGTAGACTTGATTTCGGCCCGCCTGGGGCAGCATTCGAGACTGGAGCAAACCATGAAAGCGATCGCATTCACTCGTCCACTACCAATCGACGCCCCGGATTCACTGGTAGAGCTAGATCTGCCGCAACCGGAATTCGGGCTACGCGACTTGCTTGTCAATGTGCGGGCAGTTTCGGTGAATCCGGTGGATACAAAGGTGCGGGGCGCCCGGCACCAGGGATCCGCGTCGGACAACACAGGCAAACCACGGGTGCTTGGCTGGGATGCTGCGGGCGTGGTGGTGGACAAAGGCAACGCAGTCACCGGATTCAACGTGGGCGATGAGGTTTACTACGCGGGCGCATTGGATCGTCCCGGATCGAACGCAGAATACCAGGCAGTCGATGAACGGCTCGTCGGACGCAAGCCGAAATCGATTGGCTTTGCCGAGGCCGCCGCGTTGCCCCTGACCAGCATTACCGCCTGGGAACTGTTGTTTGATCGGTTTGGCATCCGTGAGGGCGAAAACGGCGCGTCCTTGCTGGTCAGCGGAGCCGCTGGCGGCGTCGGCTCAATTCTCGTGCAACTGGCCCGCCGGCTCACAGGACTAACGGTCATTGCCACTGCGTCTCGGCCAGAGACTGTAGATTGGGTGACGCAAATGGGTGCTCACTACGTGATTGATCACACCAAGCCTCTGGCAGAGCAGGTGGATGGACTCCGCGTGGCTCCGGTGAAGTACATCGCCAGCCTTACGGCCACAGCGCGAAACTTTGCGCCGTTGGTCGAGGTCCTGGCTCCTCAGGGCAAACTCGGCCTGATTGACGACCCTGCGACCCTCGACGTGGTGCCGCTCAAAAGAAAGGCCGCGTCACTTCATTGGGAGTTCATGTTTGCACGCTCGATGTGGCAAACCGCGGACATGGGCGAGCAGGGACGTCTGCTGAGCCGCGTAGCAGAGCTTGTCGATCGCGGCGAACTGCGCTCTACGCAAACACAGACCTTCAGTCCAATCAATGTCGAGAATCTGAAGAAGGCTCATGCAATCGCAGAGAGCGGAAAATCAATCGGCAAAGTGACGTTGAGCGGATTCTGATACTGAAGCCTATGAGGCGGACCACCGGACAACCGGAAGGGTTGATTCCTGCGCGACGGGCCGCATCGGTTGATCCGGCGCAGTCCCTAAGAGCTGAATAAAACTGCAGATCGGACATGCAGCGACTATCTCAGCTATCGAAAGCAGGTCTCCTCGCGAACAAAGCAAGGGTTCGCTAGTCCGGGAAGTAAATCGTAATCGAATCAGAATCAGCGTTGGCAGTGATGATTGCGCTGCGCGGGCTGGCCGTAAGGCGCGCGATAGCGACGGATCCCCAGCCACCAGCAACGGGCATGGTTATGACGGTGAATTTTTCAGCCTGACCCAGGTGGTAAGTGCGAATCGTCCGGCTCTCCGCGCAGGCGATCACAATCGTCTGCGTTCCGTCTCCAGTAAGGTCGCCAGCGGCCACGCTGTTGGGGCCGCGGCAGTCTCCCAGAGAAATCGGTGAGCCGCGCATTGGATGGAAACCGCCATGGCCGTCATTGAGCAGGATAGAGATGGCATTCTCAGCGGAACGGCTGATGTCTCGTTGATAAGGGATGATGATGAGATCAGGCTTGCCGTCGCTGTTGAGATCGTCGACGGCAACCTCCCATGGTTTAGCGCCGGCAGGGAACGGCGAACCGGGAGCGTTCTGCAGGGCGCCCCGGCCATCGCCAAGCAGGATAGATACGGTATCGTCGTCAAGATTGGTAGTAACGATGTCGGGGTGGCCGTCCTGGTTGAAGTCGGCAGTGCGGAGTCGTTCGTAGGGGCGTCGGCCGGTTGGAAAAAATGTACCTGGCGTGAGAAGGCGCCCGGTGCCGTCCCCGCGGAGAATTTCGATTTGGTTGTTGCCCCAGCTGTCTGTGGCAGCATCAAGTTTGCCATCGGAATTAAAGTCTGCGACGACAACGCTATGCGGATGCGGGTAAGAATGGACGTCGACCGGTGACCCGGGCGCAAGATGGAAGCCGCCACGACCGTCGCCGAGAAAGACGCGCAGATAGGGCGACTGGTGGTTGGCGACGACCAGGTCGAGGTTGCCGTCGTTGTTCATGTCACCGATGGCGATGTCGTTGGGCAGATGACCGGCGGGAAAAGGTGAGTCGGGCGCTAGGTGAAAGCCGCCGCGCCCATCGCCGAGCAATACGGTGATGGAGCCGGAGTCGGCACTGTCCGAGCCGGCGTTGGCGACGACGATGTCCGGATTGCGATCATGATTGACGTCGGCGACGGCAATCCACCGTGGGCTGAGCCCGGTAGAAATCGTAACCTGACGAAAGTGCTGACCGTGCGCTGCCAGGTTGCTGGCGAGGAGGAGCAGCGCGAACTGGGTTGCAATGCGCATGGGGGCGCTTCTGACGAGTCTACGCAAAATAAGCCTGCCACCTGTTGGACAGCGGAGTCCCGGCTCAGTGAGTGACTCGGCGATTATGCGCTTAACTAAGAACCCTGTGCGCCGCTCTCAGCTCTTCCACAGATCCGATTTCCTGAATTGGAGATAAGGTGTGACCGGATCCAGACGGCTCGCGCTTGGTGATTCGATAGACCGCTGCTGGTGGAATGTTGAGAAGCGCACGACCTAGACACGACGCTCGGAGACCGAGTCGATCAAGAAATGTTCTCGGCACTGGACAACGGGGACCATAGGTGAACTGATAGAACGCTCCACAGGGGCGCATGTAGCGAAATGCCCCGCTAAGAATGCGGATGATTTTCCTGGACGGCATATTGAGAAGTGGAAGCCCGCTGACCATAGCCCCAACCGGTGCATTCTGAAATAAATCATGCTTATGGAGACTTCCAGCGTCGATTCGAAGGACGCGTGCGTCGGGAAATCGTTCTTGCAGGAGCTTTGCAAAATCGGAACGGTACTCGACTAGCGTCAGATCTTCTTCTCTTACGCCCTGAGCAAGGAGTGCCTGGGTAAATACACCTGTTCCTGGGCCAAATTCAACAATGGGCCCGGAGTCGTGTCCTATTTCGCTGGTTATCAATTTGGCCAAAGCCGCACCAGATGGTGCAATCGCGCCTACAAGGCCCGGATCGGAACTCAACGCTCGCAAGAAGGTCAGTGTCTGTCTCAACTTCATTCCCTGGGATCTGCAGCAGAAACCTTAGAATACCTCTAGGTGACTAGAGCTAACGTGTGAATCGTGGGATCGCACCATCTCGCAATGTTGCAATATCAATAACAACGCATGTCGACCGATCTCCTTACTTATAACTTAGACCGAAATATCAAAACGAACGGAAACAACTGATTTCTATCAGATAAACCTTAATTTTGCGTGAGCAGACCGCTGGAAGAAACCCCCGAGAATAGCCATGCATGCTGCAGGCGGACTCATAAAGTCAAGTCATCCCCTTTGGTTAGCCTGACTGCCAATGCTTAATCTCCATTGTTGCTAACAGGGTAATGTACTCATCCAAATTGTCGCACTCTTGTAGGCAGATCGTCGGAAAATGAAATGGAACCCGGGTGTCCGATCGTACGGGTAGCTAGCGTAGTTTTTGACGTTTGTGGAGTGACACCCCACGCAAAAATGACGAGTACCGCGAACACCATTGCCTCCCCGCTCTGTGAAGCCTCATCCTGGAGAGTTCCCCGCTAACAGATTGAAAATAAAGCAAATAAAGACAAATGGGTTTGGCAGAGTATTTCCATCGAAATTGCTAAAATAGAAGTAGGACAAAAAAGCTTAAGAACGATCCAGCAAATCAAGCAAAATCAATACTTTGCAGATAAGCTAAACAGCATCAATACATTGCAGCCATAAAAATTAAGAAGCCTTTGTTTTCATAGACCTGACGCCTCCCCCACCCCCGGGGGATAGCGCTCAAATGCCCACGATGAACACGTCAGAATCATGATCGAACCAATCTGCTTCCTGCGCACAACTCTCGCTACTGAATCCGCGCGATAGCAGCATCTTCTTTACTGGCCACATCCTTCGGGATGGGCAGATACCCCAATGCGGCTGCCTGCCGCTGAGCAGGGCCGACCATCCACCGCAGAAAACCGGTGAGTGCCTTCCGTTTGGCGTCGTCCTCAATATGCGCAGGAACAACAACCCAGGTAAAGGTGCTGATGGGGTATACGCCCGCACCTGGGGCATCCACGATCGAGACTTTGAAGTCACCGCTGATTTTGACGGAGTGGCTCACAGCCGCAGCGATACTTTCGAGGCTGGCTTGGACAAATTCGCCGTTTCGATTTCGAACCCTGCCGTAGCTCAGATGGTTTTGAAGGGCGTAGATGAATTCAACATACCCGATGGAGCCGCTCTGCTCTTTTACCAATTTGGATACACCGTCGTTCCCGTCTGCCCCCAGTCCTATCGGCCATTTCGGAGTCAGACTTGTACCAACCTGGGCCTTCCACTCGGGACTGGTCTTCGAGAGATAGTCCGTCCAGGCATAGCTGGTGCCACTGCCCTCCGCGCGATGAGCGACGACGATATCGAGATCGGGAAGGTGAAGGCCTCGATTAGTGCGGGCTAAGATCGGGTCATTCCATTTCTTGATCTTTCCCAGATAGATACCGGACAGTGCCTCGGGCGTGAATGCTATATCGCCAGACAATCCGGGCAGGTTAACCACAGGCACGACCGCGCCTACCACCGAAGGAAAAAACAAGTACTTCCCGTCGTCTCCCGGCGAGAGCTCGTGAATCGCTTGCGGGCTATCCGACGCGGCGAAATCGATGCTGTTTGCAAGGAGTCTGCGAACTCCCGCCTCCGAACCAATTGGTTCGTACATGATCTGTAGCGCTGGATTTTCGCGCCGGTAGTTTGTGAACCATTTCTCGTAAACGGGAAAAGGAAAGGTAGCGCCCGCTCCTTTCAGAGTGGTCGTGGGTTGGGATAAGGAAGCAGCTGTGGATGGCTCTTCACCTTGTGCCAGCCCCTCGACCAGTTTCTTTACGATGAGCGTCGAAAGATCTTTCGATACGTCTCGCGACGACGCCGGCGGTGTTGCCAGATAGGACCAGAGCGTCTCACCATTCCTGTCTCTCAGCTCAATCGAAAGGAAGCCTGTGTAGATGGGAGTCCCGTTGGGTGCAACGTTCCCCAACTGCGGGTTGTGACTGCGGTATCCTTTGATCCAGACTTCTCCCCCGCCACCGAGGATTGCATCTGCGCTCGATTCGTCTCCGGCGAGCGAGACCGAACTCACTTTGCGAAGTTCGGCGATTACATCCTCACGAAACTTCTGAGAACCTTCCTGGGTAACAAACGGCTCGACGTAAATCCGCCGCGTGCTGTGATCAGCGGGGGCCGGCTGCCGGGCGAGCGCGGACCCAAACAACGAGCAGCAGAATGCGAAACACGCGATCATCCGGAACCGGGGAACGTTCATGCTAGGGATTATCCTCCAACTCAATAGGAACCGGTGCGGCCTACTTGTGCCCGAACAGTTCCACTCCGAATACGACTCGCCATTGTGCCGCTCCGAAGTTCTGCACAAGAGCATGGCCGACGCCCAGCTTGATCCGCAGCTTTCGTTCTCCGATTTGTTCTAATCGTCCGGTTAAAAGAGCCTCCGTGCCTGTCTCCCCGCTGAAAAATTGGTGGAAAGCAGTTTCGCCATAAATCTCAGGCCCCGCGACAAATCTCCAGCCAGTCGGCCCGGCAAACCTGCGTCCTCCGCTGATGCCGTAGAGGAACTCGCTCCCGTTTGGACTGCCGGGCACCGGCGCATCATTCAGCGGACGAACATGGACACCGAGCTGCCCCGCATAGCTGTAGGCACCGGCATCACCGGCTGCGAGAAACCGAAACATGGCGCGGTATCTGGCATCGCTCACGTAGTCGGAGCGGTTTCCGGAAGGAAAGATGACCTGCGCACCTGCACCGAGACGGAGCAAGCTACCCGGCTCTCCTAACAAACGAGTATCGACGCCGATACGAAAATCGGAGACGGTATCGGGCGTGGTCCCGAGGTTTACTGAGGGAGCGGTGAACTGATACGGACCAAGTGTCCCGCTCGTTCCGGTGACCGAAAGAGGCATGGGAAGGTCGAGGTAAGCCCGAAAGCGATGATAGGTAACCGCACCGCCAATATCGAGGAACGCCTCTTGCGACACAACCGCGAGCTTCTGCTTGCTGTCTGGATCTGTGATGACCAGCGGGTTTCGCGCATAGCCAGAGGTGATTGAAATCGCGCCCCCGAGTCGGCCGCTGATGTCGAGGTCGTCCATGATGAACCACCCGCCACCGGGAGCTGACTGATAGAAGCGCTCGACTGCGAAGCCGGCCGGTTGCTGCTGCGCATCCGCAGGCAAGGGCCGGAAGCTGAGGAGAGCCAATGCAGCCAGCAACACGCGAACACAGCTACGATGCGGTTTAAAACTCGCCATGGACTCTCACCGTAAAGACATTGACGGGACCGCGTGCGGCATTGAAACCGGGATTTGTGATGTGCTGATAATCGCCGGTCAGCCAATACACTTTGCCCAGGTTGGCACTGTAGAACATATCAAGAGATCTTTCCGAGCCAGCCGTGATGGCGCCGTCACCAATAAATCCATCTACCCCGCCCATTCCGAGGTATTTCGCATGGATATTCGAGATCCATCCCAAGTTGCCGCCAATACCCGTGAGATCTTTGGATCGTGACCATACGGAACCCTTCGCCAGCACTCCTACAGTTGCAGAGCGATCCGTCGATGTGTAGGCATACACTTCGGTCTTTCCGTCGGAGTACATTCCGCGAGCGAAGACACCAATGTCGTGTCCAATGTACTGCTCAGCGAACGCGCCGATGCCCTCCTTAATGTTGGGTTTTCGCGCCCAGCAGAGATCCGGGGCACCGGCGTTCTGCGATCCGTAGTTGAACCCAGTGCAGGTGGTCGCGTTCTCCTGGGGATTTGCGTCGAACGCGGCGATGGCGTCACTGAAGCGTCCCATATTTTCGCGGTTGCGGTAGCCCAGTACGCGAATCATGCCTTCCTGTTCGTGAATTGTGTGCTTATGCTCCACTTCCACCTGGTCTCCGTAATACTTGAGGAGCCGGAAGTCTACCGGAAGCTGGTTGGGCTGCTTTGGAGGAGTGATGCGGCCGTAGCGCACTGCCCAGTCATCCCAATGAAATTCGCCGATGCCTCCATACGAGTAGCCGCGCGCGTCGGAAGCAAAGTCATAGGCAGCGTAGGTCATGAATCCCAGGCTGAGAAAGCCCTGGCGAGGATCGATGTCAAAAGCGTTGGTGTCGAAGAAATCCAGAATCGTAAAATTGCCTGCGACAAATACGAGTCTTCTGCTGTCGTAGTGCGTTCCCAATTGGAGAGGGCCCGATTCCTCCACATCGCTTTTCCCACCAAGGCCGATTGTCTGCTTGAGGAAAAGCCGGGAACGATAGACCTGAGGCACGCTCGCTCCGCCCTTTTGCAGCTCGAAATTCTGAATCGCGCCGCCCAGCCCACGGAGTTGCGAAAACGGCTGCTCCGAAATCAGCTCTGGGACGAGATAAGCTTCAGCGCCCTTCCAGAGCCGTAGGCCAAGGTAAAGTGTCGCCGTCCCGGTGAAGCTTCGTTCGGCGGTGGGAAGCAGCGAATTGATGCTGCCATTCAGGTTGGTATAAGGGGCATCGAACGAGGGCTTCCAGCTTGAGATATACGTAAATTGCCCATACGCGTTCCAGCTTTCGTTTTCGATGTCGTGCAGGCCCTTGTCCGTCAGCACCTGCATGAGGCTATCTTCACCCTCCGGACGAGGCGCGGGGGTGCCGTTTTGGGCGCTGGCGAGCGATGATGCAAGCAGACAACTCGTGAGCACAAGCATGACCGATCTTGCGCGATTAAATAAGCTCACGAGATTCGCTCGTCCGAGGCTCCGATCGGAACCGTCGCAGCCATATCCGTCAGACACTGCTGCGCGCCGTTCGCGGCGATACACGTACCGCGTTACGGCAAGAATCAACGACCGGAAATGCATCCAACCTCCGCAGAGAAATGAGAGCAGCCCTTTGGAGAATAATTGACAGAACCGTAACAAAGATCAATCGTTCTTGAATTCTTTGCTTAGAAGGAGATACCTCGTCCAAAATTTCCACATACAGCGCCAGATCATGCCAAATCAAGACCGCTCAATATAGGCTGTTTCTCTGCCGCCAGAGCCAATGAGGCAAAAGATAGGTAAAGCCGGCGTCGATCGCGGGATCGATCCGAACTTCCGCAACTAGCTTCTTCGCAGCTTCGCCAGCTGCTCTTCTTCATCCGGTTCTATATGGACCAGGACCTCAGCAACCCGAGGCGCATCGTGGAGAACCGTATCTTCAACCTTGTGAGCGATACTGTGCCCGTCGCTTACAGAAATCGTGCCGTCCACAATGACGTGAAGATTCACATAGTAGAAAAAGCCGACCTTGCGAACCTCGCACTTCTCCAGACCGACCACACCCGGCACCGTCGAGGCAATGGAACGGATTTGCCGTTCGATCTCAGGCGAGGGCTTGGCATCGAGCAGCTCTGCCAGCGGGTGCCGGAGCTTCCTGTAGGCGTTGAAGATAATGACGGGCGAAGCACAGAGCGCCGCCCAGTCGTCGGCTGCGGGATTCCGTGTCCAAAGAGCGATGGAGATTCCGACGAAGGCAAAGCCCGATGTAATCGCGTCGCTCAGGTGGTGCCAGGCATCGCTTTCGACGGCGCTGCTTTCGAGACCCGTTCCTACCGATGTGACGTACCGGGACAGGACAACCTTGACGCCGACGACAGCCAATAGCACCCACAGCGTATAAGGCAGGGGCAAGGGATGCGGTTCTTTAATTCTCTGGATGCTCTCGGCGCCGATAAACACCGCTGCCACGATCAAAGCAAGACTGACGATGATCGATGCAATCGGCTCCGCCTTTCCATGCCCGTATGGGTGATCTTCATCGGGCGGCTTAATGGCAAACTTGAGCCCAAAAAACACGACTGTCGAGCTGACAACATCGGAGAGCGATTCAACGCCATCTGCGATCAGTGCAAAGGAATGGCCCAGAAATCCGGCCACACACTTGAACACCGCCAATACCAGATTCGAACCGATTCCGACCAGCGACGACCGCATACCCTCGTGGACGGCTTTCTCAAGTGGTGCTGTACGCGGATCTTCTGGCATGAATGAGTCTCCCTCATCAGTCCGGATTTCATAGGATTTCGCCTGGGAATGAAGAACAACTCGAACGAGTCATTTTCAATACTTGCCGGAGGAGTCAGATCAGATGAGAAGCGGAAGATTGTATGGGCCTAAAACGAGATCGGGTAGGGGCACGGCGTGGAAAATCAGGACCCGACAGAATGACGATCTCGGAGACGCAGGCTCGAGAGGCTGAAATACGACCGACAGCCAACGACGCAGCAGGAACAAAAACGACAAGCCCCGCTTGCTCTGCTGCATCAATACCAGCACCAGGCAGAAAACCATGATCGTAGAAAGAAGCCCGAACTCGAAATCCTGACCGCCCTGAAGAAAATTGTCGAAGTGCCAGTAATACTCAGTCCACGGACTGACCGCAATCAGCAGAGCCGTGAGCACAATGAGGATGCGGCCACCGACAGTACAGGCCTCCGCCTCAAAGGCCCTATCCTGGAGCACTCGCTTCGCATTGAGTATCCGCTTCAATCAATTCTCTCGATATACCTCGATTCTACCCGTTCCGGTAGAGTTGTGAGTGAAGGGCGGGCCCCGTAATGAATGCTCGAACACTAAAAATTCCTTTCTCATCGCTCAAAAGTCGAGTGCCCTTTCTACTCCTGCCACTGATTGGAGCCACATTCATTGCAACGATCTCCGGAATATCACCGGCGCAGACAGTCGAACACACGACCCTGCTTGCTGCCGACTCGGACGGTGACGGAATGAGTGACGTACTGGAACAGGCCCTTCTCATCCAGTTCGAACCCGTCTTCATGGTGGGGCGGCACGATTGTTCGGAGACTCCCGCTGAATTTCATCCGGACGTCAGAACGCCGGAGCCCGAACAGGAGAATGGGACCATCTACGGTCAGGTCTTCCTCGCAAAAACCTCCACCGATACACGGCCCGTTGCGGAAGTTCATTATTATCACCTCTGGAATAAGGATTGCGGTCCTCACGGTCATGCGCTCGATACAGAACATGTCTCTGTTCTCGTTCAAGCCTCTGACAGCCAGCTCTCTTCCGCCACATGGAAGGCGATGTACTGGTACGCAGCAGCACACGAAAACACCGTGTGCGATGTGAGTCAGATAGCACGCGCCTCCACCCTTCGCGCCGAAGATCATGGTGCAAAAGTTTGGATTTCGCCTGGCAAACATGCTTCCTATCTCAATGAGACTCTATGCCAGAGCGGGTGCGGGGCGGACAGGTGCTTGGACATGGTTCCGCTCACACCAGGAAAGCTCATCAATCTGGGAGAGATTGGCCAGCCAATGAACGGCTCTCTGTTCATCGCATCGACAGCGTGGCCGCTTGCGGACAAAATGACCCGCTCGAACTTCCCGCCCGGTCCGATCGCTCGTCTCAATGAACTTCCGGTGAGTGATATCGCATGGTTCAATGTGGGCATGCATCCGGCGCAGGGTATGATCGCCGTCAGCAGTTCGACAGAACAGGCCATAGCAGAAAGCGGATACAACACTACAGCGGCAATTTCTATCGCAGGAGATTCGACTGGCACAGCTCTTTCCACCGCACAAGACTCGACGGGCAACGCTCTCCAGAAGAGCTATCGGCATACGAAGCATGCTCTCGGTATTTCAGCCAGGCATGTGGGAGAAGCTCTCCATGTAACCCCGAAGGATGTGACGCCACAGTAGCTACGGTACGGTGGCGACGGGCGGCAGCGATACTAGGAATGCCCCGAGGTCGCGTTTGAGGTAAGAAATTCTGGCCCGAACGTCCTGTAGCATGGCTGCGCGGTCTTCGAAGTCGTCGATGCTGAGTTGCAACTGCTCTGATGGCTGGCTTGTGAGGTGATCGATCTTCTCTTTGCTCTCCAGTGAGTCGATCCGTTTCACCTGCACCCACGTCTGTAACAAGTCCTGCTTGCGGGTGACGCCGCGAGGCCCGTAGGCGGACTCTTCATTCAAGAACGTCCATATGATCGGTGGATACTGGCTGTTCTGCAGAATGGGCCGGTCGAAAAATTGGGCGAGCATATTGGATGGGAAATCGAATTGCCCGCTCTTCCCTGCCTGCGCGTGAATTCCAGCGAGGGCGAATCCGACAGACAATGTGCCGGCTCCGATGCCGACACCGGCCGCAGGCTTAGTCAAATTGGATGAAAACTGGAGACCGGAGCTGGTTGCGCCGACAGCCCCACCGATGAGTGCGCTGAGCAGGTTGTCGCGGCTGACAGTGCGGTCGCGACGGTCGGCGAGATACCCGCGCACTTCATTGGAGCGCGCTATCTCGTTGTCGATCTGGGCGATGGTAGCATCCACCTGCAGCGAAGCGGCCATCACTTGTTCGGAGATGTGTTGATGCAGCCAGAGGATCTGCCACCGATCTGCGGATACGGCGCTGCCCGAAAGCTCTTCCAGTTGCTTTATTTCGGACAGAACCCCTATAAGTTGAGCAGTGGTCTCAGAAGTGGGCTGCTTCGGTCGCCCGGATACAGGAGACTGCGCCGCAGCGGTCAATGTAATGGTCACAAGCGCAAACATCGTCAGGTTGCGAACAAGACTCATCGCGATTATGATGACACGTCGCTTGCCGTCTGCGCACAGGTGAAATTAGCCCGCCTGTGGACCACCACGGCCTGATCGACGGATTTCTCCTCTAAACTCACATATACGCATGATCAAGCCTCTTCGCCGGTGGTTCCGTGTTCCGCTTTTCCTGCTGGCTCTCGCAGCGGGGCTCATCGCCTTCGTAGTGCAATCGGGAGAGTTGGGTTCAGCCGACACACAACATCGGCTTCAATCGACTCATTCCTTCTGGACTGCGGAGCCCCCGGTATTTCCGCAGGAGTTTCCCGAATTCGGCGTGCATGGCAGTGGAGGCAGGTTACAGAGTTGGTATGGTATCGGGCAGTCGCTGCTCATGCTGCCTGCGGACTTGGTTGGTGCGTATGTGGAGCGGCTTCCGGTGTTTGCTGACTACAACGGGAACGATCCCAGCGTTCGCAACATCATCGTCAGCTACAGTACAAACATCCTTGTCAGCGTGTTGACCTCGCTGGTTTGCTTCCGATTTCTGCGGCAATTGGGCTTTAAGGAGAAGCATGCCATTGCCGGGGTTCTGGCGCTGCTGCTCGCGACGACGCACCTGCATTACATGCAGAACATGATGGAGAACAACTACATCTTTCTGTTGACGCTGACCGGCCTCTCTTATCAATACGAATGGTTGCGCAACGATAGTCGGCGCGCTCTCCTGGTTGGCTCAGGCGCTTTCGGGCTGAACCTGCTGACGCGACTCACCACAGGCATGGACCTGCTGGCTGGAGCCCTCTTCATGTTGCTTGTCCTGTGGTTCGAAGGGATTCGGGGGCGAGTTCTCTGGAGCCGGTGTCGGACCTACATCGTAGCCGGTCTCCCGGTGTATGCGTTTTTCGGATTCATTGACCGCTGGTATCAGTACCATCGTTTCGGATCGTTCTTTAACACCTACGTGAGTGTGGTCGCTCGCGAAACCCGGCAACGAAATCCATCTCTGCCTGCCAGCTATCCATTCGAGACCCCATTTCATGTCGGTTTTTTCGGGGCGTTATTCGCACCCGAGAAGTCGATTTTCCTCTTCGACCCGTTGCTGATTCTCATGATTTTGCTCGCCGTCGTAGCCTGGAAGCGGTTCAGTCCAGCCGTTAAGGCGTATGCAATCACGGTTTGTATCTTGCTGTTTGCATACATCAGCTTCTATGCCCGATATACGGTGTGGAGCGGTGATTTCGCCTGGGGTGATCGCTACGTTTCAACGACCGTTGAATTTGTGGCCCTGCTCGCAGTTCCCTTGCTGCTACGTTATCGCAGCGAGATTGGGTCTCTCGTTTGGACAACAGGAATAGCGCTCATAGCAATCAGCACTGCGGTACAAATCGCATCGCTGGCCTTCTGGCTGCCCCTCGAAATTTACCAGATGGAGACACTCGGTCATCCAACTTTCGTCATTGCCTTGCGCATGCGGAATATTGTTGCCTTCGCGTTCGGAAAAATGGATGTCTGGGGCCTGAGTAATCACGCCATGACTGAGGATCCATGGGACTACGTCCACATCACCACTTGGAATTTCCTGCCCTTTTTACTGAAGCGGGTAGGTGTGGCGCCCGCGAAGATCGTGCACCTGGCATTCGCCGTATGGAGCGCAGGCCTGGCTGCGTTAGCGATCGTTCTTTGGCGACTCCGCCAAGTGTCTGCGCAACTGGATTAGAGCATCTTCCTGTTCACTCTTGCGTGATGATGTGAACGTCAATAAAGGGCACATCTTGGAGAAAGCGTTGAATCGCCCAGTAATATAGATATTTTCGAATCCCGCGAATTGCGGAGCGTCCGAAAATCACCTGCGTTGCTCTTTTCTCACGAACAAATGCGGCTACTGCCAGCGGCACACTCCGCCCTTTTAATTCAATGATCTCAGCTTCAAGATTTCGGGCGAACTGCTGATTGATCGCCAGGGTCCGCTCCTGTTCTTCCGTGCGCGTTTGCCCTAAATCGACGTGGACAACGTAGAGATCGCCCCCGATGCCTTGGGCCATCCGTGCGCCCCGGGCAATGAGTTGTTGCGATGCCGGGTTGGAGCTGATGCAGACAACCACGCATTCATGCACTGCCCAGTGCCCGCCCAGTTTCTTCTTTCTTACGTAGTCATCCAAATTTCGGTCAACGGCGCGCGCAACTTGTTGCAAAGCCATTTCTCTGAGGGCAATTAAGTTCCCACGCCGGAAAAAATTCGTGAGTGCCTGTTCTGCCCTGTCAATGGGATAGATGTCGCCCCTGCGCATTCTCGTCTGCAGGGCCTCCGGAGTCAGATCTGCCATCACGATCTCATCTGCTTTTTGCAAGACCCAGTCGGGAATCATCTCTCGGACGGTAATTCCCGTCAAGCTCTGGACGGTGGGGCTGGCGCTCTCAATATGCTGAATATTGATTGTGGACAGGACATCGATCTTGGCGTCAAGCAGTTCCAGAACATCTTCATAGCGTTTCGCATATTTGCTGCCTTCGATGTTGGTATGAGCCAGTTCATCCACGATTACAACCTGGGGCGCCCGCGCGATGATGGCATCCACGTCCATTTCCTCAAAGACTGTGCCGCGGAATTCCAGCGAACGTCGTTGTACCGTCTCAAGTTTAGAGGCCAGTTCTGCCGTCGGAACACGCCCGTGAGTTTCGACGATTCCAATCACGACATCTTCACCGCGTTGACGACGGCGTATCGCTTCGCTGAGCATGCTATAAGTTTTGCCAACGCCAGGAGCGTATCCCAAAAAGATCTTGAATAGCCCCTTTGCTTTGGCAGGTGCCACCTTTTCGAGCCAGTTCTCAGGCGTCTCATGTTCAAAAGGCGAGTTGTCCGCTCTGGAGGGCATATCCATTACAATGACGCCGTGAACCGGCGTTGGGTATTAGAGCTCGTTAGATATGTGTGCGCCACTGCTGTCATCGGATGCATCGTCCTCATCTATTTCAAGTGGATCCATGTCAACCCGACCACGGTTGCTCTCACATTCTTACTCGGGATCCTTTTCATTGCCAACCGTTTTGGCCTTCGCTACTCCGTTTATATGTCGTTTCTTGCGGCATTGGCTTTCAACTTCTTTTTCCTTCCACCGGTCGAAACACTTACCATTGCCGATCCCCAAAACTGGGTGGCACTCCTGGCCTTCCTGACTGCAGGCGTCCTGGCAAGCCATCTATCGGAGCGGATAAGACGTGAGGTTCGGGCAACAGACCAACGTAGGCGTGAAGTCGAGCGACTGTACGACTTCAGCCAAAGAATTCTCACATCCGATCGGCTCGCAGACCTTTTGAACGCCATGCCCAGCCACATTGCCTCTTTATTCCAAAATGAAGCAGCGGATATCTACCTTCTGGAAAGTGACAGGGTGTATCGTTCACCGTCCGATAGCGGAAGTATCACCACGGAAGAGCTGCGTAAGGTCGCGAATCGTGGGGAGATACGCTGTGCTGGTGCCAAAGACCTGTGTATTGCTCCACTGTTGCAGGGGGGGCGGCCTATTGGCGCGATAGGTATCGCAGGAAACGTACCCTCTAGAGAGACGATCGACGCCCTGAGCGGCTTGATAGCCCTTGCCGTAGAGCGAAGCATTACGGGGGAGCACTTGGCTCGTACCGAAGCAGCCCAGGAAAGTAAGCGAATGAGAGCCGCGCTGCTCGATTCTGTCACGCATGAACTGCGTACACCATTGAGGGCTATTACCGAATCGGTCACGAACTTAACATCCGGCACGATCCAAGACTCGGCGACGAAAGAAGAGATGTTGGCGATGATCGAGGAACAGACCGCGCGAATGAACCGCTTGATCGCCCAGGCCGTCGAGGTCGCACAGTTAGATGCGCAACAAATCGAACCGCGGCTCGAACCGGCGCAGATGAAAGACGTCGTTCAGGAAGCGATTGCAGAGTGTCAGGCGCTCCTCAAGAAGCACCCTGTCGATGTACGTCTTCCTTCCACGCTGCCGGCAGTGCGTATGGACCTCAAGTTGATTCAGAAGGTCCTTCGCAACCTGCTTGAAAATGCCGCCAAATATTCCGAGGATGAGGAACCGATATTCATCAGCGCAGAAGTACAAGGATCTCTTCTGGTAACGAGCGTTGCAGATCGCGGAAGCGGCATAGACGACTTTGATAAATCTCTCATCTTCGACAAATTCTACCGAGGGCAAGGTCAGCGCTACCGCGTGCAGGGAACCGGCATGGGCCTTGCAATTGTAAAGGCTATTGTTGACGCTCACGGTGGCAAAGTTGAAGTGACCAGCCAACTTGGAATAGGATCTGTGTTTTCTTTTTCTTTGCCAACTACGTGACATGTACTCTTTAGTCCGATAAAGAAGCTGTAACCTTATCCACATTGATAGAGTCTCAGTGTCGGGGGAGTTAAAGTTTCATGGTCTTGTTCGTTTTGGCCTATCTGGGCGGTGTTCTTACAATTCTGAGCCCGTGTATCCTCCCGATTCTGCCCTTCACCTTCGCGCGCGCCGACCAGCCCTTCCGAAAAACCGGCTTGCCGCTGCTGCTGAGCATGGCCATCACATTCGCCGCTGTGGCTTCCATCGCTGTAGCCGGCGGCTCATGGCTGGTGCGTGCGAATCAGTATGGACGCATCGCCGCTCTCATCGTCTTTGCACTGTTGGGACTGTCTCTTCTCTGGCCCGCATTTGCCGAAAGACTCTCACGGCCGTTTGTACGACTCGGCAGCCGTCTCACACAGAGTGCATCGACTGATTCTCGCAGCATTGTGTGGCAGTCGCTCTTGCTCGGCGTTGCCACCGGCCTGCTCTGGGCACCGTGCGCAGGTCCGATCCTCGGCCTCATCCTCACTGGCGCGGCCCTGCAAGGCGCAAGCGCCCACACCTCGGTGCTTCTGCTGATCTATGCCGCAGGTGCGGCGACATCCCTGGCCGTGGCACTGCTCGCAGGCGGCCGTGTCTTTGCTGCCATGAAGCGTTCGCTTGGCGCAGAAGAGTGGGTACGCCGGATTCTCGGTGTGGCTGTTCTCGCTGCCGTAATTGCGGTCGCTTTTGGACTCGACCGCGGTATCCTGACGCGCATTTCGCTCGCCAGTACATCGGGCGTAGAGCAGAAGCTGCTCGATCGCCTGCACCCAAAGGTCCTGCGCATTCCCGATCAGACTCTCACCATCACGGATACAGGAGAGACACTCACGGACAGCTCCGTGTTATCCAGCCTGTCAGGAGCTACAGCCTGGATTAATTCGCCACCACTGACCGCCGATCAACTCAAAGGCAAGGTGGTTGTCATCGACTTCTGGACATATTCCTGCATCAACTGCCTGCGCGCCCTGCCCTACACTCGCGCGTGGGCGGAGAAGTACAAAAACAGCGGGCTTGTCGTCATCGGTGTTCACACTCCGGAGTTCCCTTTCGAGAAAGACCTGTCAAATGTGCAGAAGGCCGTCCGCGATTTAGGAATTACTTACCCTGTGGCGCTCGACAACAACTACTCGATCTGGACCGCCTTCAGCAATGAATACTGGCCCGCGCACTATTTCATCGATGTAAATGGCAAAGTCCGCTACCACCATTTCGGTGAGGGAGAATACGACCAGTCCGAGCAATGGATTCAGGAACTCCTGAAGGAGCGCCCGAACGAGCAATCGCTTCCTGGTGGAATTGTGAACGTCAGCGCGCAGGGTGCCGAAGCCGCGCCGGATACGAGCGAGGTGCAATCTCCGGAAACCTATGTTGGTTATGAGCGGGCACAGAACTTTGCATCCCCTGGTGGTTTCAAGCAGAACAAAGCCAGCCTCTATATCATCCCCGCCAGCCTCGAGCTGAATCAGTGGGGGCTTGCCGGTAACTGGATTGATCACGATCAAACCGCAGTGCTTGTCTCTCCGCAGGGAAAGATTGCGTTCCGCTTTCACGCGCGCGATCTGCATCTGGTCCTCGGGCCCACGGCTGATGGAAAGCCCGTGCGCTTTCGCGTAACCATCGACGGCCACGCGCCCGGTGAAAATCATGGAGTGGATACCGACGAGCAAGGCAACGGCGTCGTTACCGAGCATCGCCTGTATCAACTAGTCAGGCAAAAAGGGACTATCATGGATCGCGTCTTCGAGATCGAGTTTCTCGATCCAGGTGCGCAGGCGTTCGCCTTCACCTTCGGGTGAGCTCGACGTATGAATCAGGAGATGATGATGACCGAAGACAATTCGAAAATTAGCCGCCGAATGTTTGTCATTACTGGCGCTGCTGCCGCTGCCGGAGTTGCCCTTCGCTTACACCGCATTCGCCCCGTCGAAGCGAAAGATGTAGCTCCGAAACAGGTGAAACTCGTTCAGTTCTCCGACTCCGGCCAACGGGAAGACCTCATCACGGTTCCCATGATCGTCAAGAGCGACGCCGAGTGGAAGGAACAATTGCCACCGGATACTTTCATCGTTACGCGTCACGCCGGCACGGAACGGCCCTACTCAGGACAATACTGGAACCTGCACGATAAGGGGTTGTACCGCTGCATCTGCTGCGACACGGCTCTCTTCAATTCGGACACAAAGTTCGAATCCGGCACCGGCTGGCCGAGCTTTTGGCAGCCAATCGCCAAAGAGAATGTCCATGAAATTTCCGATATGTCGTTGGGCATGGTGCGAACCGCGGTTTCCTGCCGAAGATGTGAGGCTCATTTAGGACACGTCTTCGACGATGGCCCAAGACCAACAGGCCTTCGCTATTGCATGAACTCAGTCTCGCTGAAATTTGCGAAATCTGCCTGACATCTTGGTAGACAAGAAAGACCGTCAACCGGATTCCGCATTAGCGCGGGATTTGTCCGATCGTTTTTATGAGATCGCCTTGCGCCAGCGATAAGCTGAGATTCGCTTCAAGCGACGAGGCTTCAGCCGAAATTACTTTCGCATGTGCTTCAGAGCGAGCCGACGCGAGAGCCTCGTTCTGCTCGAATTGACGATCTGCGAGACGAGCAGCTTCCGTTCTCACCTTCAGTGCTTCTTCCGCTACTCCAACCAGATCCTGCAATTGTTCAACCTTGTCGTAAGCCTTTTCCACCTGAACGGCTACGCCTTCTTCCACCTTGGTGAGATTGAGTTCGGCCTCTGAAAGCAAGGTCCGCGAGTCTCTAACCTCGGCTTCGCGCTTGCCTCCATCAAACAGGTCGTATGAGAAAGTGATGCCGAAGGTACCGAAGTTGTGAACCAGGAAAGGAATTCCACTCTGATAGCTGTATCGTGCGAGGCCAGTGATGTCGGGAATATAAGCATCCTTCGCACCCGCCAGCCCCGCCCTGGCCTTGACGACGGCCTGTTGAGCCGCTCGAATTTCGGGGCTGCTTTCCTGCGCGATGCGGAGACATTCTTCGCGAGACGGAGCTGACAGCGACGTGGAGGCTTCCCTTTCGAGGTGGAGTTCCGTATTCAGTGGCAAACCTAACAGGTCGTCGAGTGTGATCATCAGATCGTGTATCTGAAGTTTCTGCGTCAGAGCAGCTTGCCTGGCGTCGAGCATGGATGCACGGCTCTCGAGTGCTACGACTTCCAGGGCACTCCCTTTTTCCACGTCATCGGTGCTTTCCTGCAACTTCACCTGGCTTGCGGCGACTTCTTCCGTCGCGGCCTGTTGTTTGAGTTGCGCAATCAGGATGCCGTAATACAGTTGCCGTACTTTGAGGGCGACTTCATTCTGCGTCTGATTCACCTGGATCTTTGCCGTGTTGATATCGGCGGTCGCGGCGCGATTGGATTCGTGAATCTTGAACATCTGCGTCAGCGGCTGAGTCAAACCGGTGCCGCTGGTGTAGCCAGTAAGGCCCCCCTGGTCAATGACCAGACTCTGTCCGGGAATGGACCCGGTGGCAGGATGGGTACCAAACGCACCGGCCGGGATCTGCACACCCTCAAGCTCCGTCAGGTGCAGCAGCGTGCTCTCGTTCTTGATGTTGGGAAAATAAGCGGAGCGTGCTATCTCCTTCTTGTGCTCGCTGTCGACAACGGAAAGTTGCGCCAGCTTCAAATCGCGGTTCTGATTGAGGGCGAGATCGATGGCCTGGGAAAGCGTCAGGTGATACGGTGCACCGGTCTGAGCCGGGACGGTTTGGCAGGCGCTGAACAATGGAGGAAAGCAAAGAAGCGTCGGTAGCAGAACTCTCAACGGGAAACGTCGCATTGTCTTAGGCCGCATGTTAGATTCCTTCAAAATGCCTCTACCTTGTCTCAGGCTGGTACGGCTGCGGCCTTGATGACCTGCCGGTATTGAGTGGGGACAGGTGCCATGCACGCGATGACGATCAGGCAGCAGACGACCGCGAAAGCCACCAGCATAAAACTGTCGGTGATCGCCAGCGTGAACGCTTGTTGCCGGATCTGCAGAGTGAGAATTTCCCCTGCTCTGCCGCCCGCTGTCATCAGGCTCGGAGACTGACTCGACATCCCGGCAGTCAGGCCGAGCAGTCTTTGACCAGTTGCGGGTTCGCCAAGATGTACACCTTGCCCAAGGATGTTCGAGTGAAACTGTTCGCGCACCGAGAGAAAATGCCCCATGAAGGACGCGCCCATCTCTCCACCAAAAAGCCGGACACTCTGGAAATAGCCGGCGAACGTAAGAACATCAATGGGACGGGTTAACGCGCCAGTATTCACGACTTCGAGAATGATCGCCCCCACCATTGAGTTAAAAGCCAGGGCCAGTCCAATCGCCATGATCCATTGCGAATTCCAGAAATTCGCACCCGACCAAGCGGATGACAGGTGAGCGTTCATCAGGCACGCCGTTGCGACTAGAGAGAATCCTGCCGTCATAATCAGTCGTGCATCAATGTATTTCAGCAGGTATATCGCAAGCAGGCCGAAGAGGCACTGCGGTAGTGCAACCTCGAGCATGACTGGGCCGGTTTGCAGCGGCAGATAGCCTTTGATGGTCCCGAGATAACTCGGCAGTACAACGACTGTCGCCAACATCACAAAACGAAAGCAGACTAGGACCACTCCGAGCAAGAGAGTATTGCGCCGTACAAGAAATCGAAAATTGATGAGTGGGTTCGGCAGCACAAAATGCCTGACTACCGCCGCACCAAGCAGGAATAAACCAGACGCCAACAACGCGACGATAATTCCTGAATTTAGCCAGTCCAGTCTCTGACCTTGATCGAGAGCCATGTACATCAACGCGAATCCCAGGCTGAAATACAGAAAGCCTCTCCAGTTCGGCCTTGGCTGCCCCGGCTTCGGAGTGGGCAGCGGCTGCCACGGGATTCCGAAAAAGATCAGGACCATCATCACCGGGGTCAGCACGGCGCTGTTCCAGAATATCCAGTGCCACGACAGATGATCCATGTACCACGCTTCGACCGCGGTTGAGAAATTGGTGATAAAAACGATGTCCGCGGCATACATGGCAATGCCAACCAGAATGTAGCGCATGGGAAGATTGCGCAGGACGAAGGACAGAGTCAAAGGATAAAAGGTTCCGGCCGTCAGCCCCGCAAGTACCAGCAGAGTCAGCATCACCGGAAGGCTGGCAGCAAACGGCAGCAGGATGCAGATCACGGTAAAGATGGCTGCGCAGGCCAGCAGAACGCGCCTCGCACCCAGCAGTCCGCCGAGATATACCGAGAACGGGCCAATGAACATCAGTGCTGCATTGAATGCCGTGCCGAGCCATGAGGCTTCGTCGACCCCAAGGTGCAAATTTCCCCGCAGATCCGGCAGGCCGACGCTTATCAACCTGCCGGTGCTGGTCGCGATCAAGGCGCCGAGCAGCACGCCAAATACTCCAATGATCGGGTGTGTCGTGATGACGCCCCGAGCCAGAGGAGGAGTGGTGGAAGCTGGCGGAGACGCAGGGCTGGAGGGTGACGGAGTGCTCAAGCCTGGGAGCCCTCCTTTGCACCCTGCTTGCCGGAAGCGTGAATGGTAACGACGGCCGAGAAGCCCGGACGCAGCACCTCCCGGAGAGGATGGTCCTGATCGAGCACGATCTTTACCGGAATTCGCTGGACGACCTTGGTGAAGTTTCCGGTTGCATTGTCCGGAGGCAGGAGAGCAAATTGTGACCCGCTGGCCGGGGAAATCTCGACGACTTTCCCATGAAGTACGACGCCGGGAAACGTATCGATTGTAATATCGGCGACATCGCCTCTCCGAATGTTAGTAAGCTGCGTCTCCTTGTAATTCGCCTGAATCCAGACATCGCCCTTGACCACGTCGATCACCCGCATACCCGGCGCAACCAACTGCCCATCCTGTACATGACGTTCGCCAACCGCGCCCGCTACGGGAGCGACAATGCGCGTATATCCCAGATTGACATTGGCGACGATGATTGCTGCCTGCTTGGCTTGAATATCTGCCCTGTAGAGGTTGTCTTTTGTATCGAGCGCCGCCCTTTCCCGCTTCTCGGCTTCGAGCGATGTCTGGCTGCTTGAAAGAGCAGCCTTTGCGTGCTCTAAATCAGCTTGTCGGCTTGCAAGCATCCCGGCATAGCGATCGGCATCAGCAACGGCTTGTTCCAATTGCTGATGCGTCGTAGCCTTTGAAGCCAGAAGCGCTTCCTGGCGTTTGCGCTCAATCTCCGTGCGGTTCGCATCAGGCTGAACCGCCGAGACACCTGCCTTTGCTGCATTCATTGCCGCCGCTGCCGCCAAGATAGCGGTCTGCGCGCTTTGAACCTTGGCATCCTGAATCCGTTTCGCAGCCTGGTTATCGGCCAGCTGCGCCTCTGCGCCCGCCAACGCTGCTTTCGCTTCTTCCAGGTTGGCCCGATAGTCGTCGTCATCGAGTTGAACGAGGAGCTGGCCGGGCGTCACAGCTTCATAGTCGTTGACATCGATTTTCCGCACGGTTCCGGAGATGCGTGTGCTCAACGGCGTCATATCGGCGCGCACATACGCGTCATCCGTTCGCTGCTCTGCGCTCCCACCCTCCCATGAGGTCCAGCAGCCTTCGATCGTAAAGAGAAGCACGGCAGCAGCAGCCAGAGTGATGGCCGGAACAAAAATGGCTGGTTTCCACATGTAGTCAGTGCCTCTTCATGATTGAAGTTGTTAATGCAGGTGAGCCATGCCTGCCATGGATCGGCCAGGGGAATGGCAAAACGTTTCCAGCCGGAGCAGACACGTCCGCACCGTGTATTGAGGTAGCAAGCAACACGATAGCATGCGCGTTCCCATACCGAATCCTGCTCGCCGGAAGACGCAGCAGGAGACCCGCCTCATAGAACGGGTAGTTCTCGTAGGTGCGAAGAACAAGGACAGAGCGATGAAAAGCGTTTAATCGGCGGAACGACATCAAAAACTGTGTTCGTGATACTTCAACATTCTTGTGAACGCATAGCGTGCTCTGATTTTTCTCTCGAAGATTTTTCTCGTCGGCTCTTTGCGTTGCACAGTGTTGGATTTCAGCGCCGACTCTGCGAAGAGCGCTCTTGATCGTTGAACGCTTCGCTGCCTTCAAGGCGAAATCCGGCGAAGGTAGAAACGAGCCGTGCATCCGATCGAAAGCCTCAAGAATGCATTCGCCCGCAATCTCTTGAGATCCTGTGATCAGGAAGGCAGGCAAGTGCAGACGATCGAAATGATCGTGAAAGACACCGCATAAGACATCGCCATTGGGAGGATGATCTCTTTGCATATCGCTGTCCTCGTCCATCAATGCACACCCAAAACACTGCAAGGTGCTTCTTGTGCGAGCTCGTAAACAGTGCTCCATAAGCGCGCAATGTAGAGATCGCGCTGATGAAGTCCGACAACCAGAAGGTCCACTTTCTGCGACCGAAGAAAGTCCACGATGGCCTCCACCTCATGTCCTTCGACCAGATGACAGCTAAGCTCCACGCCGTGGTCGCTGGCATAGGTGCGAGCCGCGTCTTGAAGAGACCCATAGACTGTCGTTCGATCTTCCTGCAGGACTCGCGTGAGCGAAGCATCGGCAGCTCCTGCATAGGCGGTGTATGCGGGAAGGTCGGCCACCACCGTCACCGCCTGCACGTCAGCGTTCAGGTTCTTCGCCAGCTGAATGGCTGATGCCAGCGCACGTTTGGCTTCGGGAGATTCATTGTAGGCTACGGCAATCTTTCGAAACATAGCTGCCTCTTCCATTCATGCGTAGATAACACGCCCAAAAATCTATTCATTCGCGATGTCACTCGAGGGACGTTCGTCAACACTCTTTGCGGCGTGCAGCACGGCGCACTGAAGCTCATCGTCCGTGAACGGCTCCACAACTACATCGTAACCGCCAGATTCAAGCACTCCAGACCAGAGTTGAAAGCTCGCCCTATGCGCGTATACCAAAATTGCAGGTCGCGGATTGAGCAGAAATATCTCGCCCCAGACTGTCCACCAGTCAGCATCGGGAAGCGCTGCCGGTAGCAGAACCACATCATAGACCCCTCGATTGCGGATAATGCGAAAGAGTTCATTTGCCCGACTGGCAAAGGCAAGCGCAGCGACGATCGGATCCAGTTGACGTCGAATCTCTTTCTGCATGTCTAAAGCAACCCATACAAGTACGCGGACCCCTTCGTGTTTCTCCGTCACGTTTGGCCTCACACTGCACTGCCAGAGTATGACAGCTATTCGCAGAAATCGAAGCGTGAAGACCTGTTAGATCACTGTCATGAACAGGGCCGAGGTTTTGCCCCATCTACTTTCCGGACAAGGCCCAGAGCCTCATGACTTGGCGATATGATCGTAACCAGAAACCCCGTGGCTGTTCTCACCAGCTAAGGGCGCTACTGCCTGTGCTCATCGAGGTCCATCCAACAGTGAACCGATGCGAGTTTGCAAGCAACCCCTGTTGGAGGAATTTCTTAATTCCTCAACAGTGTTACCTGGCAGCACCACTGTTGAGAAACTTGAACCTCACATGAATTGAGGATTTCAATCTTCTGTCACGTCGCTCTGTGATTACGACCGCTTCCAGCATCCTTGGGGAATATGAAGAAGAATCGGACCTTCATCAATACCTTCCGTCATATAGATTGTGGAACAGGGTCTAAATTTTTCGGCCACACGCTACCCGGAGTTGCGAATCGATGAACAAGACAAGCGAAGGCGCTATTTCAGATCAAAGCATTCTCGAAGAGCTCGCACGCATACTGAAGAGTCCGATCTTCGCTCAATCCGACCGGTTGGCGCGGTTTCTCCGCTTTACGATCGATCAGGCCATCAGCGGAAACAAGGACGCCCTTAAGGAATACGCAATCGGCACGGAGGTATATGATCGCAAGCCTCCCTATCATCCAAGCCAGGACTCGATTGTCAGAACAGAAGCTCGTCGCCTCAGAAGCAAGCTCAAGGAATACTACGAGACTGAAGGCCAGAACGATCCGATGTTTATTTATTTCCGCCCCGGCAGCTACATTCCCGTCTTTCGTTCTCGGGATACACTCGACCACGAACGCCCAGCCGAACTCTTCATTGATCTCCCCGGTGTGCCCATCGCGGTGATTCCTTTCGCCAATCTCTCGAACAGTCCAATTTCCGAATCTTGCGCGCGAGGCATTACCGACGAGCTGGTTCACGAACTGTCAAGAACCGATGGATGCCGTGTGATCGCGATGAGTTCCATCGCACAACCCGGACTCCAGGTGTCAGACATTCCCGCGCTGGCGCAGAAATTGGGCGTTCAGATCGTCTTCGAGGGAACAGTAAGGGAGGAGGGTGGTCGAATCCGCGTCACGGCAAGAATTGTGAACGCGGATGCCTTTCAGCTTTGGTCGCAGCGATTTGAAGCCGAGGCTGACCCCGCAAGCCTCTTTAAGGTACAAGAGCAGATCGCCTCAGCTCTCATCAGCCGCGTTGCACCGCAGCAGTCGGTAATCCGCAAAGGAAAGGCTTCGGCAGGGCCATCTATTTTGGCTGTCTATCCGGCCACTCTGGCGGCGGAGGCGTTGCTGGATCAGGGCACCGTAGCGGATGTTAAGGCCGCCCTAACGAAATTTGAAGAGGTCACGAAGACCGCGCCCGGTTATGCACGGCCCTACTGCGGCATCGCGCAATGCTATTACTGGATGGCTCTCCGCGGCACTCCCCACTCCGCCGATCTGGCCTCTCATGCAAAAAAAGCTGCTCTTCACGCCATGGAACTCGATCCGCAGATGATCGAAGCCCACTCGACGCTGGGAGGTGCTTTAACTTTGGAGTGGGACTGGAGCGGTGCCGAGGCCAGCTTTATTCAGGCTTTGAGCCTGGGGACGCACGCTCCGACATATCGTCAGTATGCAATCTATCTAACCGCTTTGGAGCGTTTCGATGAGGCGTGGCTCTATCTGCAATACGCACAGCAGATCGATCCATTCTCTTATCGTCAGAAAGTCGCCTGCGCGAAATTCTTCTTTCTTAGTCGCAGATATGACGAGGGACTGGATTATGTCGCAACACTCGTCGCCGATCCGGCTCTTCCTTTGGAAGTGCGGTTATATCAAGCGCTCACGTATATCGAGCTCGGTCGTCATGACGATGCAAAGAACATGGCGCAGAGCCTTCTACGGAGCGTCGGCTCTCAGCCTGCATTAAGAGCCTGCCTGGCGGAAATTTTCGCCTTGTGCGGCGAGAAGTCGTTAGCGGACAAAACCACAGCAGAATTCAACCTGCTCTCACCCACCGCGCCCATCAGCAAATTCCGGCAGGTCTTGTTATCACTCGCCTTAGGCAATTTGAAAGCAGCACTGTCTCTGTTATCCGAAGCGTATGCAGACAAGGAAGCAGAAATGCCGTGGCTGGCCGTGGATCCCAGATTCGATTCCATCCGTAAGACAACTCGGTGCAGCGAAATGATCAGAGACGTGCGACTTGGCATTTCCTCTTAGCTACGCACTAACTCCGGCTGATTCGACTTCAGATGAAGACTCCGTTTAACTACGCCACGCAACGTTTCGATAACCGAAGCAAGGCGTCCGATATGAGATGCGTGCACAATCCAAACGGCTTGCTCCGCGAGGAAGTCGGCAACCTTTACCACCTTCAGCTGTTTTCGGAACTCGGACGCGCGAAAGACCTGGGGCATGACCAGAGCAAGGCCAACCCCCTGCGCCACGAGCGATAATTGCAGTTCATGTCCTTCGACCTCAACCGCAATCTTGTACGGAAGACGATGCGCTGCTAACGCAGACTCCATCGCTCGACGAGTTCCACATCCATGTGGATTTGCGATCCATCCATACGATGAGAGGTCATGCAGCGTTGAACTAGTCGGGACCGGTGATGCCTTCGCCGCGACCACAACAAAGGACTCTGTGCCCATATATTCGCCGATCAGAGTAGCTGGCGGAGTTTCGCCGGGCGGCAGCAACACAGCGGCAGCGTCCAGCGTTCGATTGGTGATTTGGTCCATTAATTGAGCCGACCATCTGGAAAAGGCCTGAATGATCAACTTAGGATATTCCGCGCGAAGGCAACAGATCGATTCAGTGAGTATCGTTCCGCTCAAGCTGCGGGCGACTCCTAACCGGAAACCACCGGAGGGCTCTCCATCATCGACAACAGCAGCTTTCAAGTCGCTTACCGAATTCAAAACCTGCTTGGCAAACGTGTAGGTCTCGAGTCCCGCCCGCGTCGGCTGTAGAGGTCTTGTCTTATGGTCGAGAAGTGGAACACCCAGCGCATCCTCCAGGCTCCGTAATCGTCTCGTAATTGCCGATTGGGTCACATGAAGACCAGCTGCGGCTCCCACCACGGAGCCGTAATCGACAATGGCGACGAGTGCCTCTAAATCGTAAAAATTCATCTAGCCCTCGCTCCTATAGATGCCCCAGCAAATGTGTCGATTGCAAATCTTATCCCAGACGACACTAATATTTGTATGCGCCTTACGCATACAGAGTATGCGTAATAATCGTGAATCGCAAATTAAACACTCGAATCCATAGCTCATACCCAACATGTCTGTACTGCATGAATGGATAACCGCCGCTTTAGAAAGATGACGATGGCTGTTTGCCGTCAGATGTACGGAACAGCTTCGATGAGACAGATTTATGTGGATTGTCCGCCTCGCCCTCAACAGGCCCTATACGTTCATCATCGTTGCGCTGCTCATTATGATCGTGGGCCCAGCAGTCATCCTGAGCACGCCGACTGACATCTTTCCCAACATCAACATTCCCGTCATCGCAGTCGCATGGACTTACACCGGTCTTAACGCTGAAGACGTCGAGACGCGCCTGACCACTCCTTACGAAAAAGTGCTGACGACTCTTGTCGACAATATCCAGCACATCGAGTCAACCAGCTACAACGGCGAAGCAATCATCAAAATTTTCCTGCAGCCCGGTGCCAGCCTCGACACCGCAAACGCCCAGGTCGTTGCCTCGGGTGGTTTTGTGCAGCGCTTTCTGCCTCCAGGCATTCAGCCTCCGGAGATTATTAATTTCAGCGCCTCCAGTGTGCCGATTCTGCAGTTAGGTCTTTCCGGCGAGGGGATATCTGAGCAACAACTGAACGATCTCGCCCTCAACTTTCTGCGCACGCAGCTGATCACAATCCCTGGCGCAGTCGTTCCTCTGCCCTATGGAGGAAAGCAGCGTCAGGTCATGATCAACATGAATCAGAACCTGATGCAGGCCAAGGGTGTTGCACCCTCTGATGTGCTGAATGCGGTAAACGCCCAGAACCTCATCTTGCCATCCGGTACTGCCAAAGTAGCCGAGAGTGATCTGGACGTGCGCATGAATGTCTACCCGCGCACAGTCGCAGAGTTAAGCGATGTCCCGATCAAGCAGGTGGGGAACACGACGATCTATTTGCGAGAGGTAGCCACAGTAAGCGACGGTTTTGCGATCCAAACAAACGTGGTGCGCCAGGACGGGAGCCGAGGCGTTCTCATGAGCATCCTCAAAGCCGGGAACGCATCCACACTCGACGTCGTCTCCGGTATCAGAAAAATCCTTCCGCGAGCCGCGTCGACGTTGCCTCCAGAATTAAAGATCACCCCGATTGCAGATCAGTCCGTCTTTGTGCGCGGCGCAATCAACGGAGTCGTCCGTGAAGCTCTGATTGCTGGATGCTTGACCGCTGTCATGATTCTTCTGTTCATCGGCAGCTGGCGCAGTACTGTCATTATTGCTATCTCCATCCCTCTTTCGATTCTGACCTCAATCATCGTGCTCAGCTTCCTGCACGAGACGATCAACATCATGACCTTAGGTGGACTGGCGCTGGCAGTCGGCATTCTGGTCGACGATGCAACAGTCGAAATCGAAAACATAAACCGCATTCTCGAAGAGGGACACGAAACCGATATCAAGCAGGCCATTCTGGATGGCGCACAGCAGATCGCCGTTCCCGCCCTGGTCTCGACGCTCTGCATCTGCATCGTTTTCATGCCTCTCTTTCTGCTTGGCGGCGTTGCCCGGTATCTGTTCGTTCCACTGGCCGAGGCCGTCGTTTTCGCCATGCTCGCGTCCTACCTTCTCTCTCGGACGCTCGTGCCCACGTTGGCGATGTTTATGCTCCGGCTCAACGAAGACGTGGGAGATTCGAGAAACGTACTGTCACGGTTTCAGAAAGCATTCGAGCACCGCTTTGAGCGGGTGCGAGCTCTTTATCGTGATCTCTTAACTCGTTTCGTACTGCATCGCAAAATCTTCATTCCGGCATTTCTAGTGGCCTGTCTCTGCTCGTTCCTTCTTGTCCCGTGGCTGGGAGAGGATTTCTTCCCGCAGTCAGACAGCGGACAGTTCATTTTGCATATTCGCGCAAAGACCGGAATGCGTATCGAGGAATCTGCACGCCTTTCAGATATTGTCGAGAACTACATTCGCCAACAGATACCGCCCGCGGAGATGGACAACATCCTCGATAACATCGGCCTGCCATATAGCCCGTTGAATACCATGCACTCAACCGACGGTGTTCTCGGCGCCAATGACGTAGATGTCCTGGTATCCCTGCGCGAAAAGCATCACCCGACCGCAGATTACGTGCGAATTCTGCGACAGCGGCTTCCCGAAGAATTCCCCGGCGTCACCTTCTACTTTCTGCCGGCTGATATGGTGACTCAGATTTTGAACTTTGGCCTGCCTTCACCCATCGATGTGCAGATTGAAGGCAGCAATGTTCAGCTCAGTCATCAGATCGCCGAGAAAATGATGGCCGACATGCGCAACGTGGCCGGCTTGACGGATCTGCACATCCAACAGCCGCTCGACTATCCAACACTGGAGGTCAACGTTGACCGGACCAAGGCCTCCCAGGCGGGCTACACCGAACAGCAAGTTGCACAAAGCGCATTGAACACGCTGAGCGGAAGTTTTCAGGTCACGCCGATGTTCCTGGTCAACTGGAATAACGGCGTGAACTACAACCTGGTCGCGCAAACCCCGCAATACAGAATTCAATCAGTGCAGGACATTCAAAACATCCCTATTGCGGGAGGCCGTCAGGGCAATCCCGAGATTCTCGCGGATGTCGCTTCCATGAAGCGGTTCCACGAGATGGCGATTCTGTCTCACTACAATATCCGCCGCGTTGTCGATGTGTATGGGTCCGTTCAAGACCGCGATCTTGGATCCACAAGCCGCGATATTGAGCGCATTGTCGATCGGTATCGAAAGACTCTTCCGCGCGGAACCTTCATTACCGTACGCGGTCAAGTTGAGACGATGCACAAATCCTATACGGGACTGCTCGCTGGCTTAGCGGCTGCCGTTGTCCTCGTCTACATGCTCATCGTGGTGAATTTTCAATCCTGGCTCGACCCATTCATCATCATCACTGCCCTTCCCGCCGCCATGGCTGGCATCGTGCTTATGCTCTTCTTCACAGGCACCACGTTGAGCGTGCCCGCGCTGATGGGAGCGCTGATGTGCGTAGGGGTTGCTACCGCGAACAGCATTCTGGTGATTTCGTTTGCGACGGACAAATTGGCAGAACATGGGGACGCAGTAAGAGCCGCTATCGAAGCAGGCAACACGCGCTTCCGTCCGGTAGTTATGACCGCGCTCGCCATGATCATTGGCATGGTGCCGATGGCATTGGGCCTTGGCGACGGCGGAGAACAGAATGCACCGCTCGGCCGCGCCGTTATTGGAGGGCTGCTGTGCGCGACGATGGCGACTCTGGTCTTCGTTCCATCGGTCTTTGCTCTCTTTCACTCGAAATCGAAATCTTCAGAAACGACTCAGGAGCTCCCACAGGTGTCAATATGAATGATAAAAATCATCCATCATCTATAGATCATGCATCTGCGTCGGATACCTCCAGCGCAAGTGGCCTACTCGCCGGCAACCGACTTCTGATCGCAGTAGCTTTTCTCTTCCTCCTGATTGCGTTCGGAATCTTTAACGGGATCCGTGCGCGTGTCGAAGCTGCGACGGAACTGCGTACGGTAGCGCGGGCATCAGCGATCCCGGTTGTAGAGGTGATTCACCCGAAGCTGGGAGCGGATGGCCAGGAGGTTGCGTTACCTGGAAATGCGCAGGCCTTCAACGACACTCCGATCTATGCGCGCACCAGCGGCTACGTGGAGCATTGGTATGTCGATATTGGTGCGCATGTAAAACAGGGACAGCTGTTGGCTCTGATCCAGACTCCTGAACTCGATCAACAATTGGAACAGGCCCGGGCCGACCTGAAGACTGCTCAGGCGAATCTGGAGATTGCCCAGATTACCGCAACACGCTGGCAGAATCTGCTCAAGACAAATTCGGTTTCGCAGCAGGAGACTGATCAGGCAGTGAGCGATCTCAATGCGAAACGTGCGCTTGTCGACTCCAACAAGGCAAACGTCGACCGCCTCGGGCAGCTGCAGGCGTTTGAACGAATCACCGCGCCGTTCGATGGCGTCATCACCGCCCGCAATACCGATGTGGGAGCGCTGATCCAGGCTGGGGACAACTCGGTGCCGAAAGAGATTTTCCACCTCGCCTCCATCCGGAAGCTGCGTGTTTACATTCCCGTCCCCGAAGTCTACGCCGCTTACGTGCGCAATGGGGAATCAGTGAAAGTGACCCTCGATGCATTTCCCAATGAGGAGTTCCCCGGGACGGTAGTCCGCAATTCGGATGCCATCGACCTGAACTCGCGCACCCTCAACGTTGAAGTCGATGTAGACAACGCCACAGGCCGTTTGTTTCCGGGAGCCTATGCCTTCGTTCATCTCAAGATTCCCGCCGGAACGGGTGCAGTTACGATTCCCTCAAATGCTTTGCTTTTCCGCTCTGAGGGATTGCGCGCAGGCGTGGTTCGCAACAGCCACATCGTCCTCACGCCGATTACCATCGGTCAGGATTACGGAAGCGCCGTCGAAATCCTCTCCGGGCTGACTCTCAACGACGCAGTGATCGTGAACCCGTCCGATTCACTGGCAGATGGAACCGCTGTCCGCGTTCGCGCAAAGCCAGCAGATCCCGCAAGTAAGGTGCAGCCATGACACTGCGTGGACTCATTTCAGTAAGCACATTGCCGCTTCTGTTAACCGGCTGCATGGTTGGTCCGAAGTACAGTAAGCCGGATGTGCCTTCAGCCCCGGCCTTCAAGGAAACGTCGGAATGGAAGGAGGGCGACGGGTGGAAGGTCGCGCAACCAAACGATACCGCACTGCGTGGAAAGTGGTGGGAGCTCTATGGGGATGCAAAGCTGAATGAAGTAGAAGATGAGGTAGATCCCTCGAATCAAACCCTGAAAGAAGCTGAAGCAAATTTTCGCCAGGCTCGCACCGCGATTCGATTCAACCGTGCCGCAGAAGCACCAACGATCGGTGTCGCGCCCAGTATCTCGGCGGTCCGCGCCTCGGCCAACCAGCCCTATTTCACCCCCTCCCTGGTAAACAACGGCACTGGACAGTTCACACTTCCGGTCGACCTGTCATACGAGGTGGACCTCTGGGGACGCATTCGCCGAACCATTACCGCATCGAAAGAACAGGCACAGGCCAGCGCTGCAGATCTGGACACCGTGCGGTTAAGTCTGCACGCCGAGGTTGCAATCGACTACTTTGAGCTTCGCAGCGCTGACGCACAAAAGCAGCTGCTGGACGACACCGTCAAAGCATACAGCGATGCACTCCAACTAACCAAGTATCGTTTCGAAGGCGGGGCAGCCCCAAAAGCAGACGTAGCCCAGGCTCAGACACAGCTTGATGAAACGCGCGTGCAGGCTTCCGACATCATGGTGCAGCGAGCGCAATACGAGCATGCGCTGGCAATTCTCATCGGCGAACCTCCAGCGCAGTTTCGCCTTCCCCCAATTCCAATCAATCTGCAGGCTCCTGCAATGCCCGACATTCCCGTGACTCTACCGGCGCAGTTGCTGGAGCGCCGTCCTGATATTGCGGAAACGGAGCGGCGCATGGCCGCGGCAAATGAGCAGATCGGCATCGCGAAGGCTGCATACTATCCCACGCTCAATATTGCCGCTGTCGCCGGTCTGCAAGGGAGCTCCGTGCTGAACTGGTTCAATTGGCCAAGCCGTTTTTGGGCAGTGGGGCCAACTCTCTCTGAAACGATATTTGATGCCGGCAGACGCAGAGCCACCACCGAATCAGCTCTAGCTGCATACGACGGAACCGTCGCCAACTACCGTCAGACCGTGCTGAATGCCTATCAGCAGGTCGAAGACAATCTTGTTGCACTTCATATTTTGAATACAGAATCAACCCAGCAGCATTCAGCTACAGCTTCAGCAGAGGAATCACTCCAACTCTCCCAGAACCGCTACGCGGGTGGAGTCGACACCTATCTCCAGGTGGTTATCTGGCAAACCACGGCGCTCACCAACGAACGCAATGATATCGACATCATGCGTCGGCGGCTTGAGGCAAACGTTCTGCTAATCAAAGCACTGGGCGGAGGATGGGACATCAGCAGCTTGCCCCGTTTCTAGACTGCGAGAGTTGGCAAATCCTATGCTATCGACGAAATACAAGATTCTTTATCCGGTCGACTTTTCAAAGCGTTCCACATTAGCCACGCAGCAGGTGAAGGTATGGGTCGAACACTTTCGTGCTGTTCTGGATACGCTGCACATAGTCGACAACAATACATCTGGACCTCTGACGAACCTGCACGATCCTGCACTCTACCAGGAGCAGTCCCGCGTTGTATCAAGGCGCACCGCGGATCTGAAACACTTCTCCGATCATTATTTCGGTGAGAATGTAGCTCGCGCTGTCGTTCTAAATGGCAACATAGCTGACCAGATTCAGCACTTCGCGGATCGTGAGCAGGCTGATCTGATTATGTTGCCTCGAAATCATCAGAGGCTAATAGCCCGCATCTTTCACGACTCGTTGACGGCAACACTCCTCGAGCGCTGCAAAGCCTCCATATGGATGACAGAGCACCTCGAAGTCGCGAGTCCCTCGGTCCCAAACCATATTCTTTGTACCGTGCAATTTGGACACGATGCGACAGCGGATGCGCACAACCACCGCATTCTTCAAACAGTTCGAGACCTTGTGTCCAGTTTCCGGGCTCATGTGACATTCGTCCACATCACTGGCAACAAAAACACGAGCGAGCCCTCGACTGAACTGCGAACGAAGGCTCTACCCATGTCGTGGCTAGAGCAAGCACGCGCTTTATTCGGAAGCTCCGTAAAGCTCCTGAGAACGTCAGGCAGCGTCATCGCTGGCATCAGAGAAACTGCACGCCAGATAGAGGCTGACCTGATCGTCGTTGGACGCATGCACCCAGGAGCCCTGAGTTTTGGACGACAGAGTCGCATATTGAAAATCGATCATGCCGTGCACTGCCCTGTTCTTAGCGTGTGGTAAGACTGCGATCCGCCAGCTCGGCTGTCTCATAATTTTGGAATGCCTCTTCGATGATATCGGCGGCCACATCCAGCCCACGCGTCTTTGAAATCACCTTCTGGAAATAACCAGCCCGCTCGCAATAGCTCGGGTCTTGCAAAACTTTCTCGATCAAACCCCTCAGGCGGTCCGTTGTTAGCTCGTCCACTTCTATGAATTCGCCTGCGCCATGATGTGCAATTCTGGCGGCAACTCCTGGCTGGTCATAGCCTATTGGAATCGCAACCATGGGCACTCCATGCGCCAGAGATTCAAGCGTTGTATTCAGTCCAGCATGCGTAATGCAAAGCGCTGCACGCTTCAACAATTCAATTTGAGGAGCAGAGCGAACGACAATCGTATTTGAAGGAATAGGGCCCAGACTCTCTGGATGAATATTCTTGCCAACGGAAAGTACAACTTGAACATCTTCCAGTGGCGCAACCGCTTCAAGAATGTGTGTGTACACATCATATAGACCATTCACGAGTGTCCCCAGTGAAGCGTAAATAAGAGGTTTGTCCGTCAATTTGTCCCATGGAAAAAGTACCGGCTCCCTGCCGTCATCGTCGTGGAACGGACCAGCGTAGTGAAACTGTGCCGGCCATGGGATTCCAGGAAAATCGAACTCCTTCGGCGTCTGAGTGATTACGGCCAACTTGGAAACAGTCGCAGCAGGATCATTCCAATCGATCTCGAGTCCAACCTTTTCAGCATAAGTCCTCGCGACTTCCGCTAGCGGGCCAAGTATCGCGCCCATCTTATGTAAATTCTCAGCGTTTCGATTAAGTCCTTCCGGAGAAGTATCAAGCGGGGAGCTGAAAAGAGAGGGTGGAGTTGCTCCCGAGAAATCGAGGTGAAGAACATTCCAAATGTGTACATAAGGGATGGACATGCTTAGAGGAACAAGCTCGATGAAGAAGTGGATCGTGTCGATTACCAAAACCTCAACGCCTGTCGTGGCTAATTTTTCAGCCAGGTAGTCGAGGGTCACTCGGGTCAGGTCAGGATTTAGATCCTCACACGAATGCCGCACTACCTCAAAGCCATGCAACTGTGCCACGGAACTATAGACTTTTTCGATAGAACCGACGGGATATTCTCTTTCGCCGTAGGGCACGAAGTCGAGACCCGCAGCGCGAGCGAATGGTTCGACATCGGGAACGCCAAAAAATACCACTTCATTGCCGCGTGATTGCAGTCTGCGTGCGAGCGCCGTCATGGGGTTCAAATGCCCTGACAAGGGCATGCTCACGAAACCAATTTTCATTGTTGCTCCTTCTTTCGCTCACCTGAGCCGCAGCACGGCTCAGGCAATGATTCTCGCCTTATATTCAGTGCCGAAATTGTGTCCTGCTATAAGAACCCGGCTGAGCAGGTTCTATTCCACGATGGAGGGATGAGGGGCTCGGCAGTACGGCAAGACGCACCTCACGGCGCGCAGACAGGGCGAGGAACGATTCACTCTTGAGGATGGATTGTGATTGCGCCGTGAGTCGCTCAGCAAAGGTAGTGAGAGCAGCGATCCATTCGACATCTGAGCCGCAACTGGTTAAACAGAAAGGCCCGCCTCATGAGGCGGGCCTTCCACTCAGTCCATGCAATTCTCTATCTGTGACCACCACCGGGGTGACCACCGCCTGAAAATCCAGCGCTGTGCTCATGGCCCCCATCATGGCCGGGATCGCCGATGTGGCCTTGTCCGTCGCGGGCTTCGTTCGCCTGGAAGTGCTGGAAGGGCTGTGCCCCACGCTCGGGTAGCGGTCCGTGGTAACCATGACGTGGATCCCAGCGGTTATCGACGTGGCCGTAGAAGCCATGAGGGCCATGGAACCACGGGCCGGCCCCGATGAAAATTCCGCCGGTAAACCAATCCGGCCCATAGAAGCCGTAAGGAGCACAGTCATAAGGCGCATAGTCGAAATATCCGTATGGGCATACCGGCGCCGCTCCAATGTTGATGGAAACTTGAGCGGGTGCCACCGACACGCTGCTCACCAGCGCAACCGTGAGAGCAGAGAAAACGAGCGATTTCCACCGATTCATGATTTCTTTGATACCTCCGGTTTGAGTCTAACGGAGGATTGCAGTGTGTGTCTCAACGCAGCTTCCATCCCGGGCAATTAAATCCTCGCGGATGTTCCTGAGTGCACTGGGACTTTTGTAACAACGAGTGACGTAATTAGGATGCAGACTATTCGGCGCGAAGAGCCTCCACTGGATTTACCGACGCCGCGCGTCGTGCCGGCAGAAAACTTGCCGCCAGTGACGCCAGACCGAGCAACACGGAGACGCAAACCAAAGTGACTGCGTCCCATGCTTGAACGCCGAACAGCAGGCTACGCATCAGCATCGACGTTCCCAGGGAACAAAACAGTCCGATCGTCAGCCCTGCCAAGGTCAGCCATGCTGCTTGTCGAATGACGAGATTGTAGACAGAGCTGCGCTGTGCCCCAAGCGCCATGCGCACGCCTATCTCGCGCGTTCTCTGGCCTACTGAATAGGCAATCACCCCATAGAGCCCGACCACGCCGAGTATCAATGCCATCGCTGCGAATCCGCCCACCAGCCATGCAGAAAAGCGGTGCAACAGGGCGGCTTGCGTCACGTCAATTTTCTCGATCATGGTCGCTTCATCGGATACACCCAAATTCAAATTGATCTGATGCAGCGTGCTCACGAGCACCGGCAGGAGTGCGCTCGCATCCTGCGAAGAGCGCACGACCAGAGTGAACGAGTGATCGCCCGTTTGGTTGATGGGGAAATATTCTGTGGGCGCAATGCCGACATCGAGCGGACCTTCGCGAACGTCCTCGACTACGCCGACAATCTGCCAGACGGATGGAACTCCGCCCTCATCATCTGCGATGCTCTGGCCAATTGGATCTTGAAAAGGAAAATACTTTCGCGCAAGCGCCTCATTAATCACAGTCACACCGGGCCTCGAAGCATCATCAGTTTCAGTGAAGTATCGTCCCCTTACTAACGTCGCTTTGAGCGTAGGCAGATAATTCGCGCTTACATGGCGCTCGTTCACCTCGTTATGCTCGCCGTGATATGTCCTTCCCACAATTCTGATTCCATCGGTGGGGCAGTTGCACCCGACCGGAAGCCTGCTCGTCAGTCCTGCCGATTCGACACCCGGCAAGCTTGTGGCACGTCGCACAACTTCACGGTAAAGCTCGATCGTCTGCTCGCTCGTCGGATAAATCGTGCCGGGTACGGCGACTTCTGTGGTTGCAAGATGATTTGCGTCAAATCCGAGAGGCACGTGCAGAAGGCGATAAAAGCTCCGTCCCAACAATCCCGCACCTGCAAGAAGCACGACTGCAATTGCAAGTTCAAAGACGACCAGATTCGCACCCAGCCTGCGCCAGATCTGGCTGGCTGCACCGCGACCGCCGTCCGGCAATCCGGCGCGTATTCGCTGAAATGAAAGCCGCAACATCGGCGTGATTGCCAGCAGCAGTGCCGCCAGCGCGGCAACCGCGACAGCAAATCCTGCGGTGTGCGCGTTCAACCCAACCCCACCAAGGAACGGCATACCTGACGCCATATCTTTAGGAACCAGTCGAACCAGGAGCCTCATGAGGGCAGCGGCAACAATGATGCCTGCCCCGCTGCCGAGCACCGCAAGAAACAACCCTTCGGTTGCGAATTGTTTTACTAATCGTGCTGGCGTTGCGCCGAGCGCGCCACGTACCGCAATCTCGCGCCTGCGATTTTCTGCGCGCGCCAGAACAAGGCTGCTCACATTGACGCATGCAATCAACAACAGCAGTCCCGCTCCGCTGAGTAACGTCAGCAAAATGGGCCGCACATCGCCAACCACTACCTCCGAGAAAGGAGTGACACTCGCGTTCAGATCATGTCCGGTGATGGCATATTGCCGTTGGAGTTGTTTAGAAATCGACCTCATTTCAGCCCGCGCTGATTGCACCGTCACACCGTCGCGTAGCCTTCCAATTCCAAAAAAGTTGTAGAAAGTCCGCGAATGCTCGTGCGGACTCAACACATTGATGGGAACCCAGAACTCGGCGTTGCCGCTCAGCGCGAAGGAAAACGACCGCGGCAGCACGCCGATAACCGTATAGGGCTGATTATCCAGGTCTACGGTTCGCCCAACCACATCGGGCCGCGCGCCTAACCGACCAGCCCACGCCCCATAACTCAGGATCACGACATTGGGCCCGCCTGGCCGATCTTCACCGGAGTTGAAGTCTCGCCCCAAGATAGGCTGTACGCCAAGAGTGCGAAAAAATCCGCCGCTCACCCGTTCGCCCTGCACCGGCTCCGCGCCTGAGCTGGTGCGCAGAAGATAGCCGCTTCCTGTATAGATATCGAGCGAGCTGAACGACTTGTTCTGAGCCTGCCAGTCAAGAAAATCAGGATACGAAAGCGGCCAGCCCGGCAACTCGGTGTCGCTCTCGTTTACAGACATGATCCGGCCAGGATTCGCGTACGGCAGCGGTTCCAGCAGCGCAGCATCGACAAATGCAAAGATAGCGACGCCCGTGCCAATGCCGAGAGCGAGCACGAGAATGGCAACGGTGGCAAAGCCCGGATTTCTAGCGAGCTGACGAATCGCGAATTTGATATCGCGGAGCAGATTGTCGAACCAAACCATGCGGCTTCTGAGATAGAAGCGTTCTTGCGCCGTCTGCACATTGCCGAACTCGACTTTTGCTCTGCGCCGCGCTTCCTCTTCGCTTAAGCCTTCACTCTCTAATTCATCCGCTTCGAGTTCGAGATGCGCTTTGATCTCCTCGGCAAAATCGTCTGTGCTGCGTCTGCGTCTGAACATGACTTAGACCTCCTCGCTGCTCGGTCCCCCATCCAGGATCAGTCCCATCGCTCGCGTCAATCGCTGCCATTCGGTGGTTTTTTCTACAAGCTGCTGGCGTCCTTTAGGTGTCAATGAATAAAAGCGCGCCTTGCGATTGTTCTCGCTCACGCCCCACTTGGCGCTGATCCATTTCTTGTCTTCAAGCCGCTGCAGCGCAAGATAGAGCGAACCATGATCGACAAAAAAGACCTCTTCCGACTGGCGGAGTATGCAGCGCGCTATACCTTGTCCGTGACGCGCACCGAGTACCAGGGTTTTCAGAATGAGCAGGTCAAGCGTGCCCTGCAATAGAGCAATGCGATCTTCGGAATTATTTTGGGAAGGCATCCGACCCAAGAATGGCATAGCCTCGGGTCGGATGTCAACAGGAATATACGAGCCCTGAATGGTCACCGTATGATGTTGCCGTTTGCGTTGCTCGGGTCAACGCTCGACTGGACCGTGGCGCGCGGCCGGAAGCTTTCTTTCCAGGTAACGTAGAACTCCTGTGCGCATAGAGTCTGATTGCTGGCAACTGAATATGAGAAGACGCCGACATGGCAGATGCGGCGAGAAGTTCAATCGACGAATCAATCGCAAAACGAAAGTCATTGGAGGCTTCCCTCCAGCGAATTCGCGAGAGGAAAATATGTGGCGGTCATGGCTGAATGTATATATAAATTGCAGAGGCTTCCGTATCTTTGAAAGTCGAGACCCAAGGGCCGAATAAGTTCCAAAATGAAGAAAACTTATTGCTTTGTATTGCTTTTGCTGACTGTCGTGGTTTGTGTGACATTCGCTGCGCCTGCCGAATCATTTCGTAATCCGGTGCGAATCCCTACAGATTCTGACCCTGTCGGCGTGTTTGTCGTAGACCTTAACCATGACGGACTCCCTGATATTTTGTGGGGCGGCTACGGCGCCACAACTTCGAGCCCAGGCATCCTACATACGCTGCTTGCACAGTCATCTGGAGGTTACCTGCCGGGTCCAACGATGACGATGCCTGCAAATGTCAGCTCAGTCTGCGTTCCAGCGGATGAAACCGGCGACGGCATAGTTGATATCGTTTGTCCATCGGCCTACCAATTCAGCGCAAGTATCTACACGTTTCCGGGAAAAGGAGATGGTTCCTTCGGGTCCCCTATCATCACGCAAATCCCGAGCCTTCCCAATAATGGCGCCTGGGTTTCACTAGTTTTTCTCCCTGTGACGGATCTGAACGGGGACGGCATTGCTGATCTGCTCGTGGCCGATGCGCAAACACAATCCGGGTATGTAATGCTCGGGGATGGCCATGGCAGTTTCACCAAGTCCTCCAGCATCACCAATATTTACGGTGTGCCCCAGGTTATGGACATTAATAGTGACGGCAACGTCGATCTCTTGTTCGCAAATGGTGGTATTTGGCTCGGCAAGGGAGATGGCACCTTCACGCAATCACCATTCGTCCCAAGTTTTCCCTTCACTAGCCGCTGCGTTTTTCATGATATGGATAATGACGGGAAACCCGACGCAGTCTGTGGCTTACAGGAAACAGTCACTGGCGACATCATCGGTGGCACCCAGTTATTGATCTTCCACGGCAACGGTGACGGCAGTTTCGCTCCAACACCGATCAAGACCATCACTTACGGAGACCACAGTAACGAATTCAACGGGTTTGGGACGTTCCAATTTCCCATTTTCGTCCAAGACATAAATGGCGATGGAACGCCTGATATTCTTGCTTATTCTGGAGACGGACTCGCTGTAATTCTTAACCGCGGCGGGCTCCAATTCGATGATCCTACCCACTACGCAACCGGCAACTTTCCGTGGACAATTGTAGCGGGGGTCAATGCGTACACAATGCAACTTGCTGATATCGACAATGATGGTTTTCCCGATCTTGTCAGTACCGGTCCGAATGGGATCTACATCAGCAATAATCAAAAAGATGGGACCTTTAACGCGGCTCCAGCCTATGAAGTCACCCAAGTAATTGGTTACCAGACAGTAGCGGATTTCAACGAAGATGGCATCCCTGACATTGCCGCAACAGGAGATCAGTCCATTGAAATAAACATCGGCAAAGGGGATGGAACTTTTCAGGCACGCGTTGCTCTTCCTTCCTCAGGAATCGACTTCAGCACTCCGCTGTCCACAACCAACGCACGTATTCTCCATGGCGACTTCAATGGCGACCATCATCAGGACATTCTCGCTATCGGCTCTTCGGCAACCTACCAGTACGACAGCTATGTCCTGTTCGGCGACGGGACCGGTTCTTTCTCCAGTCCGCAACTAGTCCCCAACACTTCCAGCAATTTCTCGATCTATGATTCGCGGGTAGCTCTCGATATCAATCACGATGGACGGGATGACCTCTTCAGTAACGACTACAGCCATCTATACGTTTATCTATCCAATGGAGATGGCACTTTCACGACTACCACGACAACTGTGAGCCCTAATTCAAGTCAAGATCAGAATGGAGTCCATTCCATACCTGCTCTTGCTGATTTCGATCACGACGGCAAACTCGACGCCGTTTGGGCTGCGGGAGCAAACGTTACAATTTGCAAGGGGCATGGGGACGGCACCTTTGATGCCAACGCTGTCACGGTACCCATTCCAACCAGTGTTTTCAGCAGTTGGATCGGAGCAGATGTAACCACCGGAGATTTCGATGGCGACGGGAATCAGGATTTCGCCTTGCTTCTCGAACAACAGAACCCGCTTCTTGTTTTGCCAGGTGCAGCTATCTCAGCAGCGTTCGTTTTCTATGGTGACGGTCATGGGAATTTCACCCCAGGCACCTTGGCTGGAACATTTAACCGTGTTTACACTGAAATTTATGCAGCGGACCTGAGCAATCAGGGACTGGAAGACTTAATTCTCAAAACAGGCGGCGGTTTTTTTGAGGCTTACGCCGTGGGTATTGTCAACAGCCTTCCTAAGCGCACCTTCGATTCCGAGGTCAATTACGTCGCTGGAAGCGGAATTTCGGACCTCTCTATCGCCGATCTCAATCACGATGGCTTCCTCGACCTGGTTTTTTCTAATGGTGATTACAATATCCGAGCCAGTTCAGTTACTGTCTTGATGAACCAAGGCAATCCGCCCGTTACTGGGACATTAACCATCACCCCCGAGCCCTCAGAGTACGGTCAGCCGCTCACTTTCGATGCCACGCTTGTCCCATCTTCCTTCACTCCGGTCACCGGAACGATGACATTCACGCTCGATGGCACGTCTCTCGGTTCAGCCCCCATTTCAGACAATAAGGCTTCGTTTTCGGTCTCCACATCTGTACTGCCCGGAACACATAGCCTTACAGCATCCTGGCCTGGGAACGCGATTTATTCAGCGGTGACCCTCTCTGCAACCCATCACGTCGAGCCTATTCCCAGTTCCATAACCCTTTCCAGCAGCCTCAACCCTGCCCCGCTCGACGGAAACATAACCTTCACCGCTTCCATTTCGCCTGCTGTTGTGGGTGTCGATAGCTCAGGCACTGTTACCTTCTTCGATGGACAGACCCAGCTGAGTGCACCTGTCTCCATTGCTACTGGGCAGCCAGCTACCATCACCACGTCCAACCTCGGCGTCGGCTCTCACTCGATAACTGCGGTTTACTCGGGAAACTCCCAGGTTCAAGGGAGCACGTCATCGGTACTCACGGAATCCGTGGTTTTCTTCGTCGGCGGTTTTTCCATCCAAAGCACTCCGACTACCGCGACCGTCACCGCCGGCCAATCCGCCACATTCCAACTCGCCATCACGGCCTCTGGTGGCTTTAGTGCGCCGCTATCTTTCTCATGTTCTGGCCTTCCAGCTCAGGCCACTTGCGTTTTCAGCCCCTCCACGCTTTCGATGGGCCAAGGACAAGTGGCTCTGAGTATTCATACCGTCGGCTCTACGCAATCCGCCTCTTTGATTCAGTCTCCCAGTCTGACCACTACTGGCGCTACGGCCATTCTTGCCGGACTCGTGTTTTGTTTTCTGCCCTCGGCCTCACGTCGGAAACGCTTTGTGAGCTTTCTTGTTCTTGCTATCTTCGGCTTCGTCACGCTTATAACCACGAGCTGCGGCGGCGGCTCCGGCCATGGAACCACAGGTTCTACCTCGCCTGTTAGTTACCAGGTGTCCGTCACAGCACAGACCACCGAGCCGTCGCAAAACATTTCCCACTCTTCCGTCATTACGCTAACGGTTCAATAGCGAACTCGGCCGGTCCGGCGGTCGCACTTTACGCTTTAGGCCGCTGGATCGTCGGCAATGCTGCTGGTATGTTCGACTTCCACCCATTCGGAGTTGCAGAAGTCAGGAGACAGGACGAACACAATATATCTGCATTCATCGATTGCTCTTTGTCCCTGCTGCTATGACTGAGGAAGACCTCATAAGAGGACGCGGCCATTGGAGCATCTTACCGCCGGGCATTGCGATTCACGATCTCAATTTTGTCGATCAGTTAAGTGGGCGCCGATGGAACGTAGTCGCGCGGTTGAAATCAAATCCCCCTCGTTCCCATACGTTCGCTTCCGGACACGTCGGTCCACCATCGGACAGAGATTTTCATTCTCGAAGGACGCTGACTCCTGTTTTCAATGAGTTACAACCTCGCAAGACTGGCCCTTCATGTGAAGATGCCACAGGAGTAGTCACTGAGGACCTTCAACCAATGCGCGCTCTTGTCCATCTCTCGCTGTTCTTGCTATTTGTCTCGCCTCTTCTCAACGCCCAGTCTGACGTTCCATACGGATCAAACGCCGCAGTAGGCCACTATGTCCAGACACCCGATGCCAAAATTTATTATGAGCGGTATGGTACCGGCGGTCGCCCGCTTGTGCTGCTGCATGGCGGCGAATATGGCTATATCGACGAATTCGCCGATCTCATCCGCGAAATGAGCAAGAGCCGTACCGTTATCGCCATCGCCACCCGCGGCTACGGCAAATCGGAACGCGGCAAAGTTCCACTATCTCATCGTCAATTTGCCCTCGACGCGTGGGCAGTGATCGAGGAAGTATTCAAAGATGACGAAAAAGTAGATGTACTCGGCTTCAGCGAAGGCGCCATCACATCCTACCTGCTTGCCTCCGCACATACTGAGCGCATCAACAGGCTGATCGCGATCGGAGGCTCAAAAGGTACTTATGATCAGGCATTGCAGGCCCTTGAAGCCGATCCATTAACGCCGGAGCTTATGCAGAAGCAGGTTCCTGACTTAGTGGCCAAACGCAAAGCCATCATGCCCGACCCTAGCCAATGGGAGCCGCTGATTCGAGAACTGGACCTGATGTATCACGCTCCTTATTACGTCAAGCAGGATGAGATTCGTGCTATCAAAAGTCCCACTTTGATCATGGCTGGGGATCACGATTTCTATAACAACTTGGACGGACTCGTCGAAACATTTCGGCTTTTACCCAAAGGACAGCTAGCATTGATTCCCGGATGCGGGCATGTCGTCCTCGACTGTAAACCGGCGCTTGTTATTTCAATCGTCACCACTTTCCTGGACGAATCGCAAAAGTGAGCGAGGCCTCCCAACTAAGTGACCCAGTTCGAGGAGTCATTCGGAGTGAAGTGTAGTGATCGGATCGACGCGCATGGCGCGCAACGCCGGGATATAGCTGGCGGCAAGCGCAACAGCGGTAAGTACAAGGGTGACGCCAGCGAAGGTGGTTAGATCGGTAGGCGACACGCCGTAGAGCAGTCCGGCCATGAGGTGAGAGACGATGAGCGCACCGGCCACACCCAGCCCGGCGCCAGCAGCGGCCAAACCGAATCCACGGCGCAAGACCATCTTGAGGATATTGCCTCGTTGAGCTCCCAGCGCGAGGCGAATGGCAATCTCACGTCGCTGTTCATTCACAACATAGGAGATAGTCCCGTAGATTCCAAGCCCAGCCAGCAGCAAGGCCGTGGCCGCAAAAAACGCCACCATTTCCATCGAGAATCGCCTGACCGAAAGCGAATCGGAGAGGACGTGATCCAAAGTCTCTGCATGAAAGACAGGCAGTCCCGAGTCGATGGACTGGACCTGCGCGCGCACTTGTGCGGGGATGGTGCTGGGATCGAGTTGTCCGCGAAGAAAGATGGCCAGGCTTTTGGCGGGGTGCTGGTACACGCTACGGTAGATCTCGGGAATTGCCTCGTCCGCCAACGATTCCGTGCGGGCATCCGCAATCACCCCGACGATCGTGGTCCAGGCTGGCTTGGCAGAGTTCAACAGCTCGCGGGCATCCAAATGCAAGCGGACGCGTTTGCCAAGCGGGTCCTGATTTGGCCAGTAGGTACGAGCTGCGGCCTCATTGATGACCGCAACTTGGGGAGTATCCTCAACGTCGTGGTCGCTGAAAAGGCGTCCGCGCAACAGCGGCATACCCAACAGGTGGAAGTATTCGGGCGAAACGATGGGACTATTGATCACAGGAGCTTGATTGTCCTTCGTCTCGAGGCCTTCCCTGATTCCTTCTTGGATCAATGGCAGTCGGCCGGGATTGCTGTGGCTCAGGGGAAGAGCGTCCGCGTCGCCGATGGCCACTTCTTCCACGCCCGGCAGGGTTCGACTGCGGCGAAGAACCTCGCGCACTAAGACCGCTTCCTGGGTCGCGGTTCGGTAGATATCCTGACTGGGATCGTTAGGTCCCGGAAGCCAGGTTTGAACGGCCATGACGCGATCAGGATTGAACCCAGGCTGCACCTGGAACAAGTCCCAGAAACTGCGCAACAGAAGTCCCGCGGCGACCATGAGCACCAGGGAGAGCGCCAATTCACTCATGACCAGAATCTGGCGGGCACGCGAGCGTTCCGGGGAACCCTTGGAGCCGCGTCCTTCCTGCCTAAGCGTACCGATCAAATCGAAGCGGCTCATGAGCCACGCGGGAGCAAGCCCAAAGATAGTTCCGGCTACGACAGAGACAGCCATAGAGAACGCCAGCACGCTCCAGTTGATCGATATGTCGTTCATCTGCGGGAGGCTCTCCGGAACCAACTGGAGCAGAAATTTCCTCGTGAAGAAGAGAATCGCAAAACCGGCGATCCCGCCAAGCAAGAAGAGCAGCAGACTCTCGGCGAGGAACTGGCGGATGAGCTGCGCTCTTGTGGCTCCCAGAGCCTGGCGAACCGCGATCTCACGACCTCGCACACTGGCCCTGGCGAGCAGGAGATTGGCGACGTTGACGCAACTGATCAGTAGGACCAATCCTACTGCGCCGAACAGCAGAATGAGAGATTGGCGAACGCTGCCGACCACGCTTTCGCTGAGAGGAGTCAGATGCAGAGTCCATGCGGCCTGTGCCGGATACTCCGCCGGATATTGCTTTTTCAGCGATGCAACCAGCGCATCGAGACGTCCTTGCGCGGCCGCAATCGAGAGACCGGGCTTCAGGCGCGCGACCGCTCGACTCTGCAGACGTAAGCCGCGCAGCGGGGTCGGAAACGGCAGACCCGCCATGCCGGCTCCCAGCCACACTTCCGTATTCCGCTCCTCGCTGGTTGAGCCCAGATCGCGAAAACTGCGCGGCATCACGCCCACGACGTGATACACGTCGTTGTCCAGGAGCAGAGCTTTGCCGACAATGTGCGGGTCGGCTCCGAATTCCCTCTTCCAGAGCCCGTCGCTGATCACGGCCTCCAGATTGAAGCCGGGAGTGGCATCGTGCGGATCGAATGTGCGACCCAACTGCGCGTCTACACCGAAGACCGCGAAGTAATTCGGCGTAACGTGCTTGTAGCTGAGACGCTCGGGCTGTGCACTACCGGTAAGGTTCACGTCTGCGCCGGTGCCGGAAACCGACACGGCCTGGAATATCCCGGAACTCTCGAGGTCTCTCCACTCAGGCACGGAGATGCCGACATCCTGCGCGCCTACGCCGGGAAGGTCATCCTGGATACGCACCAGCTCGGCAGGGTTTGGATACGGCAAGGGGTGCAGCAGCGTGGCGTCGATCACGCTATAGATCGCAGTGGTGGCTCCGACGCCCAGCGCCATGGTGGCGATTGCGATGAAAGAGAATCCAGGAGATCGCAAAAGCATGCGAACCGCGTACCGCAGGTCGAAGAGCAGATTTTCGATAAAGGGAAGGCTTTGCTCGGCGTGGTGGTGCTCCCGGATCGCTTCAGCCGCGCCGAACTTGAGCACGGCCTGCCGCCGCGCCTCGGCGGGTAACATGCCTGAGCGCAGATTCTCCTCCGTCTGGAACGCGAGATGTTCGGTCATCTCTTCCCGCAGGCGTTGATCGGCACTCCGCCTTGTGGCGAGATTCGACAGGCGTATGAAGAAGCGTCGCAGGAATTTCACGGTAAATCCTCCGCCTTCACTTTGAAAAAGCGCGCGATGATCGCCGCGGTCTGCTCCCATTCGCGGGTTTCCGCCTGGAGCTGCTTACGGCCGGCTGCGGTAAGGCGATAGAAGCGCGCACGGCGATTATTTTCCGATGCGCCCCACTCGGAGGCAATCGAGCCTTCATTCTCCAGCCTGAGCAACAAGGGATAAAGCGTGCCCTGGTTGACAGCCAGAAGATCTCCGCTGATCTGCTCAATGCGACGGGCGATTCCCCAGCCGTGCTGCGGTCCCAGGACATCGAGTGTCTTGAGCACCATCAGCGCCAGCGTACCTTGCAAAACGTCGGGCTTTTCCTTCATGGCAAATCAACCTTTAGGTTTCCAACAGGAATAACATGGCATGCCTCCTTTTGGAAAGCAACAGGAAATTTTGACTTTCTTTCAATAACAAATCCAGAAGACCTATCACGAAGACAGGCTGAATTCTCTTTCAGATTTGGCGCAGAGACGGAAGATGTCGACTAAGATCAAGGGCGAAAGCGACAGGAGGATTTTATGGTCCCCGAAGCGGTACTCAATACCGGCGGTCTTGTCGAAGGGGCGTTCAAAGAAGCCGCCACAGCGAAAGTCACAGTTCAAAATCTTCGCCGCAATATCAGCATCCTTTCGGGCGCAGGTGGAAATATAGCCGTTCTTACTGGACCTGACGGAATGCTACTGGTGGATGCGGGAATCATCACTGCACATCCGCACGTCTCTGAAGTCCTCGCCAGCATCAACCGGGATCCCATCAGACTACTGATAAATACCCACTGGCATTTCGACCACACCGGCGGCAACGAGTGGATGCATGAAGCCGGAGCCACCATCCTGGCGCACGAGAACACGCGCAAACATCTTTCCCAACCCACGCGCGTCGAAGGCAACTGGCAGTACACTTTCCCAGCTGCCCCGGAAGGTGCAATCCCCTCCATCGTATTCAAAGACGAACACACCCTGGACTTCAACAACACGACTCTGATGCTGAAGTACTACTCGCCTGCTCACACAGACTCCGATATCTCTGTGTATTTCCCAGAGGCAGACATTCTTCACACCGGAGACACCTTTTGGAACCGCGATTATCCCTTTATTGATTACGCGTCAGGAGGCAGCATCGACGGCCACATCAGCGCGGCGGAAGCGAACATCGCAAAAGTCACCGACAAGACCATCGTCATTCCCGGACACGGAGCCGTGGGAGGCAAAGCCGACCTGATCCTGTTCCGGGACGTGTTGGTTGAGATCCGCGATAAAGTTGCAGCTCTCAAAAGACAGGGCAAGACCTTGCCTGAAGTTATCTCGGCTAAACCTGGGGCACGCTATGACGCGGAATGGGGCAACTTGTTCCAGAACCCGGCTGACTTTGCTGCACTCGTGTACCAGGGTGTTTGAGATCGCCTACATTTGCGGGTGGATCACCGGCAACCTGGAATGAATTCTCAGCTGGTGACATCAGGACAACGCACTCCATTCAAGCTCGGCGTCCCCTTCCAGGTAGGTCGTCGGCAAACAAATGGCCTTAAAACGGTTGACATGCATGTAGCTTGGCTACTGTCTGCATTCTCTGGGAATAGTGTTCTCGGGCGGATTCTCCAAATTGTGGTCTTCCTCATTACCTGTTTCGCAGGGACTCATTTGGCCCTTTTCGCCGAAGCTATAACAGAACTTCACCCAATGGCTAACGCCGAAGACATCGACATAGGTTATCTTCCCCCTCAGGCGCTGGTGTGGCGGAATGCTTACAGGAAATATGAAGGGGGCTGGGAAGTATGTATACGGGCTAATAGTCAATGGCCCAAACTGGCTCTCTCCGACAGTAGTGCGAACGAACACTCTGACCTCACGGCCAACCGTTTTCCCTGGATTGGAAACAGTGAACGAATTGGCATTAGGAATCCACGGCTCTACCCATGCACGTTCTTGCTCCCGCGAGTGGTAGGCGCTTTCAGCGGCGGATTGAGCGGTGACCAAAGTCGCGCATCGAGTCGCGTGATTGGCCGTAATCATCTGATCGAGCTGCTCAGAAGCAATGTGCGCGTAGATACCTGCCGCACCAAAGGCCAAAAGAGTGGCGATAGCAGTGAACCAAGCCGCACACACCGTGCGCCTCTGCAGTGCCAATTCAAGCTTATTGAGGGAATATTCCTTTTTGCGCTGGGCCTTCTCGTAAGTTGGTACGTCTTTGTTGGCGTGACGTATAGCAGGGGCTATACCGGCGATGATCCCGGCTATTTCCCCTTCCTTTACATCCGCGGCCTTGGATGCGTCGCGTACGGTGGTTTCCTGATTATGAAGCGCCTGTTCAATCTCACTCAATTTGGAGTGTAGTTTTTTAGATTCACTGGGGAGCACGGACTTTCCTCGAATGACATCGGCCGGATAATTAGTGGAGATGAAACACGAATATCACGAAGGATCAAATGCCGGAGAGAATTTTGAGAAGTTAGCGAAAGAACTATTCAAGTTCTCAAGAGTGCCGTATCGCCACCACCATCAAAGGAAAAGAGGCAGCCGATCAAGATGAAACGGCTCTACCGAAACATACGTTCCGGGCAGGTTCCGCTTGAACAGGCTCCAAACTTCTCCAGCCCGTTCGTGTGAACCTACCGCTTGACGTATGTTTCCATGTGGTTAACACATGTGCGGCAAGCGTTTTATTACCAAACAAATGGAACGCGTGTCCGGCTAGGCGGTTGCGAGCGAATAGTGAAGTGACACCAGAGCACGAAGCAACGGAGTGGACACCGCAACGTAAAGCTGCTGTGCCTGTCAAGCCCTGCTTCTGACAATAATCCGCTAACCGATTGAAAATAAACCAAATAAAGCCAACCAGGTCTGGCAGAGTATTTCCATTGAAATTGCTAAAATAGAAATAGGGCAAGAAAACCTTACGAAATTTTCAACAAATCAAGCAAAATCAATACTTTGCAAACAAGCTAAACAGAATCAATACTTTGCGGCGATAAAATTTCAGAAGCCTTTGTTTTCAAAGACCTGACGCCTTCCCCCCACCCCGGGGGTAGGCTCATAAGCCTAGACCGCCATCCACACTAAGAATCTGCCCGGTAATAAAGTGCGGTCCACTCGCAAAAAACATCACCGCAGCAGCCACGTCTTCCGGAGTTCCATTCCGCTTCATAGGAGTTTTATGAGCAAAATGCTCATAGTCGCCCGAGACCTCGCCATTCACAATCATTCCCGGAGCGACACAGTTCACGCTGATCTCCGGCGCAAAAGCCTTCGACATCGTCTGCGTCAACATGTGCAATGCAGCCTTGGATGTGCAGTAGTGCCCATGTGTCGGCCACGGATGCAGTCCGCCCAGCGAGCCGATATTGATGATGCGCCCGCGAGCCGCTTTCAGATGCGGATGCGCCGCCTTCGCCATCAGGAATGGCCCGCGGGTGTTCGTCTCAAACATGGCGTCCCACTGCGCAACCGTAATCTCTTCGAGCACAGCCGTCTCGAAAACACCTGCGTTATTCACCAGCAGATCGAGTCGTCCAAAGCGCTTCACCACCGCAGCAACCGCGTCTTCCACGCACTGTGGATCGCGAACATCGCAATGCACCGCTAAGGCCTCGATTTTCCGCTTTTCCAGCTCTAAAACGGCCTTTTCTGCGTCATTTTCCGAGTCACGGTACGTAATCGCGACATTTGCTCCAGCACCTGCCAATGTAAGCGCCAGCGTGCGGCCTATGCGCTTGGCCGCGCCCGTGACGAGCGCCACCTTGCCCTGTAAACTGTCCATAGACCTAATTTTACCTGTCCGTTAAAGCTGTTTCACCGTCCGCAGAGGAGTTTTCTCCCCGCACGCTAAGACGTGTAGCGGACCATTCAACCCCTGCAAACTGCAACCAATCCAGTGCAGGCATCATCCTATGAATTGCACCGAGGCCACAGTTATGAGTTCCCCGCTGTCCCGCATCCTTTCCATTGCCATGGCAGCCAGCATCTCAGTCCTGGGACCATGGATGGAGGGCTGTTCACACTCCCAGCATGCTTCCACCCTCCGAGGTGGCGCTCCAACCTTGCTGCAGGAGGACGGCCCGCAAAATGCCCGCGGAGGGACAAACCCCAATGCCCCATACTTGGTAGCAGCCAGCAAACCCGAACTCGTGAAACGGGCAGATGGAGCGACAACCGACGCCGCTGATCCCTGCGACAGCAAAAATCTCTCCGTGACGGAAATTGAGGCGGCTGTGAATGGAAAATATCGCGCAGTTAAGCTCGCCTTCGACAACCAGGGCCTCACCGCCTGCCGTCTCGGCGGCTACCCATCCATCTCGCTACTTGAACAGGATGGGACCCCGGTGGTCAGCGTAGTCGTCGACCGCGTCACCGCATCGACGCTGAGCGCGCAGTTGGCTCCGCCGTCAGCTCCCCAAAATACAGCCCAGACGGAGAATGGCGGTAAATCGGGCGCGCAGGTATTGCTCGAGCCTAAGGGTGAGGCCTGGTTTCAGATTGGCTGGTCTACCGGAGATGGCTGCCCAGTCGTCTCGCGTATCAGCGTTTCCGCTCCCGGCGCTACCGAGAGCTTCACGGTCAGCCATCCGCTCACCATCTGTGATGGGCGCGTGCAGATTACAACTCTGCACGCGGATCAGGACGCGAATTAATGCGGCTGCGTATTTTGATCTGACGGCTTCGGCGCTTCGTCCTTCCCGCCAATCTGAGAATCGTCATGCTTCTCATAAATGGAGTACTGACGACCCGGCCGGAGCAGTTTTACATCAATCTCTTTGGTAGCCGCATCAATCTGGTAATCGGCCCCATAGGTTTGAAAACCGCTCGCGATAATCTGCAGCCGGACGGTATCGCCAACTGGAACAACATCCAGCACGGCCTTGCCTTCCTCGTTGGTCTTCAACTCCATATTGCCTTGATCTTTCCCATCCTTGATGGGATGAAAGATGACGCCCGCATTCTCCACCGGCTTGCCGTTCGTAGCCTTGGTCACGGTCACAGTGATCTTGCAGGTTGGCGGCGGTGGCGTGTACTTGCGCCCGCGCTTCGTATCCTGTCCGGAAAGAAGAAGCGGCGTACCCACTAGTAGACAGAGCGAAAAGGCTGAAAGCTTACGTAACATGAAACCCGAGGACACTCCTGAAACCATGCTTTGATTGTAAGCATTTCGCCGCCTGCAGGAAATGGGCTCTGCTATCCACAGAATTTTCTGTTGTTTTTTTTCCAGCCCCGGCTAATAAGCCAGAGGCAAAGAGTCACCGGAATTCTCCAGGAAGTTCAGCTTCTGATCGGCACAATCCAGTTGCCAAAAGAAGGGCCGTAATAGCCCCTCTTTATCGATTGAGTGTCGTGACTATTTCTTTTCTTTCCCCAGCGAAAATCTCAGCCCTATGCGGTAGTTAAACGGCAAGGAGGTATATCCGATGGGGCCGATATGCTGATTGCTCAGTGCATTGTCCAACTGGGTGTACACCGCGATCCAGGGGCGCACCTGGCATACCGCGCCGAGGTCCAGCTTGGCGTAGCCGTGGTCGAGATTGCGATTCGGCAAAATGAGTGAGTTGCCAAAGAACGCATCCTGCCCACCAAGAAAAGTCGAATCGTCGCTGCGACTGACCCAGGAACCGTTGCCAACCAGCGTCCAGTTCTTGCCTGTGTAGGTAGCAGTTAAAAATCCAGTATGGGGCGGACGGCGGAAAGGCCTCGCTCCACGCAGCGGTGAATACACGCCGATCGGCACATCCGGAAATGATGACGCCGTATTGTATGTCGGACTCAAAGCATCCGAAGTGAACGAGTGCTGCACCACCGAGTCGAGATAGGTATAACCGCCGCGAAAGAAGATATTCCTGCCAAGCCCGTATTGCACCTCGCTCTCGATACCCTGCGCACGAAATGCCAGTGAGTTCAAGGTAGGCGACACGAAAGAAACCTGCAGTAGAGAGATGAGTTGCTGCTGCTGCTCAGGCGAAAGCTGCGGCAAAAGCTGCGTCAGAGCAGTGGGAGCCACTGATTCAATCTGGTTTCCGAACTCGTTATGAAAGTAGGTCACCCGAAGCAGCACGCGTTCGCTGAAAAAATTCTGTTCCACCCCGCCGTCGTAACTGCGCGAACGTTCGGCTCCGATGGGCTGAATACCATATTGCTGAACGGATTGCTGTCCACCATAGGAAGAAAGAAATGCATAAAGCGAGTCAAATTGATCGGTAAGACTTGGCTCTTTCACGCCCTTGGCAAAATTGAAGTTCAGCTTTGTTCCGTGAAACTTACCCGCGCCCGGTCGCACCGCATAGTACGAGAGCCCAATACGCGGAGTGCCTTCCGTGCCGTAGAGTTGGTTCTTCTCAACGCCCCCGCCGAGCGAATAAAAGATCCGATTTTTGAAGTCGCCGCCAATCTGCAGCATGTAATCGTAGTTGGCGCGTTCCAGCGCATCATTGGTAAAGCCCGGATAGCGGTCGGCCCCGCGCTCATCCTCAAAACGGAACCCAGCAATCGCCATCAGATGCGGCGTGAACTGGTAATCCATTTGCGCATATAAATTGTCGCGGTTGGAAACAAGGTCTGAGGTTACCGGATATGTGCCGGCGTAGTTCAGGATGGCCTGACCGCTGACTGCATAGCCATTTGCGCCTTGAATCGTGACCGGATTTCCAAGATAAATACCGTCAGCCTCGTCATAGATTCCGGTCGGCGACCACTGCGTCGACTCCTCCCGCTTGCGGGCCATGCCATAGCGAACCAGTCCATGCCAGCGGTCAGAAAATTCATGATCGATTGTTCCCGCCATATAAATGTCCTGGTCTGATTGCTTGGCATCGTTCGCAATTCCATAGAACTGATAGGCATTCGGCAGACCGGTCGCGATGTCCGCGTTGCGCGCCGACACGCGAATTGTAGTTGCCGAAGACCACGCGTATCCCAGATTCGCCGTCTCGACAATATTGTGGTATTCGCTCTGCGGAATGGAGTTCTTCGTCTGCAGATCGCTGAAGGCGCCGTAGTAATCGAAGGCCCGCAGCGTGCCGCCAAGCTGTACCTCATTGCGATATGTCCCGAAATTCCCGGCATCGCCCTCATATAGTAGAGATGGAAACGGAGTCGAACCGCGCGGCGTGTTGAAACCAATCACACCCGCTGCCGCATCCGATCCATAGAGCACGCTGTTCGGCCCGCGGTACGCCTCGGCATTTGACACTCCGGTCGATGCGATGGTCGAAAGATCGAAGACTCCGCCAATGTCTTCAATCGGTACGCCGTCAAAGATAATCTTGTTCGAATCCGAATTTCCACCACGCACAAAGATGCTGGCCACGCCGCCTCGCTGCCCCGTCTGCACCACATTCACTCCAGCCACCTGGCGCATCACGTCGACCAGATCCGCGCGATTGATAAAGTCGGTCTTGCTCAGGTTCGTAATCGACGCGCTCAACTGTGCTTGCGGCAATGGAGTGCCAGTTGCTGTGACAACAATCGATTGCCGCACCCACTCCGGCTCAAGCACGATGTCCTGCTCGACACCATCCAGCGACCCGCCGTAGAAACTCTGCGTCGCCAGCTGTCGGAACGACGTGCCCCCGGCAAGCACATAGAAGCGCCCTGTAGCGGAGTTCGTCAGTTGATAGCTTCCATCGGACTGGGTTGTGGAGGCGGTAACTACCTGCCCATTCTGAACAAGAGCGATGCTGGCATGCGCAATGGGATTGCCCAGCGGATCGGTCACTCGTCCGCGCACAACAACGGCGTGCAGCGGCACAGCAACAAACAGCAGGTAAGCAGACAACAGGGCAACGCGACTTCCAGGCCGCAATCTCTTCAACATAATTTCCTCCGTTCCCCTCGGAACGCGGTTCATGCGCAGTAAGACCGGTCTCCTGACTTGCGCGTTGCTGCCTGACCGCCTTCCCGGAAATTCCCAGTGGCCACAGGTCGGGCGTCCTTCACTGCGCCTCGATTTACCAGACGCGGAAATACGCGCTCACAGTTGCGGGGCAGTGGCGGTTTTTCACCGCCTTCCCGAACATCTCATGCGTTGATCGTGATGTGGACCATGGACAAGCGCAGCAGAATATCCCGCTTGCCCTTCCATGGAAAGCATTATTTCCGTCATGTGCCGGAATAGCTGATTATTTCGGGACAGAAACGTCGCTGTCAAACACTCGTCTCTATGG
>JABDHA010000007.1 GCA_013285705.1 Acidobacteriota bacterium
AACATTTTGCTCACGCGTCAGAACGGCGTCAAGATCGTCGACTTTGGGCTCTCGAAGTCGATCAGCAGCGACAGCGAGACGCGGAGCATGACCATTTCCGGGACCGCTTCCTACATGGCGCCTGAGCAACTACGCGGCGAGGCTGTTGATCAGAGAGTAGACATCTGGGCCCTCGGCGTAACTGCAGCCGAGATGCTGACCGGCCACCACCCCTTCCGGCGTGATACGCTGCCCGCCATCATCCACAGCATCTGCAATGATCCGCCAGAGATCGCCGGTGAACTGCCACTCGGTCTCCAGCGAATTGTTTATAAGTGTCTATCGAAGTCAGCCGGGCTTCGCTATGCAAGCTGTGATGAATTGCTTCATGACCTGGCAGCTTTGGACCTGCGTGACTTTCCTGAGAAAGCCACTGGCCCGGAAAGCTCTGCCGTGGCGGGCGCACGTAGCGCGGTTCTGCCCACCGACACCACGTCAAGGTCATTGCGTAAGTCGCGCAAAGCCTCATCCGCGCAGAAGAAAGCTCTCAGCAGAATCGTCGCCGCTGCCTCAGTCGGGACAGCGCCCGAACCTTCAGGCAAGCGACGGATGATCCCGGCCATTGCCGTCTTCCTCTTGCTGCTGGCCGTCATTGTCTTTCCCGTGCCGCGCGAACATGTGCGCGGTCTGCTCTTTGGACCAAAAGAAAAGCATATTGCTGTGCTGCCTTTTGACAACGCCAGCGCTGATCCGGCCGTCAGCTCCCTGGCTGCCGGTCTAATGGAAAGCATGACCGCCGCACTCTCCAATCTGGATACCAGCCAGCAGTCCTTGTGGGTCATCCCCGCCAGTGTGGTCCGCGGTGGCAACGTAACCGATCCCGTCGCAGCGTACAAGCAGCTCGGCGCAACACTTGTTGTGAAAGGCAGACTGGAGCGCGCAGGGCAGCACGTGGCCATCGATATCAACCTTATCAATGCGGAAACATTGCGGCAGATTGGTGCAGTGACCGCAGTGAACGACAACAGCGATCTGGCTGCGGCAGAGCAGGATGCCGTCACGCAGCTGGGCCGCCTCCTCAATGTCTCCGGCGCGCATGGCGCAGTCGCGCGCTCAGGCAGCAGCAATGTGCCTGCGGCTTATGATCTGTATCTCGAAGCGCTCAGTTATTTGCAGCGCTTCGATAAGCCGGAGAATTTAGACCTGGCCGTCAATCGCCTGCAAAATGCCGTCGCGCAGGACCCCGATTTTGCGCTCGCCTATGCAAAGCTGGGGGAGGCATACCGGCTCAAATACCAGAGCGACAGGAACGCAAAGTGGCTGCAGGCGGCGCTGGCCGACTGCGAAACTGCAATCAAGCTCAACCCTTCCATCCCGGGCGTCTACTACACTCTCGGCTGGCTGCATACGCTCACCGGCAACAATGAGCTGGCTCTGACCGAATTTCAAAAATCAGTCGCGCTCGATAGCCGTAACCCGGACGCAGTGATCGGTCTTGCCTGGTTGAATGAGCAGGCCGGACGGCTTGATGAAGCGGAGGCGGAATACAAGCGGGCAGCGGCACTCAGTCCCGGCGACTGGTCGAACCGCAACGAGCTTGCCAGATTTTACAATCGCCATGGTCGCTATAACGACGCTATCGAGCAAGGGAAAGAGGCTATTTCCTTGAGCCCTGATAATCCGATGCTCTATTCCAACCTCGGCGGATTTTACCTCGACAGCGGTGATCCATCATCGTATCCATTAGCAGAAAACGCGCTGCGCAAGTCGCTTGCACTGGACACAACCAGCGCCGCATACGGCAATCTCGCTCTGCTTTATTTGCATGAAAAACGCTATGCTGACGCCGTAACCGCGAGCGAAAAGGCCATTGCCCTGAACCGTCAGGAGATTTTATCGTGGCGGTATGCGGAGCTGGCCTATCGTTGGCTGGGCGAGCACCAGAAGGCAGATCGAGCGCTTGACCAGGTGGAGAGTCTGGGCGAGGCACAGACCAAGATGAATCCGCGGAAGGCTGAGAGTCAATCGTGGCTGGGATTGGTCTACGCGAAAAAAGGCCTGCGGGAACGGGCTATCCCTCATCTTGAAGCGGCGCTCTCACTTGCCCCCAATGATCCGGAAGTGCTGATAAACGCGGTTGAGGCCTATAATCATCTCGCGGATGAGAGCAGCGCGGAACGACTCATCCGGCAAGCCAGACAGCAAGGCGTATCGCTGGCGGATCTGCAGGTGGATCCGGAGATGCAGACGCTGTTGGCTAAAGTAAAAGCACAATAGCTGCGAAGAAAAGCAAAGCATGTTCCCCAAGGAGAAAATATGAGCAACCCAAGTGATCAGCTGAACGACGAGCAGACGGAATCCTCATTCGAACAACCTGAGAATGAGCCTGAAGTGAAGGGAAAAACCGGATTCAAGAGCTTTAGTATCACTGGCGGCAAAATCCCCGCAAGGTCAAACGAGGTTGAGGGAGAGTAGCTGGCAGTGGTCCATTCCTATGATTCCATGCATGTGTGAGCAACGCGAAACCTCCCCCATCTTCTATTCCTCGATTCACTGCGCAAGATCGACTGATTCGCGACTGCTGCACCTTGCTTTAGAACTCTCCATCGCGTCAACCTGCGAGTGCTGAATTAAGTTCTGTTGTGAAGTTTGATGGAACAGAGACTCAGGGTATTTCTGTCTTGTCGACACGCTCGTGTCTCTTACCTAGTTGCTGCTGCAGATGCCGACGCGCTCTGAGCAGTCTGGTCTTTGTTGCAGCCACGGTGATTCCCAGGGTATTTGCTGTCTCTTCGGTGGACCACTCATGAAGGTAGCGCATAACAAACACAATGCGAAATGACGATGGAAGTCGGTTGATCAGCCGAAGCAATGTCACTTCAAGTTCGGAATTTCCGCAGTGCTGCTCGGGATTTGGGCGGGAGTCCGGCAGGTCCAGCGTGAAGGAATCCTCGTCGGGTAAAGGAATGCAATCGAGTGAAACCATCGATCTTCGCCTCGCACGCAGACACATCAGGGCCTGATTGATAGCAATCCTCGTAAGCCAGGTGTTAAAACGAGATTCTCCTCGAAAGGTTTTGATGTGCGTATAGGCGCGCAGTAATGCCTCCTGCATGACATCCTCGGCGTCTTCCTGATGTTTCGTGATCCTCAATATAGACGCGAACATTCCACGCCTGTACGGACCTACAAGCAGGTTGAATGCATTGACGTCACCGAGTTTCGCGCACTCCAGCAGGTCCGTATTCTCCTCAGCATCCAAATCGTGATCTCGATGCCGTCTGTTGTTGTGCGTCGTCGGCCTCTTCATGGTCGTCGTCATATCGATAAATGGATGAAGCAAATTTCGTTCTGAAGAATCGTCACAGCCGTGATACTAACAACCCGTGGCTGCCGGGGAAATTACATGTTCCTATAACATCCGTACGATCTGGCTAGCGCCTTACGACATTTTCCTGGATGGAAGCGGCGGCGAAGAGTGCAGCCTTGGCGTGAGGAAGGAAGTCGCGTAATCAGACATTTCTCAGCCTTTACAAAACTTAATCCACCTTAATCAATCTTTATCGCACGCTTGGAGGTCGGGTGCTGAAATCGAATCACAGTGCAGGCAATTCAGAGTGATTGCTGAAATTGCAGACCAAATCGCTCTCTCTGCACAACGAGGAGCACCCCATGAATCGCATAAAAATTGTCAGTCCGTACACCAAGTCAATCCTTGCAGTTGCTCTTACAAGCGGCATCTTGGCTCTGGGCACGCACACTGCTTCAGCCCAGGAGATCATCGTGACTACGCCATTTGCTTTTTCTGCGGGTAGTCAATCCTATCCGGCTGGAACGTACCAATTCACTGTGAAATATGAGTCTTCTCTTCTCTCCATACGCAACGTGAATGGCGGCGGTGAGAAGTTCTTCATGGTCCGGCCTGAAATCAATAAACCACTGCGACCACACAGCGGCCTGATTTTTGATAACTCCGGAGGAAGTCACGATCTACAGGCAGTCCGCGTGCCCGGTACAGACAGGGTTGCAGAGCTGACTCAACAAAAAACGGTAAGTAATGAAAAAAGCCACATATCGTTGGCTGCGACAAAGGTGTCTACGAAAAAAGCTGCGGTCGGAAGCCAGAGCGCGCCGGTCCAGTGAGCCTCACAAACCAAGGACGGGTGGACACGCTATGATCTCTTCAACCGAAGCAACGATAAGAACAAATAAGATGCTGCAATCACGGGCGACACGAGCACGCATGGCACAAACCGGAGACAGGCGCCGATTCACTCGCTTAGTGAAAGGGTGGATAGGCGCCACTCTGTCTCAGCCTTGCACTCGCTGGATGAACACGCCAGCAAATGCCCGACGCACTGCGTAAAATACGAGGCCCCAGAGCACCGTTGTAACCAGAGCTAGCGGCAGGCCGGCCGGCGCCATGAATGAATGGAACAGAAGAATGTTCACCAGGACTGGTCCCAGCAGGATCAGCGCCAGAGGTACAAAGCGGTTTGCCAGCAGCAGCGCTCCACCGATCACCTGCACCAGAAAGATGAATACCAGGTAATGCGAAACATACAAAGCGCCCATGTACTGCGCCGCCAGACCTGTCGGCGGCGGCATGGGGATGAAGTGAAGAAAGCCGTTCAGTCCGAAGACCAGGAACAGCAGGCCAAGTAAAATCCGCGCAATTAAGGTTGTGATCTTCATAATGTGTCGTTCCTTGAGTTCGATTTATGCTGCTGCCGTGCGTACAGCTTCCAAAGTTGGCTTCAGGAAAGCCTCACGATCCACCACGCCCGTCATCACCTGGGCCGCTCCACCGGCAGTCACAAACTTCACATTTGTCACTCCGATAAAACCGAGGACAGCCTTCAGATAAGGATCGATAAAGTTCAGCGCGCTCGCTGGAGTGCCCGCATCATAGATTCCGCCGGTGGCGGTGAGCACCGTAGCCCTCTTACCGTGGAGTAGTCCCTGCGGTCCGCTTTCGGCATAGACAAACGTGCGTCCGCTGCGAGCGATCTGGTCAATCCAGAGCTTGAGCACGGAGGGAATCGAGAAGTTGTGCATCGCGACGCCAATCACGTACTCGTCCGCATGCTCCAGTTCAGCGATGAGCTCGTCCGACGGAGCCAGCGTTGCCTTCTGCTCCGGCGTCCGCGAGGACTCAGGTGTATAAGCGGAGTAGATCCACTGGGTATCCACCGGCTTTGGTTGATTGGCTGCAAGGTCACGGTAGATCACCGTTCCGTCGGGGTGAGAGTTTTGCCAAGTCTTGACGAATTCGCGTGTCAATTCCCGGGTGATCGAGCTTTCAAGCGGACTAGAATCCAGGTGTAAGAGGGTAGGCATAGTCAGTCTCCTTAAACGACGCAAGATGTTTAGACAACCTGTGTCGTTCATATAGACGACATGCGTCGTTTTTCAGATTCTTTTTTCTTTTGCTACCCTCTAATAGAAGAGAACCATGCCTATTTCTGACTGCGAAGTACGCGATCCACGCATGCGGCGAACGCGACAGCTCCTTCAGGGAGCTTTGCGTACCCTTATGCAAACAAAGAGCTTCGACGAGATCGCCGTGCAGGACATCACGGAACTCGCGACCGTCAATCGCGCCACTTTTTACGATCACTACACTGACAAATATGCGCTGCTCGAGGCTATGGTCGCTGGCGGCTTCCATATGCTGCTCCACGAACGCAATATCAGCTATGACGGGACCTGCCCGTCGGCAGCGAGCGCCCTTATCCTGGCAACCTGTGATTACCTGACCCAGAACCATGGTGATGGCGCGACATGCCAGCGTCAAAGCGCCTTCGAGCCATTAACAGAGGCGGCGGTGACCTCAGCCATTCGCAGGGTGTTAATGGGAGGTATGCCGGAACCCGGTTCTGCTTTGAATCTGCCGCCCGCGATGGTTGCTACTGCTGCCAGTTGGGCTATTTATGGTGCCGTCAAGGAGTGGTTCAACACCCCGGGCCGTCCTGCCGCAGAAGAGGTCGTACCGATGATTATGCAATTCATCATCCCCATTCTCGCGTCTGCAGGCTCTAAAGATACCGAGCCGGTCTCAGTTCACCACTAGAGATCTCGTTGGCTGGATGATCCTATTTGGTCGTGAATGCAGCAAGTCCAGAGCAGCTAAAGTACATGGAATAACCGGGCATGCAGGTATTCTTCGATCCCAATAAGAATCAGCGTCGCGATCGATAAAATTAGCTGGATTTGTTCCATGCGAATCGTACGCGGGCTTAATGGACTTTGGCGCCATTGGGAGGCTGGACGACGGCGAAGACGGCGAATCTGCATGAGAATCACCAGGTTCAGCATGGAACCGAGAAGAGCAAGTCCCACCATCGGTATCCGAATCCAATTCACATGGAATTTGTCCAGAGCTGCTCCAATACTGGCGCTCAATGCAAGAGAGCCGACGCCGATCAGAAGGCGCAGGCCGCTGAGAGCAGCAAAGAATGTGCAGATGCTTTGGAGGAGTGCAAAGAAGAAACTGGACCAGGCGACCACGCCTCGAACTTGCACGGCTTCATTTGGCATAAGTTGGGACAGTATATCCTCAGTTGCTACGTGCTTGACTGCGGTACCCGGCATCAGAGATGTGAGCAAGCTTTGCCTCCGCATTCCACAAAAAAGAAGTCCCGAGTCCCCACAAACGCACGCCGAGGCCAAAAGAATAGCGTTGTTCTGGTTAACTACAGACTCGGGACACACTTCTTAAGAATATTGAAACGAACGAGCGAGCTATCTTTCGCGGCGCGCTGAGTCCGCTGCGGTTGCCAGGGCACTCAGGGTCGCTAAGAACTGCCCGGACTGGCCGGTGAAGAGACCGGATCCTGTAAGTGACTCTACAGCGGCCATTGCTCCTCCAAATTGGTCAGACAGGGGACGGATGACCGCGCACTTCGGCAGCTGTGGGCTGATGAATTCGCACGGAACAGGGAAGATGAGATTGGTTTGCAGAAGAGGGTTGGGAGGATTGTTGAAGTTAGGAAAGGTGAGACCGTTGTCCGTGACTGGAGACTGTTGATTATTGAAATCGAAGGGCGGCCCCTGTACTGCATTGCCGGCGAAATCGACCCACTCGAGAAAGTGAGCAATTTCATCCCCGCCAATACCAAGAGTGATACGCAACACTTCAGCGCTGCTCACTTTCTGGCTAAGGGCAGCATAAAGACTGGAACCACCCTGCTCGATGGAGCCGAAGTGGAATGCCGCCGTGTCCGCGATGGCCTGAATATGATCCTCCCCTTCGAAATCTACGTCGTTTCTGGGGATGGCTGTACGGCTGTTGATTTTGATAGCCTGGGGAAAAGTGGCGCCAAAGTCAGGGTTCGTTTCGCTGCGATACCGGATATACCAGCTTGTATCGACGTTGAGTTGCATTAGGTTGGTTAGACGGCCAATGTCTTTCGCTCCTGTGGCCTGGCTGCCTTTGAGATTGCGAAACTTATCGAGGTTGACCGGATCAGCGCCCTTCGATTCGAGGTAGGCGTTGATAAAAGTCGCATGGCTCACTTCGTCGAGCGTGTTACTGGTGATGTACTGAGAGCCATCTCCATCGAGAAACTGTAAGGCTAACTGATACCTGTTCTGTGTACCACTGGTGACTCCTCCAAGCTCGGTATATTGGGTCCAGAGATCGGATTCAATTAACTCCGCAGCCGCAAGAAAACGGAGGATTGCTACGTCTCCGCGGCTAAGGCGATCGTCACGGTCGTTGTCCTCACCGAAAGCGGGACTTCCACCACTTAGCAGGCCAGCACCTATTGTCGCCGCACCTCCTGCGAGCATTCCTGTTTTCATAAAAGAACGGCGGTTTACGGAACGTTCGTAAACATTCTTTAGTTTTTTCATGAGGGAGCTTTTCCTACCTTCTGGGTGTAGAGCACACCCATGGGAGAACGTAGGACGCGGCGCTAACTTAATTGCCACGGAATTGTAAAATCATTGTCCTTTCATTCTGAATCCGGACGTTTGGTCTCACCAGGCAAGAGCGGCGGCCCGGGGGATAGAGGATGAACATCCCGCACCGTGGTGAATCGACGATCGCCAGGCCCTAACGTATTTGTCTGTGCGCGTCCTACCTTGTAGGGCCGTGTCTTTGGGCTGATTTTCCTGAGAAATCCACGCCCACAGCAGGAACCCGCCCGGTTCTTAAATATGCCCGAATAAACGAATGACATTTGACTGACAACACTGTGACAAACGGGAACGAGGTATTTTTTACTCTGATTTCACTAGGTTGGAGCGTGCTTTGCGTAAATCTCGAAAGATCGTCTTCTTCTTTCCGTCATTTTCCAGCTCGGAAGCCACAGCTCCCCTCGGAATTCTGGCGGTTGCGACCCCGTTAATCCAAGCTGGGTTTGAGGTGGTGCTGATCGATTCCACCATTACGCCAAACTTCAAGCAGCGAGTTCTCAATGAGGTGCGGGATGCCCTCTGCCTCGGCATCTCCCTTGTGACCGGCCCGATGATTCGCGAAACTGTGGACATCGCCAAAACCATCAAGGCGTGGAATCCCGATTTCCCCATCGTTCTGGGTGGATGGCATCCCTCGCTGCTCCCCAAGCAAACATTGGAAGCACCCTATCTTGACTACATTGTGCGCGGGCAGGGGGAGGATACATTTCTCGAACTGGTCCGTCATATCGCAAGCGATTCAGCCCCTGACTTTGTGGCCGGGATCGGTTTCAAGCGGGACGGCCGCATGATTATGACTCCCGAGCGCCCACTTAGGGCTCTGGCCGATATGCCGCCCAAGGCCTATCAGATTGCTGACTTTGATGCGTATGAGCGCAGCTGTGGCCGGCGCTGGGCCATGTATACCTCGAGTCTTGCATGTCCTTTCAACTGCGCATACTGCACAAACGCCGGAGTCTACGGGCGGAAGTGGAATGCATTGTCGCCTGAGCAGTTTGTCGAAGAGACAGTCGACCTCAGCCGGCGATATGCCCTTGAGATGATCTGGATCGTGGATGACAACTTCCTTGTGGATTTGGATCGTGCACGGGGAATCGCAGAAGGACTGGTGCGGGAAAAGTCTCATTATCGCTGGAGCATACAGGCCACCACCAACATGGTGGCGCGGCTTTCACCTGAAGACCTGAAATTGCTGCACCGCGCTGGTCTTCATCAGGTATGTCAGGGAGTCGATTCCGGCTCGCGCGATGTCCTGAAGGCGATGCACAAAGACTGGCAGGACTTTGAATCGATCTATGAAAGCGCTGCTCGTTGCCTTGAGGCAGGCATTCGTCCTTCATTCAACATCATCTTCGCCTTCCCGGGAGAAAAAAAGAAAGAGCGCCGCGAAACCATTAACTTCATGATGGACGTGTGCCGCCGTTTTCCCGGCGCGGAGTTCTGGACCAATATATTCACGCCGTATCCAGGTTCTCCGATCTTCGAGAAGACGGAGGAACTCGGCATAGAGATGCCGACTTCACTCGAGGGTTGGGCAGACTTCTTTCCGCGTTACACCAGGCTGCCCTGGCTCGACGGGGCAGAGCACGATCGGCTGCAGGTCATGCGGGACTATCTCCGCATCGCCTTCGATCGCATTCCCATTGCAGCGGACAAGCGTGGTCCGATCACTCGCCTTGCGCAGAAGTCTATTTCCTTCCCGGCTCGATGGAGATTAGACAGGGATATTTATAAGTTTCCAGTGGAGCTTTGGGTAAACAACAAGCTGAAGAAATATACTGCCATGAAACCGGCGGTAGATGCGAAACGGCTTGCCAATACACCGGCTGAGGCTTGCTGATGCTAAATAATGTTCATGCCGGGGTGAAAGAGGTCTTGAGGTGATCCGTGACTGATGTTTTGCTGACACATTCCTATCACCTTCCATACGACTTGAAACAGGTGCGCAAGATGCAGCCCTACGCGCCTATTGGCACGTTGTACGCTGCGACCTCGCTGCGAGAGAAGGGCATCACAACTGCCGTATTCGATCCAATGCTGGAAGACCCGGCAGCCGGCATCCTTCGTGCACTGGAGACGCATCGCCCCCGTATTGTTGCTATCTATGAAGACGACTTCAATTTCCTTTCAAAGATGTGCCTTACGCGCATGAGGGAAGTTGCATGGGCGATTGCTGCCTCTGCCCGAAAGACAGGCGCAATCGTGGTTGCTCATGGTTCGGACGCAACCGACAATGCCCGCTTATTTCTTGAGAACGGAGTCGATTTCATTCTGCAGGGCGAAGCTGAGGAGACATTGGCCGAGCTCTGTTCCGCGCTGCTGCATTCAGAGTCCGTGGACAATATAGCCGGTCTTGTTCGCCTCGATGCTCATGGGAAACCGAGCTACAACATGCAGCGGTCCGCCAGAAATCCGGAATGGATATCCCTGGCGCATCCCTCGCGCGACCTCATCGATCTTGCACCTTACCGTAGGGCGTGGACGGAGGCTCACGGCTATTTCTCCGTGAATATGGTGTCGAGCAGAGGCTGCCCTTATCGGTGCAACTGGTGTGCCAAGCCGATCTCAGGAGACAAATTTCATCTGCGTCCTGCCGAAGTTGTTGCTGAAGAGATGCGGGTGCTCAAATTTGAAGTGCAGGCTGAGCATATCTGGTTTGGCGATGACATCTTCGCGCTGAATCGCCATTGGATGCAGCAATTCGCCGCAGAGGTAGAGGCGAGACAGGCTGCTCTTCCATTCAAGATACAGTCACGCGCAGATCTGATGAACGAAACAAGCGTAGAAGCACTTAAAACTGCCGGTTGTGCGGAGGTCTGGATGGGGGTGGAGTCCGGCTCCCAGAAAATATTGGATGCAATGGATAAGGGTTTGAGCCTTCCAACGGTCGTTAAAGCCCGCCAGCGCCTCCGGAAAGCAGGTATCCGTGCATGCTATTTCTTGCAGCTCGGATATCCGGGAGAAACCTGGGAAGACCTGCAGAAAACTATTGCCATGGTTCGCAGTACGCGTCCCGATGATATCGGCGTCTCTTTCTCTTATCCCCTGCCGGGCACTGTATTTTATGAGCGTGTGCAGGCGCAACTGGGAGAGAAGCGGAACTGGACAGACAGCGATGATCTTTGCATCATGTTCAAGGCCGCTTACACGAGCGACTTTTATCGTGCCGTGCGCGATGCCCTCCACGCAGAAGTGAGCAGTTGGCGCGTTGCTTCCTCTGAGCCGGAAACTGTTTCGCATATTGAAGAGCTATGGCAGAAAGTCTTCGCGCTCGAACCTGTGAGCCGAAACGCGGAGTCGACTGTTCTTCCTCCGGTAACTTCTGAGGGCCGAAGCGCTGTGCACTCCGGATTTATTCCTGTAAGTGAGTTCATTACGGTAACAGGAGGCTAGATGCGAGACCTTCTTCTTACTCACGGCTATTTTCTCTTTGAAGATCCGAAGGAGCGCCAGATCATGAAGCCATACGCTCCGTTAGGAATTCTCTATCTTTGCTCGCATCTTCGTGGCAAAGGCTTTGATGTCGATGTGTTCGACACAACGTTCTCCGCTCGTGATGTGCTCTTCAATTTTCTGAGAACAGAAAAGCCTTCTGTGCTTGGAATCTACGCAAATCTGATGACGCGCAGCAATGTCATCGCAATTCTCGCCGTTGCCCGTGAGGCTGGATGGAAGACTGTCGTAGGCGGTCCGGAGCCAGGCGCTTATACATTGGAATATCTTCAAGCTGGCGCTGACTTCGTTGTCGCAGGCGAGGGCGAGCTGACAATGGAGGAGTTGCTTCAAGCCTTGCGCGACGGTGAAACGGACTTCTCGAAGGTAGCAGGGTTAGCATTTTTCGATCAGGACGGGAAGATGTGCCAGATGCCACCGCGTGGCCAGATCGAAAATCTTGATGAGCAACCGTGGCCGGCCCGAGATGCGATCGACATTCAACGTTATGTCGAGACCTGGCGCACGCATCACGGTAGCGGCTCGATAAATTTCATTACAGCCAGAGGTTGCCCGTTTCGCTGTAATTGGTGCAGCCATCAGGTCTTTGGGCAATCGCACCGCCGCCGTGATCCGGTCAGGGTGGTGGATGAGGTGGAGTGGTTGCTCAACAGATATTCGCCAGACATGATTTGGGTCTCCGATGATGTCTTTACGATCAATCATGCGTGGATGCGTTCTTATGCGAATGAAATGCGCCGTCGCAGTCTGCGTATTCCATTTGAATGCATTTCACGCGCCGATCGTTTGAACGCGGAAATGCTGGATCTGTTGGCAGAGCTTGGTTGTTTTCGTATCTGGATCGGATCGGAAAGCGGATCGCAGCGCATTCTCGATGCGATGGATCGCGGCGTAAAGATTGAGCAGGTCCAGAATGCGGTGCGGATGAGCCGCGAGCGCGGTATTCAAAGTGGGATGTTTTTGATGTGGGGTTATGAAGGCGAAGAGCTTGAAGATATCGAGGCAACGGTCAAGCACGTCAGCACTTCGCGGCCGGATATCTTTTTCACCACCGTCTCCTATCCAATCAAGGGAACGCCATACTATAAGCGAATTGCAGATCGTCTGGTGCAACTGGAGCCGTGGGCCAAGACATCCGATCGGGAGCTCACGATCAAAGGAAGACATACGAAACGTTTCTATGCCTATGCGGACAAGCTACTGCGCGATGAAGTAGCTCGAGCTCGCATGTTGCAGGACACGCACACAAATGATTTGGAAAATTTGACCATACTTGAGCAGAGCATTCAAGAATCGCGCGCAGGATTGCACTCCACTTATCACGAGGTGGAACAGTGACCGTTGCGATCCAGGCACCGCACATCGCGGGGACAGCATTCGACAGGCTGGCCTTCCAATACGATTCGCTATTCACCTTCTCGCTCATCGGGCGAGCGCAGCGCGACGTCGTGTGGCAACGTGCGGCCGCGGCATTTTTGCCGGGCAGTCGCGTTCTCGAACTCAACTGCGGCACAGGTGAGGATGCGTTATTTCTCGCGAGTAGAGGCGTTGTGGTAACTGCTTGTGATGCTTCGAGCCAGATGATCCGGCGCGCAAAATTCAGAAAGAGTCAGGAAGATCCTAATTCTTCTGCAAGCTTCCGCGTACTTCCAATCGAGGACTTGCACGAACTAGGCCATCGACCTGTGTTCGATGGAGTATTTTCTAATTTTTCAGGCCTTAATTGTGTCGCAGATCTCTCCCCTGTGTTCAATAGGCTCGCGATGCTCCTGCGGCCGGGAGCAAAACTGCTCCTTTGCCTGTCTACGCGTTTTTGTGTTTGGGAAATGCTGCATTACGCAATGAAAAGAGATCTTCAAAAGGCGATACGCCGCTGCTATGGCAGATCGCTGGCGAGTTTTGACGAAGTTTCTTTTCGCACATATTATCCAACGATTCAGTCGCTGCGCGGCCTGCTCGGCTCAGCATTTCAGTTGCGTTCGATAACGGGCGTCGGTGTCACTGTTCCGCCTTCCTATTTGGAATCATGGATGAGTAAACATCCACAGATGCTGCATGTTTTGAAGAGAATCGATGCGACTGTATGTGAATGGCCTATCTTTCGAGTTTTAGGTGATCATATGTTGCTCCAGTTGGAGCGTACCGAGCCATGACGCAAACACTTAACGACACGAAGACTGGCCTTTCACTGACAGCAGAAAACGGCATTCTATTGCAGTGTCCGAGTTGCATCTCAGGTTTGGGTTTCTTGCCTTTCTCTAACGCCTACGATGCACACAAGTATGATTGCGCACAGTGCTATTACACGATGCATCACGAGAACGGCATCTGGCAGGCCCTGACGCCTGAAAGGCTCGCATATTTTTCGCAGTTCATCGAGGAGTATCAAAATATCCGGGCTGCAGAAGGCCGCGGAAGCCTGCGTTCGGAGTTCTACTTGAATCTCCCCTATAAAGATGTATCGGGAAAGAATGTCTGGCAGTGGAAGATCCGGGCTAACACCTACGATTGTTTACGAAAAAATCTGTTGCCCCGATATAACAGAAAAAGTCCGCCCAAAGTGCTGGATCTTGGCTCCGGAAATGGCTGGATGAGCCATCGGCTCGGGCTTGAGGGGTACTCTTCCGTAGCAGTCGACCTATTGATGAATGATGAGGATGGACTGGGTGCAGCCGTTCATTTCGAGAAGCAGGACGGTTCTCTTTTTCCCCGCTTTCGAGCTGAAATGTCGCGTCTTCCGTTTATGGATGAGCAGTTTGATGTTGTCATTTTTAATGCCTCGTTCCACTACGCAGAGAATTATCAAGCTGTTCTGCGAGAAGCGCTGCGCTGCGTAAAGGAGGGAGGCAGAGTGATTATTGCCGATACTCCCTGGTATTCCACAAATAAGAGCGGCGAACAGATGTTGGCGGAACGCCAGGCTGCCTTCAAACTGCGGTATGGTACCGCATCTAATTCCATTCCAAGCCTCGAATATCTCACCGATCAGCGGTTAGATGAATTAGAGAAAGCGCTGAATATTCGATGGGAGAAGATTTCACCTAACTATGGACTGCAATGGGCAATGAGGCCGCTGCTCGCAAAACTTCGGGGCAAGCGCGAGCCCTCTCGTTTCAGGATATATAGCACGAGGAAAAACGCTTGATCATTCTTTTTCATCCACGCGCCACTAGGCCTCGCAACTGTCGCCTTCCGCTTGCCGTGCTCGCACTCGCTGCTGTGCTGGAAGGCCGTGAGGAATATGAAATCGTTGATGGAAATCTGGATGAACATCCGGTTGACACCATTCTTTCTCTCATCGATAGCCATAACGTTGAGCTGCTGGGTGTTTCCTGTATGCCTGGACCGCAGATGGTCGCGGCTATGGAAACCTCGCGGGAGATCAGGAAGCTACGCCCTCACGTCAAGATTGTGTGGGGGGGATATTTTCCTTCTATCTACCCTGATTCTGCGCTGAACGCGAAATATGTGGACTTTGTAGTACGGGGTCAGGGTGAAGACACGCTGCTCGAACTGATCGATGCTTTGCGCGGTAACCGCACTTTTGACGGCATTTTGGGGCTATCTTACAAAGATACGTTCGGCCTCCATCGCAGCAATGCGGAGCGTCCAATGAAGGGGCCCGACAGCTTTCCGTGGTCGCCATTCCATCGTTTGCCAGTAGAGAAATATCTGCGGCCATCTTTTTTTGGTAAGCGTACGGCAGTGCATCATGCCAGCATCGGCTGCCCCTTTAACTGCAGTTTTTGTGGCGTGCACGCGGCCTATGGCCGTGAAGAGCGGATGGAATCACCGCAGCGGACTGTGGCAATCCTCAAGCATCTTATCTCGGAATACGGCGCCGACTCAGTGCAGTTCTACGACATGAATTTCTTTCTGCGGGAGGATCATGCGCGCGAACTGGCCGCCCTTATGGAGCCTCTAAATTTGCGCTGGTGGTGTGAGGGCCGCGTAGATATTATGTCGCGCTACTCCGATGAAACAATGGCAGCTATCAGGCGAGCGGGCTGCACCATGATTTTCTTCGGAGCCGAATCCGGATCGGACTGGGCATTGAAAGAGATGCAGAAGGGAATCACAACCGAGCAGACAGTCATCATGGCGCACCGCACGCGCCAGTTCGATATCATCCCTGAGTTTTCATTTGTTGTTGGAAATCCCACGGACCCGGAACGTGACACGCGGGAGACCCTTGGATTCATCCGCAAGCTGAAGCGCATTAATCCCGACTCGGAGATTATCGTGCAGCACTACACGCCGACTCCGCAGCGGGGAGAGATGTATGGCCATGTCGACGACAAAATATCTTTTCCGGATACACCGGCAGAGTGGGCAACCAAGAAGTGGATGGATTTCACTCTTCGTATTGATACGAGTGCTCCCTGGATGAAGGATAAAACCAAGAAGCTGATCGATAACTTTGAAACCGTGATCGGTTCTCGCTGGCCCACGGTGCAGGATATTCGCGCACCTCGCTGGAGCCGCGCGCTTTTGAAGTCACTCAGCGCCTGGCGCTACGCCTTACGCTTTTACAGTTTTCCGTTCGAATTGCACCTTGCGAATCAGTTTATTCAATTAAGGAAGCCGAAGCGCGAGAGCTTATGACGACTTCTCTGGAACCGATCGATGGGGTACGTCATGTAGACACATTTTCAGCATGGGCAGATGTCTACGATGCGCAGAAAAATCCTTTGCTGATGCTGGAAGAGCGCTATCTTCTGAGACTTCTTCCTGAGATACAAGATCGCGATGTCCTTGATGTGGGTTGCGGCACGGGAAGATGGCTTGCTCATCTGAGTCGCTCCACCCCGCGGAGTCTACATGGAGTCGATCTCTCGCCGCAGATGCTTTCTAGAGCGGATATGAAGCGCATCCCGAACGCGCAGTTATCCATTGCTTCATGTACGGATCTCCCGGTGCCGGACGCAAGTATCGATGTATTACTTGCATCGTTCGTTTTGAGTTATGTAGAAGATTTGTCTTGCGTCGCGAGAGAGTTCGCCAGGATCGCAAGGCCGGGATGTGATTTCTTCCTATCGGACATGCACCCGAAAACCGCTGCGAATCTTCATTGGAAGCGTTCGTTTCACAACGGAGTGGAGGAATTTCAGCTTCCGGCAATCCATAAGAAAATTCCGGAGATAGTCGCGGCGTTCCTGGATGCCGGTTTGGTTGTGCGAGCCATCCTTGAACCTCCGTTTGGCAAAGCTGAGCGGAGTGTTTTTGTGGAGCACGGGAAGTTGGAGCGATTTGCTGAAGCAGAACATCTGCCTTCTATCTATCTATTGCATCTTTCTAAGCCACATCCTGCGCCTGTTTTGTTGCACAAACGGAGTGGATTACAAAATCAGCATCTCTTGCATGGGGCGCGGTATGCGCCAGGTCCGTACGAAGTGGTCGCCGCATCCGTTTGTACGCGGGATGAGCAAATTGAGATGGTGGGCAATGAGCCTTTTATAAATACGGAACATACTGCAACACGCATCGATCTCAATGGGTATCTTCTTCTGCCGGGGCTTATCAATGCGCACGATCATCTGGAATTCGCTCTCTTTCCTAAGCTTGGCAATGGCACCTATAAAAACGCGAAGCAGTGGGCGCTGGATATTCAGCAAAAGGACGCAGCGACGATTGCGCTGCATCGACGAGTTCCTAAGCAGGTCCGTTTATGGTGGGGAGGCATTCGCAATCTGTTGAGCGGAGTGGCAACCGTATGTCACCATAACCCGCTCGATCCTGTGCTATTAGAAGACGATTTCCCGGTACACGTAATTTCCCGCTTTGGATGGGAACATTCCCTTTCTTTCGCCGTTGATATTGGCGCCGCGTACCGAAATACAGCAGTCGATGAGCCGTTTATGATTCATGCCTGCGAGGGCATCGACGAGCAGTCGAAACAAGAACTGCTGAAGCTTGATGAACTTGGAGTGCTGGATCGGCGAACCATTCTTATTCATGGATTGGCACTCGACCATGAAGGAGTGGCGCAACTCAACAGATGCGGCGCTGGGCTTGTTACCTGTCCATCTTCCAATGCGTTTCTATTCGACAAAGCACCTTCGCGCGAGATTCTGGAGTGCGTTTCGCAGCTTGCGCTCGGCAGCGATTCGCCTCTTACCGCCGCGGGCGACCTGCTTGACGAAATTCGTTTCGCAGCAAATGAATGCGCACTTTCTCCGGAGCAGCTTTATTGGCTGGTGACCGATTCACCGGCTTCAATGCTACGGCTTAATCGGGGTGAGGGCTCGATTCGGCCTGGAGCAAGCGCAGATCTAATCGCTGTGCGCGATCGAGAAGGTGATCCGGCAGAAGTTTTGTCCGCACTTACCTCGGATGATATTGAACTCGTTCTCTTGTCAGGCCGAGTACAGTTGGCCTCAGCTTCAATCTTTGAAAGACTTTCTGCGGAAGACAAAAAAGGGTTGGAACCTCTTTGCATCGACGGAACTCTCCGCTGGTTGCGAGCCCCGATCGAAGATCTGCTGCGCGTGTCGGAAGATGTTTTAGGGAAAGACTCGGTGCGGCTGGGAGGCAAACCGATATGTCGACCCAGCTTGTAAATATAGCTCTGCGCGAAGCCAAACCACATACGCGCGACGAGCAACCGCATGACACTCTCGGGACCCATCGGTTAACTGCATTACCGATACTGATTCTGAATGTTCACGAACGATGCAACTGCCGTTGCTTAATGTGCGATATCTGGAAGCGGGAAGGTGGAGCAGAGCTTAGGGTAGAAGAGCTTCGACGCCATCGGGAATCCATCATCCGGTTGGGCGTGCGCCAGGTTGTCCTTACAGGCGGAGAGCCTCTCCTGCACAGTGATCTTTCAGCGATCTGCGGTCTATTGAAAGAGTGTGGTGTCAACATAACATTGCTTTCAACCGGGCTGCTACTCAAGAAGCGTGCCGAGTTGGTGGCCTCATTTTGTGACGAGGTTATTGTTTCACTCGATGGCCCTGAAGAAACACACGACCGTGTGCGTTGCGTGCAGGGAGCGTTTCGATTGATGCGTGAGGGCATTCTTGCGGTCCGGCAACAGAAGCCAGAGATGCGTGTCAACGGACGCAGCACCATACAGAAGGCGAATCATGCACTACTGAGGCAGACGGTTCATGCTGCCAAGTTGCTGGAACTGGATTCCATCTCATTTCTTGCTGCTGACGTTTCTTCACAAGCGTTCAATCGCGAACTTGTCTGGTCAGGCGAGCGCCAGAACGACATTGCTCTTTCGCGGGAGGAAGTGATTGCGTTGAAAGCAGAAGTCGACCGATTGATCCGCGACAATGGCGATGATATTCATTCGAAATACATTGTCGAGCCACCCGAGAAACTTTATCGAATCGTGCGCCGCTTCCGCGAAGATCTGGGAGAGATTCCACCGCAGGCCCCTTTATGCAACGCCCCCTGGGTTTCTGCCGTCATGGAAGTCGACGGCTCGATACGGCCGTGCTTTTTCCATCGCAAGGTTGGCAGTCTAAAATCCATGTCGCTTGAAGAAGCGATCAATACCGAAGATGCTCAGTTGTTCAGACGCACGCTCGATGTACCGGAAAATCCAATCTGCAAACGTTGTGTCTGTTCATTGCATTACAAGAAATAGACGAGAAGACAAGCATGGTTCTTCTTGATTGAAAATCAAGCCTGGATAGTCTGACAAAACAATGACAATTAGTTGACGGCCATCTGACACGTCTTGTCACGGTACTCGCTAGCCTTAAGAAACGATGTATTCGCTGCACAACAAGACAGTGCAAGTACCGCGAAATCAAGGCGTGCGATGAAAACACATTTGTCGAACGCTGCCTATGGGATTTTGGACTACGCCGCATACCCCATCGGAATGCTGATCGTCGCACCGGTGATGCTGCGAAATCTAGGTGTTCCGCAATACGGTATATGGGCTGTTGTAACTGCCGCAGTGAGTACTGGCTCAATCATAGCTTCCGGTTTCGGCGATGCAAACATTCAGCATGTCGCAACGCAACGTAGTGTCGGCGATTCTGACGCGTTGTTGCGCGCAGTGCGCAGCACGATGGGCATTCATCTGATTCTGGGTGCTGCGATTGCACTGATTTCATGGATGATGGCCCCGTATGTGGCAAGGCATGTTACCGCTGCTGATGCTGATTTGCAGTCCACCTGCCTGTGGTCCCTACGGATCGCCAGCGTAGTGATACTGGTGCGTACCATCGAGACTGTGTGCATCAGCACGCAAAGAGCCTTTGAGCGTTATGGCGCTGCAGTGCGAATCAGCATTTTCGTCCGTCTGTTGACGCTGGCAGCAGCCGCAATACTCAGCAGAGTGGGCCAAACCGTTGTTAGCATCATGGCCGCGACGGCAGTTCTTATTGTGCTGGGATTGTGGTTGCAGATGGCTCGTCTCAAAGAGCTTCTGCATGCTGACTCTCTAACTCCGGCATTCGATCGCGAGGCCACCAGAGCGCTTTTCGCATTTGGCATCTTCAGCTGGCTCCAGGCCGTGTCGGGTGTCATCTTCAGCCAAACGGACAGGCTGATTACGGGTGTTTCGCTGGGAGCGACCACTGTAGCATCATATGCTCTTTGCGTCCAGATGGCACAGCCGATCTACGGCTTCGCCGCGTCGGGTCTTCACTTTCTTTTTCCCTATCTTGCCCAGCGGCACGCCACAACATCAGCACAAGAATTGAGAAAAGCAGTGCTGCTCTCCTTCATCGCGAATCTGTCCCTCGTTGCGCTTGGTGCAGCGACCCTTCTTCTTTTCGGCAACCGCATACTTCACGCCTGGGGAGGTGACGCCATTGCACAGAGTGCTACGCGCATTCTTCCGCTTGTGGTATGGAGTTCTGCTTTGCTGGGACTGAATGTCACCGGCACATATGCCATGCTCGCGCTCGGTCGTGTGCGAGTAATTACTTGGATCAATCTCGGGAGCGGGGGAGTCATGCTGCTGCTGATTATGTGGCTGCTTCCTCGTTATGGAGTTTATGGGGTAGCAATTGCCCGTTTTTGTTATAGCCCGATTACGCTCCTTCTCTATATTCCGCTCTTATCTCTTTTATATTTTGGTTCCGATATTGGCATGCGTGTAGCGACAACTGTTCCGACCTGCGAGGAGGTATGAGCAAAATCGTGCCCACTCGTAACTGCGCTGGCCATGTTGGATCAGGCGTGACTACTTCCGACAGTCAAGGCGGAAAGACCGATAGGGCGCATTTCATGAGGCTCGTCGAAACGCGTCCTCACGCAAACCTACTCGGAGTGCACGTAGAGCCGCTTGATATGGAGCGCGCCGTCGCCCGCGTCGGAGATGCTCTCAATAAGCCTCACAAGGGATACGTCTGCATGATCGGTGTGCATGGCATCATGGAGGCACAACGAAATCCAAATCTTGCTGCAGCCTATGCTAGTGCGCTGATCACAGTGCCCGATGGCATGCCGGCGGTGTGGGTGGGGCACTGGCAAGGGCACGAGGAGATGCAGCGTGTTGCCGGGCCTGATCTCATGCTGGAGATATTCCGGCGCAAGGAGTTCGCAGGCTACACGCACTTCCTTTATGGAGGCAAGGAGGGAATTGCGGAGGAGCTTGCCACGAATTTCAAACAGAGATTCCCGCACGCTCACATCGTCGGTACACATACCCCGCCTTTTCGTGACCTCACTCACGATGAAGAAGAGAATTTGATAGCAACCATCCGCAACCTGAAACCCGACATCATCTGGGTCGGTATCAGCACCCCAAAACAGGAGCTGTTCATGAGACGATATCTCCCCAGGATGGAGACGAGGCTCATGTTCGGCGTAGGCGCGGCATTTGATTTCCACACGGGTCGTATTCAAGATTGTGCGGAGTGGATCAAGCGCGCGGGCTTGCAGTGGTTTCATCGGTTAATGCAGGATCCGCGGCATCTATGGCGCCGCTATCTTCGCAACAACCCTGCATTTCTCTGGCGAATCGCTTTGCAACTTGCGGGATTGAGAAGCTATCCTACAACACGAGCAGTTCATGCGATCGAGTTCACGCCACGCCCCGCACGCGGACGTGCGAACTTTTCGCAAAACAAGGGTCAGCCCGCGGCCGTTCGAATACAACCGGAGAGTATCGAGTAGTTCGTGTTCAATAAGTGGGCTTTGAGTCCTGATCGTATGGCTGGCCGAATTTATTTAGATGCGTTGGAGGCTGCTGTGGAATCGAAGACATATTTAACTCGCCGAGATCGCCCGTATCCGACCCGAGGTGGATATCACGTACCAATCGATCCAGAGCTGGTTGTGGCGTTCCCTCTACCCACACATGCAACTCATACTCGCCGACAGGAACGTCGTGAAGCTGAAATCCGCCGTTGGAATCGGCGATTGCGTACAAAGGTGTAGGTAAAGACAGGATTACCGCGCTCATCTCAGGGTGAATATTACAGAAAATATAGGAGACGCCCTCGCGGGAGAATTTGACTTCTTTGGTCGAGCCTGCCTCGTACAGGCCTAGATCAAACCGTTTGCCATCAAAAAGCGAGAAAACATTGTGAAAGAAGGGATCTTCGTTGGGAAAAAGAACGGTGCTGCCGACTGGCACGATCAGCAGGTGCGGGCTAAACATCCTATTCTTCTGTACAAGGGTGTAATTGTCACGCGGCGGAAACGGTAAAACGGGTGTTCCTTGGAGCGGCTTTAGCCAGAGAACCGCAGGAGGTGTGTGACGCTTCATCTGCTCCTGCGGAAACAAAATGTGCATGCGCACATCCACTTTGGTCTGCAAAGAGTTTCCCTGTGCGGGCAACGTCAATGACAGAACGGCAACGCAAAATAGCTTGTGGACGTACAGCATTCGCATTTTCAGAATTTATACCCCGCGGCCACTCCGATAATATTGCTCACTGCCGTTGGGAAGTTTACAGGTGAAGTTTCCAGGCGGCGATACTCCAGCGAGAAGAGTAGATATGCGCTCGGACTATAAATTACGTTGCCAGTAAACGTACGATTGCGTGCAACGTTCTGGTAGTAGGAGGTGTAATCATCTGCATAAGAACGCAGTTGTGTGGCGGGAACATTGTCGATGCCAAAAGCGCCGTTGAACTCCAACCTCTCGCTGAAGCGTTCTTTCAGCTGCGCCCATCCTCCCACTGCGTCGAATTCGCGGAAGTAGAAATTGCCCGGCTCATCAAGGTCAGGGCGGTATCCATAATCTTTATAACCCCCGCCTCCCAGCCCCCCCAGAGCCTGTCCGCGATAAAAACTGCCCATGAATTCCAGACGCGCGGGGAGCGGCTGACGGTAATCGAGTGTGCCAGCCCATGCATCGAAGTTCGTCCCGGAAGCGGTGCGGTGCGGAGAGAAATATCCGCCTAACCCCAGTTGTGCTCCGTCTTCCTTCTGTGTACCTAGCAGCGTGATGCGGGTTTCCACACCAGGCCAGCGGCTCCTCTCGGCCGCAGACGGCTGAGAGATAACCGAGGTTGTACTGGCAGCCGTAGAAGTGGTGTATTGCACTGGAGCATCCGAAACATCCATGAGCGCTGCCTGTAGCCGGAGTCGCTGTGAATTCGAGAGTGAGAGATCATGCGTCACTCCGACTTGCGGGTTCCAGCTCCATAGATTGCCGGACCAGCCAAGCGCGGGTATCGCGATAGCAGTCAGGGAAGAGGGTTGGTTCGGGCTGATGATAGGCCGGTCGAGCGAAAAGAAAGCCTGCGTGTGCTCCCAGTCAAGCGTAGCATGTGCGGTACGCAGTCGTAACAAGCCAATGCTCCTATTGTATGTGCTGCTAGAGGTGACCGCGGATTGCGAAGTTCCATCGAAATCAACTCGCACATCAGCATAGCTGCGCGCTCCAAAAAGGTGAGGACCGCGAGCATCCAAACCCAGCACTGTCTGTCGGATCGAGGCTCCCGTACTGCCTCCGCCTCCTATGGCAAGCGTAGGCGTAGACGGTATGTCTACCTGCTGCGTATTCGCAAATCCGCTGAGCAGGATAAGTCCGCTCACTTTGATCGGATATTTTGACTCGCTCTCAACCTTGGCCTGTTCTTGCGTCGCAACCTGCGATTTCAGGATCGCCTGCTGTTCACGAAGACTGTCGACTTGCGCGGCAAGGTCTTCGGCAGGTTGGTCCGGTGGCGGAGCCGGTGCTGTCTCCATTCCTGTGGCAGCCATCTTTTGTCGCAGCGCTGTGAGCTGGGTACGCATCTCTTCCATCTGCCGCTGCGTCTGCTCAAGCTGTGTTTGTGTTCGGTTCATGGCATCGGTCAATTGCTGAACTTGTTGCGCAAGATTTTCCTGGGTTGACGTCTGCGCTCTTCCTTGCATGGTCGACACGCAAACGAAAACCAGGGAACCAAGAAGCGCACGCTTCTGAGTCTGCAAAAGCGTGTGCCATTGCCGGTGGGGTCTGGAGCAGCTCCGTCTCATTCTGCTACTACTATATTTCGATTCTCAGTGAGTGGTGCATCTTGCTGTTCAAAGCCTCGGGCGACCAGCATCCGAAAAATGGTCTCTCCAGGCCGGCTGCTGACTAAGATTACCTCGCCGCCATGCTCGGCGGCGACGCAATGCGCCAATGTTAGCCCCAGCCCTGAGCCCTTTTGCTTTCCTTCACTTACGAAGGGTTCAAATAGCGTTGTGCGAATCTTTTCAGGAACTCCAGGTCCGTTATCTTTAATCTCTAAAATAATCCGCCCATCATCCTGCGTATCGAGTGTGGCGATCACCTGTGCATCTGCAACGGCGAGGTGAGCAGACTGGCAGGCGTTCAGCAGCAGATTGTAAATAGCTCGCTCGATCTGCTTTCCATCGAGGATCGCCATTGTCCTGGCAGGATCACCGCATTTGATGGCAAGTATGACACCCGCGGCGTCAGGATGAGCGCGAATAAGCACAACCGCACGTTCCAGCAGAGTTGCCATCAATTCATGCGAGCGGCGGATTGCAGTGCCAGTTCTGCTGAAGATCAGTAGTGATTCGAGGAGCTCTGTTGTGCCATGAACGGCAGTGCGAATATCGGCGAAAATTTCATTCCGCTCCGGCTCGGAGAGCTTTGCCGAAGCGAGAAACTCTGCATTTGCATAAACAGCCGCAAGATAGTGACGAAGGTCGTGTGATACAGAACTCGCCATGCGGCCAATCGTTGCCAGCCTTTCGGACTCGAGCAATGCACGATTAGCGTGCTGAATTTCATTCCGCATACGAGCAAAGGCTGTACTCAATTCCTGTACTTCCATTGTGCCCCGATGGGGTAGCAAATGGGAGCTATCGCCGACGCCGAAGGCGCGAACCCCTGTGGCCAGTTCTTCCAATGGCCGCGTTACCACACGGGAGAGCGCCATCATGAGAATCGTACCCAGCACCAGGGCCAGGAGCCCGGCAATTAACATCAGGTGATCGATCTGCCGGATGGAGCGCTCCGCTTGATCGAAGGACTTCATTACGATCAATTGGAGCGGGGCTGAGGAATAAGGGGAAAGGTCTTCCGTAACAGCAAGGTACTGCTCGCCGGCCAGCTTTACCGGTAAAGGGCTCAACGTTTTTCCGGATGAGGGCAGAGGATGTGCCGTCAACTCCGTCTGCACGGGAGGGGTGAGTGTGCTGGCCACCGCAGAGCCGCCGCTGGCGAAGGTCGCTTCGACAGTCGTTACCCGGCTGATCTGCTCCACCATATTGTCGATTTCAAAGCCGCTGACGACATATCCAAGCAACGTTCCGTTTTCCTCGCTGCCGAAGTAGACAGGATGCACAGAGCAGGCAAACAGATGGCCCCCACTCACCAGGTAGTGGCGTGTCGGTCCCGCAAACATCGCGCGCAGGTCGGAGCGGAGGGCAGGATTTGGGCGTGGGTGCTCGGTGTAGGCTGCAACGACGCGGTAATCTTTGTCTGCAAGAGCGAACAGGTCGTTGCCGCTCACCCTCCAGAACTCGACCGCACCATCCTCGATCGTGCGATCATCACTGGTCGTCATCAGCGCTTTTAAGCTGGGCAAGTCAGCAAGCAGGGCATTCTCGCGTTCCAGCGCGGTCATCCGCTGCGCCTGGAGATCATGGAATGTCATGACAGAATGCAGGAGATCGGACGAAAGGCCGGCGGTTACCTGCGCCTCCAATCGGTGGCGGACGATTAGTAGACTGGTAAAGGTGGCGCTTGCGATGATGAGCGCCATTGCGGCTACAAGTAACTCGCGAGTTCGTATGCCTCGCTTCTGCGGCATACGTTCTGTGTTAGAGGTGGATTGCAGATGAACCTCGTGCCCCGTTGCCATGGTTACGGAACAAACTTATAGCCTGCGCCGTAGATCGTCAGCAGATGGCGCGGGTTGGCTGGGTCCGGTTCCAGCTTTTGCCGCAGCTTGAGTATCTGATTATCTACCGTGCGGGTTGTTGGATAGGCATTATAGCCCCAGACTTCGTTAAGTAGCAGCTCGCGGCTCAATACCTGTTCCGCATGTTCTGTGAAAAACTTCAACAGCTTGAATTCATGGGACGTCAGCATGACGGGAAGCCCACCACGCTGCGCCGTCATTCTCTGAAAGTCGATCTCGCAGTCATCGAAGCGATAGATTGTCGTCGGAGCAGTTCGGCGACGGCGGCGAATCGCTGCCTGTACGCGAGCCATCAGTTCACGCGGACTGAATGGCTTTGTCACGTAGTCATCGGCACCGAGCTCCAGAAGCAACACTTTATCGACAACTTCTGCAATGGCGCTGAGCACGATCACCGGAGTATCGCTTGAGATGGTTTTCATACTCTGGCATAGCTCACGACCGGAAATCTGAGGAAGGATGAGATCGAGGACTACCGCAACCGGCCTGTGAGCGCGAAAAGAATCCAGCCCCGTCTGGCCATCGCCCGCTACGACGACGGAGTAATGTTCGGCGGCAAAAATACGCCGGAGCACCTTCTGCATGCGCGGATCGTCTTCAACAACGAGAATTGTGCCCAGCCCGGACTCGGGCGTACTTTCATCGGTCGCGGTGACTGCCGGTTCGATCTCTTTAAGCATATTTTTATTTTCCTCCTGAAGATAAGAGGGTTGATAGTGGTATATGACGAAAATGACAAAGTCGTGACAATTGTCCCAGAAAAGTATAGCTGCCTTCCCGTTTGGTGCGACAGTGGCCTGAAATGGTCATGATGGATGGCCTTTCTGAATGGCTGTACGACGGGTGGTATGAAGTCGTCGGGAAGAGCTTGTTTGCTGGAGCAGTACTTGTCGGTAAAGCCGCATGTATTCCGCCGCGATCACAGGAGCAGAGAGCTGCGGAAGAGAAGGCGGAGTGGGGCGAGGCTGGCTAAGTACAGTGCAAATTGCCTCCGCAAGTGCTTCTTCCGTCGAAGATGTAAGTGGGACATAGTGGCAGCCTTCATTCCCACCAAGCTCACGGAAAGCGGGAATATCAGAGCAGACGACACGGCAACCGGCGAGCAATGCCTCTGCAACGGGCAGACCGAAGCCCTCAACAAGGGAAGGTGCGAGAAGAAGTTCGCAGTTTCTATAGCACCAGAGCATTTCCGCTTCACGAATGCCACTCAGGAGCACGACACTTTCAGACAAGCCCGCTGTACTGATGAAGCGATGGATTTGCGGCGTCTCTGGTCCGTCAATTCCGACAATCACGAGCAGCGTGGCAGGATGGATCTTTTTCTCGCTAAGCAGGCGCCGGAAACTCTGCAGAGTCAGCAACAAGTTTTTATTCCGGCGATGTTGTGCGACGCAAAGGAAAAAAGGGCTTCGCTTCCACTGCGGCAGAGGATTTTGTCCGCACAAAGAAGTACTGGGTTCGACGCTGTTATAAATCCGGACAGCCTTTTCAAACAAAGGCCCTGCAGCCTTATTGCCAAGCTGTCGCAGCGTGCTGTCGGAAACGCAGGCAATAGCATCGGCAGCCCGTAGACATTGCCATAGAACCAGTCGATTGAAGAGCACCTTCGGAAAGCCGAAGTTCTCTGGAATGTCATACGGGTAAAGGTCGTGGAGCGTCACAATTGTGGGACAGTGAAATGCACCCGCACGCAATGGCATCGGATAGGAGAGATGGACCACGTCCGCTTCTAGCTGAGCTGCAATGGCTGGAAGGTCTGTGTAATGCCATACGTTCCGGGCCAGCGTACCCGATCCGATGGAAATAGAGTGGATGTGCAAGCGTGCATCGAGGCGAGATATTGCTTCACAAAATGACTCATACTGCCGTTGAGCAACAAGCAAATGAACCGCGGTCACATCAGACCTCGTAAGTAGGCATCGGGCAACATTGGCGGCGTGGCGGGAGACACCCGATAGCTGGACAGATGCGGAGACAGCGGCGATGACGATGTTCATGATGGGTAAGCCTTCAGCGAAGAGCGTTGTTTCCCGCCTTGTTGATGGAGTTGTGAAGGGCTGCCGGCCTGTCCCAGCGGACCGTCAAGATGCAGGTCTTCAGACCGTGCCAGGGTGAGGCTGATCAAAGTAATTGCCCAGAGAGGCAGAGAGAGATCAAAGTTTTCGGTATCGGCAACTCCACGTACGACGATAAAAAGCAATAGCCCCATGAAAAGCGCCTTGGTGGAAGGCGATGAGAGCCGCCGGACCTGACGATAGAAGCTGCCGTAAATACCAACGAACAGAACGATGCCAACGACGCCATAGGTGTAGAACTGCTGCAGCAGTTCATTGTGCGCATGCCATGCTTCGAATTCACCGAAGGGCGGGATGACATTGCGGAAAGAATGAAAGCCATGCCCGATCCAGGGTTCTTGGACGGCTCTGTCGAGGACAACCGCCCATATGCCAAGGCGTCCTGAAAGCGTCTCTGATTGATTGCCGAGGTGTGTATAGACTTCGTAATAATCATCGATGAGACCCCAGAAAGCCCAAAGGATAAGGAGAGCGATCAGGATGAGAGCGAGCTTACTTTTCCGACTCATCGACTTGTCACGAATAAGCAGGACTGCCTCGCCCATCACGAACGCAATGATGGTCGTCTTGCTGAGGCTCCGCAGAAGGCTGATCGCCAGAAAAGCGGCGATGACTTGCCATGTTTTTGAGGATCTGCTTATGTACTGCGCAATGAAAATTCCGAAAGCGCAGATGAATCCGATCGCATTCGGGGTGAAAAAGTCCTCGTTCCCTGGACGAAGGTCGTACATGGTAGGGGAGAACCATTCCAGCAGCGCGATGAAGCAAGCGCCCAACACATAGCCTTTCATAATGGCGCTGGATATTCTCTCCATGGTGCCGGCGCGAAGAAGCAGGAGGATGATCGCCACCTCGGCAGCCATTCCGCACCAATAGGCAAACGCGATCGTTTTTGATACCGTCACGCTCCAAAGCAGGCTGCAGCAGCCGAAGCCAAGAAAGCCGAGCACCCAGCGGAAGGGCGGCACGCGCAAGGCAAAAGGCAAAGAACTGGATGCAGAGCCGAAGGAATAAAAAGCCGCAGCAACCAGCAGCAGCAGATTAAGTGCAAAACTAAAAATAGCTCCGGTCTGTGCGTCGGATTGGAAGAATAAGTAAGTGATGCACAGACGGGCTGCAAAATAAAAACCCACCGTGCCCGGCAACAAAAATATCCGGGAGTCCCGTTCGGCGGGAATAATGGCGACAGATACGGCTGTGCTCATACCGCCTCGCAGGAAACCGCGATAAGACACCGGCCAAAAATGTTGCGAGCGTCAGTGCCGCCGCGGATGATCATCGAACCTCCTGACGCTTCGGCCCATATCGCTCCAATTTGTTTCGCAGAGTCACTTCGATCTGGTGCGCCAGCACTTTGCGAGAATCAGTTGCGCTTACAAGGTTCCAACGATGACGAGCGAGGATATACGCGCCTGTCGCAGCGGTAACGAATGCCGTGAGCAAAAGGGTGAGCAGGAGGCGAGGTGGCCAGGACTTCTTTTCCGGAATACCTGGCGCATCGATCACACTTACAACCGGGACATCTTTTGCTTCCTCAATGCGCGCAATTTCATATTGTTGTGTGAGCAACTCGAAGACCGTCTCCTCCACTTTGACGCGGCGATAGAGATCCGCAAAAGGAACGGCAAGCCGAGGGAGTTGCCGAAGCGAGGGATAGAGTTCGCCGTTTTGGCTGCCCGTCGAAGTTGTGCTGCTGTTTGAACCCTCATCACTGTCAGGCGGTAGCGGCGCGGACGATCCGCTCATTTTTTCCAGCTCATGCTGCAGGTCGGCTACGCGGGCCTGCGCCGCACGAACGCGAATATTGCTGCTGCCGTAGATCTGTCGCAGGGAATCCAGCTCAGACTGCCCGACGATAAGTTCTGCCTGTAGCTTCGCGCCTGCATCGACCATCGCCCGTGTCTGTTCTTTGATGTCGAGTGTGGTGTGCGTGCTTGAGAATACGCTTAGCTCCTGTTGTGCGCGTTCAAGTTCGGCCTCAACTCCCTTTAATCGCCCTTCAATAAAGATGCGCTCCTGGTGTGCGGAGGAAGTGCTCGTCCTGTTCAGAAGCAGATTCAGCTCATTCAGATAACCCTGCGCCAGATCGCGCGCTCGCCGTGGATCAGTGTCCTCGACCGTGATGCTGATAACGCCGCTCTTTTTGTCGTCTGAGATAGAAGTGCGACGCGCCAGACGCTTCGCGGTATCGACCCGATAGCGCTTGTGGTAGACATGCTGCAATTGAAAGCGATCGATAAGGTGTCCGGTTATCGTTCCGCTGCGCAGCAAATCGACGAAGAGCGCACTCGTGTTTCTGGCGCCAAGCAGGCTCCCGGCCAGACTGCTCAACCCGCTGGATCCGCCGCCCAGTACGCGACCAGCCAAAGCGGCGAATATTGCTGAGCCTCCACCGGAGCTATCCGGCGGCATAATACGCGCAGTGGATTCATATTGCTTAGGAAGAACAAATGCGGTAACAAGGCTCAGGATCAGGGCGATGGCAGCAACGCGAGCTAAAAGTCGACGATGATCCCACAAAACCGATGCGTTCACGACCCAATTGGCCGGTGGCGCTTCGACTTCTACAGTCGCGGCTGGTGCAAGCAACTGTGTATCCGACAGAGTTTCCTCGGTAAGGATATGGTTTGAGCCGTTAAGCGTTTTTGGATGTTGAACTGGCATAGTGTCCTATACTCCCGCAGCCACGGCGGCCGTGATTGCGATGGAACCTGCAATTTGCGCGGTGGTAAGCAGATTGCGCCAGAACAGCGAGGCGCCAATAATCTTCTGCGGGACCACGATTACATCTCCGGGATCAAGACGAGTGGAAAGAACATCGTGGTCGTACCATCCGCCCGAGCGTCGTCCCACTACCGAGCCGTTCGCGCGAATCACGAAAATCTCCTTCCGGTTGGCAACTTGGGTGGTTCCTCCCGCTCGCTGCAGATACCACCCCGCAGTTTTGCCAGGAACATAGGTAAAGGCAGAGGCGTTGTATACCTGACCGGTGATCAACACGAAGCCTGGCCGTTTGGGGATGCGTAACACATCACCCCTGCGTACCTCGATATCGGCTGGCGTTCCCGCCCAGCTATCGATGTCCGCGGTGATATGGATCACAAGCCGCCCACTGGCAGGTTGGCTACGCAGGCGAGAGATCGTCTGCTCCTGCTGTTGCTGGATGAGCTGTAGCTGCGCCGACTGATCGCTACCACCAAGGTTTGGCGAGATCCGCGCTGCCGCAGAGCTTGTCTCGATCTGATGAATGAGTTCTGAGCGGCTTTTCTCTTCAAGCTCACGCACCTGATCGCGAGTGAGAATGGCCCCTGCTGGATAGGCGGTATCGCGAAAACCGCCGGCACGCCGCAACAGATCGCTTAAATGCTCGCCTTCCTTAAATCCGTAACTGCCAGGGTGTGCCACTTCGCCATCAATGGTGATGGATGCTCCGATGTCGTTCCACCCGGTGACCTGATGAACAGTCAGCACGTCTCCTGGCTTTAACCGAGGGTCTGCACTACGATCGTTTTTAAGGACGGCGGCGCCGATGTTGATGTCAGAACGCTCTGTTTCGACTTTCGTGCCACCCACCACGTTGTAGCTGATCAAGTCTGCCTTATCTAACAAGGCATCTCGCTTGAAGCCGCCTGCCATGCGTACAAGTTGCGCCGCGGTCATGCCTTCTGAAAGAGCATAAGAGCCGGGCCGCAATACTTCACCGCCAATCGCAACTTTTGGTGCATCGGCTTCATATCGGCCGAGAATGCGAACGGTGTCGAAAGGTTGAAGAGGCAGGTTATTGTTGCCAATGAGAATATCCGGCACATTGAACTCGATGGTCTCCGGATGAAGGTCTGGTGGTACCAGGCGCACGATCTCGCCCCGGTCAGCCGGTTCTGGTAGAAGGTCCTGATAGCTATGCAATACATCGCTCAGGTTCATTCCATCGCGATATGAAACCCTGCCCGGGCGCACTACATGGCCTTCGAGATACACAACACGCTCGCTGTACGGCAGGATCGGAGCCACACGAACGCGATCGCCATCTTTCACGCCGAATGTTGCGATCGCTGCGCGAGCTGCCGCAGGATCGCTCGATGAATTCAAATCGAGGCTGACCGTTTCGCGATGCTGATTGGCGTCAATGCGCTCGATCGTGATATGCCCGAGCGCCGCGGCGACAGTTGCCCCCCCTGCATCCTCTAAAACGGCGCTCAGAGTCTTTTCATCTTTCAACTCGTAAATTGCTGGCCGCTTCACAGCGCCGGAAACGGCCACCTGCGGTCCAGCCGGAGGCACCAGCAGCGTGTCGCCTCCTTGAAAACGATCGTCTGCCTGGCGCACGCCATGTAGCAGAAAGTCGTATAAGTCCACTTCTCCAACCAGCTCTTTACCGCGATAATGGCGCAGCGTACGCAGCGAGCCTGCAGCGGTAGGTCCGCCTGCTGCGTAAAGCGCATTTACGGAAGATGAGAGCGAGCTGATGTCATAGGCTCCAGGACGCTGTACATCCCCTACTACGTAAACGCGCACGGTACGCAGCCGCGAGACAGTAACGGCCACTTGCACATTACGGAACTGTGGCTGCAATGCATGTTGAATCACACGCTGCGCGTGCTCCAGCGTCAGCCCTGCCACTTGCACATCTCCAGATTCGGGCAGCATAACGTGGCCTTCGCGAGTCACGACACGCGTGAAGCTCTGTGTGAGGCCGCCCCACATGTCGATCGTGAGGCTGTCTCCCGGGCCAATGACATAGTCGGGACCAATGGGAATATCAAGTGGCGCAGGGCCGGGAGCGGCGCCGAGCCGGGTGGCCGACGAGGCACTGCGATTCTCAAAAACATCGGAGCCAAAACGTTTCAGTGGCTCCGGTGAACTCGGAATCTGCGTGTAGAGATCGCGTAGCGAGAGCAGATTATAGGGAGTTGGCTGACGAAGCACCTTTGGTTCATCGGTGATATTGCGGGTGTCCCTCGCTCTTTGACCTTGCTTTGAAGCCGCAGTGCCGGCTGCGCCTGGAGAACTACCTGTAGGAAGATTGAGTCCACCACCCTGCGACGATCCAGTCAAACCGCTCAAAGATGATGAATTCGTGCCGGGAAGTTGCGAAAGAGTCTCCAGCGTTTCCACTGAAGCTGGAGACTCATCACTATCTCCGCCAGCCGTGATCGAGCGTTGTAAATCGGCGTCGGAAATGTAACCGCGCGCGCGAAGAAAGGTCGTGATGTTTGCACGCACAGCACTGCTCGAAGCGATCTGACTGTAAAGCGTCTCATCCGTAATGGAATCCGGCTGTATTTGTATCCCTTGCTGTTGCAGCATGTCGGCCAGAAGGGACTTCAGTTCGATAATCACCTCCGGCTTTTCCTGCAGGATGGCGATGATTTGTCCCGCCGGCAGAGCGATGCGGGAGCCCGTCACAGCGTCGATGCTGCTACCCGATCCGTTTGTGTCATTCGTTGTCGCAGATCCTGTAGTGTCTGTAGTGTCTGTTGTCGCGGTGGTCGGCGCATTCGAATTGGGAGTTGTAGGAGCGTTGGTCTGCGCAACCATGTTGTGGCTGATGGCGAGCAAAGCGGCAAGCCCTAGAAAGATGGCATGCCTGAAATGCCAACGTACGGACTGACGAGACGAATTGTGAAGCTGGACGATCACTGTGTCATACCTGTAAGGCGCCTTTGCCAGCGCGGTGACTCAACTGAATACCTCAACCCTTCCACGACGTGGAAGCGTAGGCGAACAAAAATAAAGTTGGCCTGTGCGCGGTATTGCATGAGACGCGATAACAAGCCCTTATTCGTTTTTCCGTGCGTGATTTTCGGTGGCAGGTGTGCTGGGAATATAAGACCGCGCAAATGCCCTCTGTTGCTTTTCTGTTGAGCATGGAGTTGTTGTCTCAGAAGCAAATACAATTTGCTGCCGGGAAATTCGCTCATCACTGCGCGACAGCCATAGGTTTCAACCCAGAGACGTATCGCGGACGGCAGCCGGTTCATCGACCAATCGGTCAACTCGAAAGGTGCAAACTCGCCAAACAAGTGTGTCGTAAGCAACGTGACTGCGCCGATGGCAACATCCGCCAGCGGCTCATCGTCGGCAAGAGATTTGACTTCGCGCCAGAATGCTTTGTCGCTGTACCTCGCTGACACATGCCGCCAATATTCCAGAACCCAGGACGCGCGGGTGTATTCGCCGCAGATATGTTTGAAGAGATGAAGCGCCTGCTGCATGAAGAGATCCGCGGGAGACAGAGAACACAATGTTTCTCCTCGAATGGTGCGCATACGGGCACGTGTGAGCTGATCCTGTTGTCTGTTGCCTGTGCCATCGTGCTGCGTGGGAAGCAAATGCACTTCAAGCGAGCGGTAGGGGCGCACTTTATAGATGTCTGCGATATCCGGCAGGCCGGATGTCCCCGCTTTCAACTCCCATGTCATCCCGCTGATCGCAAATAGCGAATATTCGAAATCCTGAAGCACTTGCAGCGTGTCTGCGGCATCCTTTTCTGCAACGAGAAAATCCAGATCCCACTGGGTACGAAGCGTGCTGTCCGGAACCGAATCGGGGGTAAGCGTGGCTCCCTTCAACAACGCAAACTGGATGCCTTTTTGCTGCAGCGCGTGATTGATGGCCACGGCTTCTTCAAAAAGCGCGTTTGTGCGGTCGCGATTGCTGCGCAGATTTTCTTGCAGCCGCATTAGAACAGGCTCCGGCAACAGATGCTGCAGCTTCAGCGTCGCAAGCCTGTCTAAAAGGTAAAGAGCGATGCCACTGGCATCGAGCCAGAACTGTATTTTCTGCCAGTCGCTCGCTGAGAATTCTCGCAAACGAGCAGCAACTTCACGAGCCGGTTCGCAGAAAGACGCGACTACGGTCTCCTTCAATCGCAGCGTGCGATTCGACATTCGTGTATCTGTCTGGTGAATACTCATGCTTGACTCAGTGGCTGTACTTTTCCAGTTCGCCCAGGTTGCAGTCGGCATATCACTGCAAATTGCTGGAGGCGAGTGGCGCGGTGGAAAGGGAATTGTTCTGCCCCTTCCCACCTGCGAATATCGAGTGCTTGGCGCTTGTCATAATTGAACGGTGCACGGACTACTCAACCACGTGGACGGTAAACGCCATCTTGCCGTGGCCAGTACCGCAAAATACGGAGCAATGACCTACAAAGTCACCCGTTTTATCCGGTGTCAAAGTAACGTCAGACGTTCCACCTTTATTGACCTTCAGATCGAGATTCAACTCGCGGATGCGTATGCCGTGCGCTACATCTGCGCTCTTCAGAACGAAGTCCACAGGCACACCTTTTTTTAGTGTTATTTCTGCGGGTTCAAACTCGAACCGTTTGGCGGTAACCTCAACGCGCTGTGGCGCGGCCTGTGCGGCGGCAGAACCACCAATAAACTTCATGCCGAACAGAATGCAGGCCAAAGTCACGAGCAGCATGTACCTCTTTTGCATAAACTCTCCTGAGCGTGTAATTGCGTTCATTGCCGGGTGCGGGCGATTCAGAATCTGGATGCATCTTCCAGATGAACTAGCGCCCAGATAGGAAATGCAGTAATACCTGCAACCATCTTTACGGTAACGAGCCTTAGCAGGTGGCGTGTCATACATGTGTAAGTGAATTGTCATGATGTTGTCGTATGTAAAGTGAGGCTCACAGTGTGCCATCTCGAGCTCTTCTTAAGGACAGAAGTGACCATGATCTATATAGGTCAAGCGCCTTTGGTCCGGCGAAAATGTGATGTGACAATTCGCTGACAATAAGAAGACGAGTGACTGACACCCGGCGACGAGTATGACGTTAGGGTGATGACATGTGGCGCTTACTAAATCTCAACGCGTATCCGCACAGACGCATCCTCGTGGCAGTTACCCTCCTGATGAGCTCGCTGTTGATCACGCCGCATGTTGCGGCGCAAGACACCCCTCTTATATCCGGGGGTGTTGGATTCTTCACGAGTACGAACGGAGGGAACACAACCTACGTTCCAACTATCTCGCCAGTACTGGTCGCTCCGCTGGGGCAGCATCTGTTGGTGGAAAGCCGTGCTAATCTCATTGAACTTTTTTTTCCGAAGCCCCCAGGGCAGTCCGGCTATACCAGCGAGCCCTTTCTTTCGCTGGCGTATCTGCAGCTAGACTATCTGGCTACTTCGCATCTCACAGTAGTAGGTGGCGAGTTTCTCACTCCGTTCGGCACTTACAATGAGCGGCTCACTCCTATCTGGATCAGTAACTTTCAAGACGCGCCGTTAATTACGAGTCTGGGCACTGGCACCGGTTCCAGTGTAGGCGGAATGCTACGTGGTTCTGCAATCTCTACTCCCAAGTTCTCCATCGACTACGCAGCATACTTCTCCACAGAAAGTACGAATATGCAGTTCAATGCAGAGCGTTCGACGGGCGGCAGAGTATCGATCTATCTTCCCGAGAAGCGGCTTGAACTTGGAACTTCTTATGGTCGTCTGCTCCAAGGCACGCAGCAGAACTATTTTGGTGCGCACGCGTGGTGGGAGCCCGCAAATACTGGGTTCAAGCTTCGTTCAGAGTATGCACACGGTGCTCATTCACAGGGGTACTGGGTAGAGACCGACTATCGGCTCTCTCGCTTCGGTGGAGATCAAAGTCTGATCGGTCGATTGGAGCCGGTTTTCCGCTGGCAGCAGACCTTCCGTAACAGCCCCGACCCTACAGACGGTCTTCCCGCTGCTGATACGCAGCGAACTGATTTTGGCCTGGACTATCACCTGCCGCACGAGGTGAGAATCAATACCAGCTACGCGCGCCAGTTCTCTTCAACAGGGAATCACAATGTTTGGGAAACCGGCATCGTCTATCGTTTTCTTTTCCCGACATGGAAGGGGAAATAATGAATCATTGGAAAGTGTTAGCATCAGGATTACTCTGGATGACCATCCTGCCGTCATTCGCGCAAACTTCCAGCACTCCGTCCACACCTGCTACCAGCAACATGAGGCAAAACAAAAGTGCCTCCAAGCAGGCTGTTCATCAAAGCGACGATGGGCAACGGGTGTTCGACCAGAACTGCTCGCGCTGCCACAATGCACCGCAAGGTTTTTCTCCGCATATTTCGGGCACCATCGTCCGGCATATGCGGGTGCGCGCATCGCTCAGCAAAGAGGATGAGCAGGCGCTTCTACGCTTCCTGAATCCGTAAAAAGAGCGCTCCGCCGAGCTTGATAACGTTTTGCGCTCGTATGGCGTGCTTGTTCAAACCCAAATTGCTGGACATCGTCGTATACAAAAACTTATGTCGAACGGTCAGTATCAGTGTGAAGATGACATTCAGTTTTATCCTCTAAGTGTGACATTAGATATTGATCGGCATATTGACGAAAGCGACGACACCGCGCTGCTCGAGAGAATATGTGCGGCTTATATTAAGGCGGCGGATAGGGAGAGGGCGGTACGAAGCGGATACGGAGCCACGCCCTGGTGGCAGAAAATACAGCAGCGTCAACTATCTGCCGTACGGCATGCGCTTGCAGCCCGAGACATAAAGAGGCTGCAGGCGATGTATCGAAATTTCTTTCACGATCCTTGCAGCACCGGTCTGATACCACGGCCCGCGGATAAAACTGCATCGCATTTTGGTGGTGCGACCAGCGACATGTATCGACGCTTTATTCTGAGCGAGACTCGCTATCGTATCGACTATTGGCGTTCGCAGACAGAAGGCCGGTTCTCGATCTCTGCGTTGCAGGGGCCGGCCGTCGGTAATCCCTTTGGTGCAATGATGGAAGGGACCCTCGTGCCGGTAAGAGCAGAATTCCAGCACTACTGCGCGCAGCGTATCCTCGACCTAATCACATCGCACAATGCAGTCGTCGTGGAGGTTGGTGGCGGCTTCGGCGGTATGGCCTACTACTTGCTTCGGGACTGTCCGAAGATTACATACATTGATTTCGACGTGCCTGAAAGTCTGGCGCTGACGGCCTACTATTTATCGAAATCCATGCCACAGCTCAATGTGCTGCTTTACGGGGAAGAGGAACTGACGCAGAGTGCGATCTCAGGCTATGACATCATTCTGATGCCGTCTTGGGAGCTCAGCAAGCTGCCCAAGAGCAGCATAGACATCACATTCAGTTCTCACGCGCTCTCCGATCTCATTTCCGCAGCCCAGGCCGAATATTTGCATGGGATCGAACGAGCTACTAGTAACTGGCTCCTCTATATCGGCGCTGAAGATGCCTGTGAATCACTGCGTGCCTCTATTGATGAGAACTATCCTTCGTTTGGCTTCATGGAACGTCGCCCATCAGCGTGGAATCACCTTCGTGCCCCTAAGGCGATCGAAGTAGAGTTCCTTCACCGCGTGCAAAAATAGGTTCTATCGGAGCCAGGAAGAGAGATCTCGTTGGATGAGATCCTGTAAGCGCAAAATATCTTCGCGGTAGTATGCAACGAGCACGGCACGGTCTTCCGGGCAAAGAGTTGGCAAAGCGTACGGCTGCTCTTCCTTGAGAGACTTTGGGTTTATCTCTTCAGCGAGACTTTTTTCCATGGTTAACCTGAACGGTTGATGCAGACTATCAACCCGCGGAAGGTGCGGCTTCGATGGAACCTCAACATCAGGCGGCGCAAAACGATTGTCTACACCCAGGAACGAGAGCAAGCCGTTAAACCATTGCGAATAATTCGTTTGCGTATCTTCATATAAAGAGATGCTGAGCTGACACATTGGAAAATGCTTAAGGTAGCGCTCCACCTGCTGCGCATATTCACCCAATGCGAGAAACGGATGAAAGGGGGATATCTTAGAGTCCCGTCCATGTGCGTTTTTCATCGCGATCTCGGCATGTCTGCGAAATGAGTGGTCAACTGTACCATCGGAGAAACTCTTAAGGTATTGATGAAAGGCCCGTTCCGAAGGGTCCATCAATACGATGATGATCCGTGCATGAGGAAGCATTTCCGCAATGGAAGGTGCTGCTGTCTCTGACCAGAGATAACACACACTCGCCTCACCGATGGCTTTCTCGTGCTCTGCCCTTGCAAAGAGATTTTCGTAATCCGATAAATCAGAGACGATGCCGCCAAAACGCTTGGTCTCTGCGCCTGCGTCAAGATATCGGCGAAGGCTCGCGGCAGCAAGCTCAACCTGCTGTTGCAGAGATGGATGAAAGTTATGGATACGGATCTCAGTCGAAAAGTAGCATGGTTCCTTGAGCGGACTCATGTAAATCTCGGGATGTCTGTCGAACTGGTAGTAAAGCAGATCCGTTCCGGCCTTTGGCGCACCGACAATAAAGAAATTTGGAAGAGGCATCGGTCTCACCTTGTGCGCGATATCAGGATCTCTAAGCCTCTGAATCGATAGCATCCATGAATGTTCGAGGCGTATTGATTCCATGGTATCGGCCGAGGTCCGATCAGTTGTCTTTATTTTGTAAGTAATTTGTACCCGTTTTTCCGTTGGCTTTGGCACAGCTCTCTGAATTGCACTCTCCGATCGCCGCTCTTTTTGGTTTTTCCGGTAAATGACAAAGGAGAGACAAATCGGTGACAAACGCGATGCGCCTATTTCCGTATGCTTGCAATAGCTTACGGAAAATTGAATTGGTGACGGTGCGCGATCGAGTAAATGTCTATCGCATGGGTGACAATGCTTAGTATTGAACAAATTCAGGCTGCCTGCAGTCGATCGGAGCCGGTCATACTCGGTGATCCTCTATCCAGGCTTACAGAGCTTCCACTTCAAGCAACGTATTATCCATTTGGATTTCCTGTAGAAATAGCTACAAACTCGGAGGATATTCTCCGTACCGCGGAAAATAGTTGGAAAGGCTTTCATAAGCTTTTTGACACGCAACCGATCCAGCTCAGGATTGCCATAACAGAAGGGCGTTCCTCTACGTGCCCTCCCGCACCGCTTTGCAAGGTACAAAGAAATCTTCTTTCGAACATCGCCGATAGTGAGAACTTCGCAGTGTGCGATATAGCTCAAAGCCTCAGCTTTTTGTCGCTTACGAAAGCAGTAGTGGCGCATGACACCTACCTGCGCTTTTACTTTCTTGAAGCAGCTGTTCTTTGTCATCTTGCTACTCGCTATACAACTCCCATCCATTCCGCTTGCGTGGAACTGAATGGAAGCGGAATTCTGATCTGTGGAGACTCCGGGGCAGGTAAATCCACGCTTTCTTATGCCTGTGCGCAGGCCGGGTGGACATACATCACCGACGATGCAAGTTTCTTAATCAATGGCTGCGAAGATCGCCTGGTTGTTGGAAACTGTAACCAGGCCCGCTTCCGTCCGTCCTCTGCAATGTTTTTCCCAGAGCTTGCAGGGCACGAGGTCACCCAGAGAGCCGAAGACGGTAAGCCGTCGATCGAGCTAAGTACCGCTCCTTTCGAGCACATCGCCAGATCGCATACCGCACATGTCGAGCACATTATCTTTCTTAACAGGCGCGAGCCCAGGTGCCAGGAGCTGGTACCTTTTTCACGAGAAGTTGCCAGATACTTCATGCGCCAGCCACTGTACAGCACGCCGGAGATGATGGAGATACAGACTGCAGCGATCGAGAGACTTCTTGAAGCAAATGTGCTGGAGCTTCGGTATCATGATCTTGAGTGGGGAGTCGAACGGCTTACCCGTCTGATCATCGAAGGTCGATAGGCACGCCTGCTCCATCTGGGCCGCGACTATTAAATTGTTTGCAACTGGCTGATGCAGAAATGCCTCCAGACTCTGCCGATGTCGAAAATACCGGGTTTAAAGGTAATAGCAACATTTGATGATCGCTCGTCGGAATGTGTAGGAAAATTCTCCAGCTATCCTTTATTCTGATTACGTCATCGAAAAAACAGACGGAGCAGTATCGCGATTGTGCTATTGCTTAGACCTAGGTTTCAATATAGGTTTCCCCAGGAACGTGAAATTTTCATCCACAAGACGAATGGCTCTCCTGAAGCTCCCATTTGCGTTGATATTTATGGGGCTAGCCCTCGTTGTATTCAGTTGGGGCCTTCAATACAAACTTTCTCTTTATGATCCGCCGCAAGCCAGCTCTCACTTGATGCCCCAGGCAAAACTCCTGTCCCAGAATGAGCGGGCTACAACAACAAATAGCCCACTCATCGCAAAGACTCCCGTTAAAATATGCTGCGCAGCACTGTTGGGCGCGTTTCTCTTTTTCTTCGGGCTATTTGATTCCTTAAGCGCTCTAGCTTTGAGTCAAAAGGCGCGAGAGATGGATCGACCTTGGTGTCTCCATTTTTTCGCGAGTTTGAACCCATTTTTCTTTCGCCCCCCTCCCATTCCTGCGTAAAATTTATCTCCTTTCTTCAAAAAACATAATTTTTCTGGTCAGGCTTCAGCATAGGTTCGTGAGGCACCTCCTCCATATATAGGTGCTGCCTCGCCATGCAAGCTGTTGCCGGCCAGTCTTCTATGAAGAACAAGGTGTATTCAGGATTATGCGAAAGCGAACGTCTTTCATTCTAGCCATAGGAATGGCATTGCCTGCCATGCTCGGCGTGGTTTCATGCCGTGCCAGAGATAAGAACTCAGAAGCGAATGCAGCGGAAATTCCCTCGGCGATCATAGCCCCGGTGACAAGAGGAACGATTACTCATACCTTGAATCTCGCAGGCCAGTTCCAGCCCTACCAGGTTGTGGATGTCCACGCAAAAGTCTCAGGCTACATCCGGCATATCTATGTAGACATCGGCGACAAGGTCCGTCAGGGCGAGGTGCTTGCCGTTCTAGAGGTTCCGGAACTGGATGCGCAACTGAAAGGAACTGTCTCCGAACTGGCAGGCAGCAAGGATGAAATCACCCGTGCCGAGCACGAAGTAGCGCGCGCGCAATCTGAGCATACAGCGTTACATGCTGACTACACCCGTCTCAAGCAGGCATCCGCGGCACAGCCCGGTCTGATTGCAGAACAGGAACTGGATAACGCACAGTCGAAAGATTTGGCGTCAGAAGCACAGGTGGATGCGGCCAAAGCAGCACTGTCTACAGCGAAACAGCAGTCCGAAACCGCCAGCGCAAATCATGAAAGAGTCAGCGATCTTGCTGACTATACACGTGTCACGGCGCCGCTCAACGGCGTTATCACCTGGCGCTATGCCGATACCGGTGCTCTGATCCAGGCCGGCACCGCTTCGGATGTTCAGTCACTGCCACTCGTCAAGCTTTCGCAGAGCGATCTTCTTCGTCTGCGTCTGCCCGTTCCCGAAGATGCCGTGGAGTATATCCACGAAGGCGCAGATGTGAATGTGCAGGTAGATGCTCTCCATCGTTCCTTTGCTGGCAAAGTTGTCCGCTTCACGCGAAACGTGAGCCTGGATACGCGGACCATGGAAACCGAAATAGATGTTCCAAACAAGGATCTTTCGCTCACGCCCGGGATGTATGCGAATACCACACTGGAGTTGGAGCGCAAGGTGAACGTCCTGACGATTCCGGTGCAGGCGGTCCTGCGCAATGGCGATCAGTCTTCGGTGCTTGTGCTCGACAGTCAGAACCATGTGCAAACGCGCAAGGTGACACTCGGGTTACAGGGATCAATGCTCGTGGAAGTAAAGGAGGGACTGGCAGAAGGCGACCGCGTCATTACAGGAGGACAATCGAACTACCAGATTGGCGAAACGGTGAAACCAAAGTTTGAGGATTTGCCGCGTACCGATGTAAGCGAAGAGCAATCAGGAGGTGAGCAGTAATGCCTAAGTTTGCTCTGAAATATCCATATTTCATCATCATGGTATGCCTGGTCATTGCCGTAGTAGGTATTACGAGCATCGCGGGCATGCCGGTGGACCTGTTCCCGAAGATCGATATTCCGGTAGTAGTGGTAGCGACATTTTATTCCGGCATGCCGCCGGAGCAGATTGAAGCCGACATCACGGATACATTTGAACGATTCTTCACACTGGGCAGCAACATTGACCACATCGAGTCGCGGTCATTAACCGGCGTCAGTCTCATCAAGATTTATTTCAAGCCGGGAACCGATCGAAATGCGGCACTCAGTAATATCGGGAATCTTGCCATGGCGGATTTGCGACGATTACCACCTGGGACACTGCCGCCCGTAGTGCTAGGCATGGATGCGTCGAGTCAGCCAGTGTGCCTCGTCACCTTAAAGGGCAAAGGGCTGAACGAAACCCAGCTGAAAGATCTGGCACAATTTCAGGTGCGCAATCAGATTGCAAACGTACCCGGGGCATCGGTACCACAGCCATTTGGCGGCCGCTACCGGCAAATCATGGTGTACGTTGATCCGGTTAAGCTCGAGGCTCACAATCTCAGCCTTACGGACGTAGTCCATGCGGTCAATGATTCGAATTTGATCCTGCCTGCAGGCGACGTTCGCATCGGTCCCAAGGATTACAACATTTATGCCAACAGCCAGGTGCCAACTCCGGATGAGATCAATGATCTTCCGCTAAAGTCGGTCGGCAATGCCTCTGTGCTGGTGAGAGATGTCGGGAAAGCTGAAGATTCAGGGACGATTCAGACCAACATTGTGCGCATCGATGGTCAGAAATCAGTCTACGTGCCCGTGTTGAAACAGGGTGGCGATAGCAACACAATCACAATCGTGAATGGCATGAAAGCCGCCATCAAGGATCTGGTCGACATTCCATCCTCGTTGAAAACAGCGGTTGTGTTTGATCAGTCACTCTTCGTTAAATCGGCGATCAGAAATCTGATCAAAGAAGCCAGCATCGGACTCGTGCTGACCGGCGTGATGATTCTGGTATTCCTGGGAAGCCCGCGCGCAACCTTTGCCGTTCTACTCTCCATTCCTTTGTCTGCGCTCGTCTGTCTTTTAGTAATGAAGGCGATGGGCGGCTCGATCAACACGATGCTGCTGGGTGGTCTAGCGCTGGCCTTCTCCCGTCTTATCGATGATTCGGTCGTCGTTCTGGAAAATATTTTTCGATACATGGAGATGGGAGAAGCGCCATATCAGGCCGCGGAAAAAGGTGGCATGGAGGTATCGCTCGCCGTGCTTGCGGCTACCTCAACGACCTCCATCGTTTTCTTCCCGGTGACGTTCTTCGCGGGAGTAAGCAAATATCTCTTCATCGATCTCGCCCTTGGCGTCGTGCTCTCGATCTTTGCTTCCTACATTTTTGCGATGACTGTTGTGCCGCTTTATTGCTCTAAGTTCATCCGCATATCGCATGAAAAATTGCAGAAGGGAACCAGGCCGCCATCGTTCTTTCAGCGGTTCGAAGCAAAATTCAATGCATACTTCCGCCGGATGCTGGATTACTACGAGATTCAAGTCACGCGTGCCATGCAGCGACCGGGTCGAACCGCGTTCGTCATTATTGGCGGAGTGGCGGCGATCCTCATCGGGGTATTTCCATTTCTTGGCCGATCCTATTTTCCACGCACGGATCCAGGACAATTTGTAGTCAGGATCAAGTGTCCAAACGGATCACGTATTGAGCTGAGCAATCAATACATTACTCAGGTTGAAAACGAAATCCGCCAGAGTATACCCTCTCGCGATCTAGGCATGATCGTATCCAACATCGGTATCACGCCTGATCTCTCGGCAATCTACACAACCAATTCTGCAATGGACACAGCTTTTGTCCAGGTCAGCCTTAAGGAAGATCACAAGATAGGAAGCTATGCCTACATGCAAAAGGTACGCCGCAAGCTCGCGTCGGACATGCCGGAGCTTACGACCTACTTCGAGGCAGGTGGACTGGTCGATTCAGTCATCAACCAGGGCTTGCCTGCGCCCATTCAAATTCAGATCAGCGGGAATGACCTTGATCAGTCTTTTGCCATCGCGCGGCAAATTGCCATGCAGGTTAAAGGTCTCAGAAGTGTAAGCGATGTTCTCATCCCGCAGGACCTGAAATATCCCGGCCTCGAACTCAATATTGATAGGGAACGAGCCAGCCTCATTGGGCTATCGCCGAAAAACATTGTCGACAATGTGATTACAGCGATGAGCTCGAACGGAGTGATCGCACCCAGTTACTGGATCGATCCAAAGACGGGAAACAACTACCTGCTCACAGTGCAATATTTCGACCAGAAAATTGCCAATATGAGCATGGATGACTTCAAGCAGATTCCCCTCCGGTCTGCAGATCAACAAAATTACACGCCACTACAGTCGGTAGCCAATATTAAGGAGATTAATACGCCGACCGAAGTCGATCACTATCAGATCCGCCGTGTTATCGATGTCTATGTCATGCCATCCACGGAGTCGTTGGTAGGTGTGAGTCACGATGTGAACAAGATCGTTCAGAACGTTAGCAAGCCGAAGAATGTTCGCATCACGATTCGCGGAGCGGTCGTGAACATGAACCAGTCCTTTACCAAATTCGCGATCGGCCTGCTGCTATCCATTGCCCTTGTCTACCTGATTTTGATGGCGCAATTCACCTCGTTTGTAGACCCGTTCATCATTCTTATGGCAATTCCGCCGGGATTGGCTGGAGTGGTGCTCATTCTCTTCATGACACACAGCACGCTGAACATCATGTCGTTAATGGGCGTCATCATGATGACCGGCATCGTGGTATCGAACAGCATCCTGATCGTCGAGTTCGCCAGCGTGCTCCATGAGCAAGGCAAGCCGCTGATGGAAGCCGTCGTACAGTCATGCAAGATCAGATTACGACCTATTCTGATGACATCTCTCGCCACATTGCTCGGCATGATACCGATGGCGCTCGGACTCGAAGCGGGAAGCGAACAATACGCGCCTCTGGCCCGTGCCATCATTGGAGGACTGGGCGTTTCTGTCATCGTCACTGTTTTCCTGGTTCCTGCTGTGTATCTGCTCATACACGGCAAACATGAAATGAAGACCTCTGTTGCAGGAGAGCATGCACAATGACGAACAAAACAAATAAAAGCCGACTCTCAACTGCATGCATTTTTTTATTAGCGTGTATTGGCTGCAGTCCGTCGATCGCGCAGGTCTCAACCACAATGCAAGCGTTGCCGGATGCGCCGCCCACCCGCCTCATTTCGCAAAGAGATGTGCAACAGGGAGTGCTGGCAATCTCAAATGTAGCTGCTCAGTCCTCGACTGTTTCGACGAATGCGCAAGCTCCGGATGCACCGCCAAATCTGACGCGAGCAGAAGCCGAGCAGATGGCGATCAAGAACAATCCACGCGTGAGCATCGGACGTCTGCTCGCCTTGGCGCAACATCAGGTTGTTCGAGAAACCAGAGCTGCGGAACTACCCACTGCTACCGCCAACATCACCGCGGTAGATGCGGAGGATGGGAGCCGCAGTTCAGCCGGATCGCTTACGGCGTCGCGTCTCGTTGAGCATGCGGGCGCGGGAGGGAATTTTACCCAGTTGATTACTGACTTTGGACGAACCAGAAACCTCGTTGCCTCTTCCAAACTTCAGGAAAAAGCGCAAAACGCCAATGCGCTGGCCACAACAGAAGATATTGTCCTTGCGACAGATCAGGCTTTTTACAATGCACTGCAGGCACAGGCATTGCTCAAAGTTGCGGAACAAACTGTGGATACGCGGCACTCAACGGATACGCTAGTCAACGAATTGACAAAAAATAAACTGAAATCAACACTCGATTTGAGTTTTGCAGATGTCAACTTGTCGCAGGCGAAATTGTTGATGCTCGATGCGCAAAACAATGCTGACTCCACAATGGCGGCATTGGACGCGGTTCTGGGCCTCGACAAGCAGGTGAGATACAACCTGGTTGATGAAAATACTCCGGTGCAACCGCCACCGCCAAGCGCCGATCCCCTCATCCAGCTTGGCCTGCAGCAGCGGCCAGATTTGCAGGCTCTAAATTACAACCAACAGGCCACGGTAAAGTTCAATCATGCTCAACGCGATCAGATGCTCCCGACAATCAGTGCTGCTGGAACTGCGGGTAGCGTGCCGATACGATCTGACGCATACTATACGGCGAACTGGTGGGGCGGCATCGGTGTCAACGTGAGTATTCCGATCTTCAATGGATTTCTCTACTCGGCCGAGGCGAAAGAATCTTCCATTCGCGCACAAGCTGCATCGGAACAAAGCCGAGAGCTCCGCGATCAGATTGAACGGGACATTCGCACCTCCTGGCTGGCTGCGAATACAGCATTTCAGCGTGTTTCCGTAACTGCCGACCTGTTGAAACAGGCGGACCTGGCGCTCACTCTGGCGCAGACGCGCTACCGGTTGGGCCTCAGCTCGATCGTTGAGTTAAGTCAAGCGCAGCTTCAGCAAACGGACGCAGCAATCGGCAATACAAATGCCCAGTATCAATACCGTCTTGCTCTCGCCACGCTCAACTATCAGACCGGATCGACTCCATGATGAAGAAACTGAACGCGATACTTATTCGCTCTTTCCTTGAATGGAAAGCAGCTCGACTTCGAAGATAAGCGTTGAGTTTGGCCCGATATCAGAGCCTTGGGCACGCTCACCATATGCAAGGTCCGGCGGAATAAACAGCTGCCATTTCGAGCCAACCGGCATCAATTGGAGCGCTTCTGTCCATCCCTTGATGACCTGACTCACTGCAAAGGTTGCCGGCTGACCACGCTTATAAGAACTATCAAACTCTGTGTTGTCGAGAAGTGTGCCACGGTAATTGCAGACCACCGAGTCGCTGGCTGTAGGCTTTGGACCGCTTCCGGCAGTCAGAATTTTATATTGAAGACCGCTCGGCAACGTGACTACGCCTTCCTTCTTGCCGTTGGCTGCTAGAAATGCGTCGCCTTGTGATTTATTTGTTTGGATGAGCGCCTGCCTTTTTTCTTCCTGGTTTTTACGCACATCTTCTTGCAATGCCATCAATGCAGCTTTCGCTTCATCGTCTGTTAAAAGCGTCTTGCCGCCGGCCAACGCATCTTCTAAGCCTTGCAGTACGATCTTCGGATCGACATCTACCGAGTCTCTGTGCAGGTTTTTACCGACATTGAGTCCAATAGCGTAGCTAGCTTTATCCTTTTGCGTTTCGAGCACCAGAGGTTTTGGTTTTGTTGCAGTCGTATGCCGGGTTCTCGCCGTTGTACTCTGCGGAGTCTTCGCGGTTGATGAGCTTTTAGGGCTAGTTGTCTGTGTTTGCTGTGCCGTCGCGTTGCCCAGGCACAAAATTGCGCTTATGAGCAAAGCGTTTGCCGTGAGGAGTGATCTTTCCATAACGACATCTTCGCATTGACCCGATATGTCGGCAACCGGTTCTAGGTTCTAAGACGCAGCATAGATCGCGACCTGTTTGGGACCAAGATGAAGCTCGACGACATGGTCATGCACCTGTGGCGTCTCATCACTGCCCGCCAGTGGATGCAGAACGGAACAGCCGGCAAGCGCAGTATCAGCCATGTTTAGAGTAACCGTGCGAGGCTGATCGGCATTGTTCGCAGCTACTAACACACGCTCCTTGCCATCGCAACCATGAGAAACATCTCCTGCCCGCACATAAGCGAAGGCAGTAGGGTCTTCATCGAGCACATCCTGCTGCTGCCCTGATTGCAGCACCGGATGCTCTCTGCGCAACCGCAAAAGCATACGTACCCAGTCAAACATCTGTTGCTGTTCGGCCGTGCGAGTTGCAGATGCAAATGCGCTCTGTTGGCCGTCGGCGAAGCCTCCAGGAAAATTGCGGCGGTTGTCCGGATCAGCGCCGCCTTGCATCGCGATTTCATCGCCGGAATAAATCTGCGGCATGCCCCGCAATGTGGCCAACAGCGCAAAAGCCATTTTGAGTTCTGCAGGCGTTGCTCCGGGCTCGTTGAGAAACCGCATGGTGTCATGGTTGCCAAGAAAAGTAACAAGGCGCTCCGGGTGTGGATAAAGCCGGTCCTGACGCAGAACGTCTTCGAGCTTCGTCATCGGCTCCTGATGAATCAGCACCGAGCGCAGCGTGAAATAAATAGGAAAGTCGAATGGCGTGTAGAGGCCAGTATCGACGCCGTCGTGCTCGACGCCTCCTGCAAAGTAAGACGTGATGGTGGGATCGCTGTTGAAGACTTCGCCGACCGTTGTCAGTTTTGGATAAAGAGCGTGCAATTGCGCGTGAAACTCTTGCCAGAATGCCCGATTCACATAAGGAAAGGTATCGATGCGAAGACCATCGAGACCCGCAGTTTCAATCCACCAGATGGCATTTTGAATAAGGTATTTCGCAACCAGAGGATTTTCCTGGTTGAGATCGGGCAGAGCGTTGGCGAACCAGCCTTCCGTAATGTCGCGGCGCTCGCGCCAGGAAGAGTGTGGATCGGGGATCGATTGAAAATCGGTCTTGGCCACGGTGTGATTTTCAGCAGTGCCGTGGAACCAGTCGGGAAGCGGCGAATCTTTTACCCAGGGATGCGCAGGACCTACGTGGTTCGGAACTGTATCGAGAACGATCTTCATGCCTCGATGATGCAGGGCCGAGGCGAGATGCTGATAGTCAGCCAATGTGCCGAAATGCGGATCAACGGCATACATGTCTGTCGCGCTGTAGCCGTGATAGGACTGTGGCGATGGGATGTTGTTGTAAACCGGCGTAGTCCAGACCGTTGTAATGCCCAGCGACTGCAGATAGTCGAGGTGCTGTTCGATCCCCTGGAAATCGCCGCCATGCCATCCGCGCGGCTTGGCGCGCTCTTCGGCTGATTGAGCATTGGCAGTATTTCCGTTAGCGAAGCGGTCCGTCATGATGAGATACATCACGTCAGTTGAGGAAAAACCCTGAAAGCCGGCGGATGCAGGCTTGCGCTGTTGAAGCTCGAAGTCTGCCTGCGCATTGCCATCAGAATTGGATGCGGTAATGTGAAGAGTCTGTGGTGCAGCATGAGCGCTGCGCAGCCAGACGAATGCCCAGTGGCCATTCTGCGATGCCTGTGTCTTTTCGACTGATACATTTCTTCCGGTGACAGAGATTCGTGCGCCGGAAAGATGTTCACCGTGAATCAGCAGCATCGGCGAAGGCATATCCGCCCACCAATTGGGAGGATCGATCTTGTCGATCACTGGCTTGTTGAGTGCAGGCGAGACACTTTGCGCTGCAATCGTCGAAAGAGCTCCAAACAGCAGTGACGCAATAAGACTATGAAACATTGATTTCAACTTCATCTCAATCACCCTCTGAAAAAAAGCGCCACGCCGGAAGAGCCGCCGTGGCGCGAGTGAAAACAACTTCAATTAGAAGGTGAACCGCAGCGCGAGCTGGATCTGGCGGACAGAGTTGTTCTGCAGGCCGGTGATCAGCCCGAAGTTCTGATCGTTCAGATTGCTGTCGGGGTTGCTGAACTGCGGCGTGTTAAGGACGTTGAATGCCTCAGCACGGAACGAGGTGTTCACTCGTTCGGTGATGGCGAAATTCTTCTGCACCGCGAAGTTCACGGTCTTGTTTCCAGGCCCATGCAGAAGCCCGCGTCCTGACGTGCCGGGGAACGTATATACGCCATTTACATCGGCAGGCGCCGCAAAGGAAGCCGTCGAGAAGTATGGCCCGGTGACGCTGTGGGTGATGGTGGCCGGAGCTACAAGATCGGCAAAGTCCGTCGGCGCATTTTTCGAGTCGATGACATCGAACGGCGTGCCGGTGTTCAGCTGCGCGATCATGTTGATCTGCCATCCGCCGACCGCATATTCCGCGGCTTTCGGCATGTTTCCGGCAAAGTGGCGTCCATGACCGAAGGGAAGGTCATAGATGCTGCTGAAGGTGAAGACGTGGCGCTGGTCCTGATAGGAGTTGCCTTTGTTCAGGTTCAGCAGGGCGCTGAGCGTTGCCGGGTTGATGAATATCTGATTCGATTCGTTGCCCTGCGGGGCTACGGAGTCATCCGTTGAATGCGACCAGGTATAGCTGGCCGTGGTGGTGAGTCCCTCCGTAAAACGGTGCTCGAAGTGGAGCTGCAGGCCGTTGTAGCTGGAGACGCCGCTGTTGGAGTTGGTCTCGGCGTTGCCGCCAAGCTGCGGATAGAGTCGGAAGCCGTTGCCGTATCCAAGGAAACCGAGCGGCTGCTGGTTGAGGTTGTAGGTAGTGGTCAGGTGCGTCGAGCGATTGCCGACATAGGCCATGGTGAAGGCCGACTGGCCAACTTGCTGCTGCAGCTGCAGGTTCCATTGCTGAATCATGGAGGTCTGATTGTTCGGCAGCTGGGCGATGACGCTTACGTTCTGCGGATTGTTGACGTTTACGGTACTGCCCGGAGCAGGCAGCGGCGCTGTTGCCTGCGTATTGTCATTGCTGCCGAGCGGGGCCTGTCCGGTGAAGGTTACGCGATAGCCGTTGTTGGCGGCATAGCTTGACGTTCCGTTGAAATCAGGGTTGTTGCTGAGCTGATTGCCGATGCCGCCGCGGTCGAGGAAGTAGAAGATGCCATAACCGCCGCGCAGCACGCTGTTGCCAGTGCCGAAGAGGTCATACGCGAAGCCGACACGCGGAGCGAAGTTGTTGTGGTTGGTGTTGACCTGGCTGCGCGACTGGCCGTTCTGACCCGCGACCAGCAGCTGACCGGTAACGATGTTGAAGTTCGACTGCTGATTATTTGCGGTGTAGGGATATGTGTAGAGGTCATAACGCAGGCCAAGATTCAACGTCAGCCGCTTATTGACCTTCCAGTCGTCCTGGGCAAAATAGCCTGTTTCCCAGTTGTAGGTGCCGAAGAAATCGGAGCTGTTGCCGAGCGTGTAGCTCGAGAAGCCGACCAGCGCTTCGGAGGCATCGTAGCCCGTCCAGTTGGGATCGCCGCTGCCGGAATTGACGAAGTTGAAGAAGCCCTTCGAGTCGTTGCCCTGGAAGAAGTTCACGCGACGATTGATTATGTTCGCGCCAAACTTGAAGGCATGCGCTCCATGGTTCCAGCTGAGCGTGTCCAGCCCTTGAGCAGTGTATTCCTTCACGAGGTATGGACCGCCGTCACCGGTATACGAAAGCTGCGAGTTGTTGTCGCCGATCAGCGCGCCGCCGCTGGTGAGCTGATTACGGTTCGCGTTTACGATGCCGAGATTCGCCGAAACGGGATCTCCAAAAAACGGAGGTGTGTAGCCGAACTCAGGACGGACGTAGGCAACGCGGAGTTCATTCAGGATGTTAGGAGTCACGATGCGGGTATAGCTGCCGACAACACCGCGTGGATGGGCTTGCGTCTGACCTGAGGCGAAACCCGCCGGCAGGTTGGGGAAGAGCGAGGTCTTGACGAAATTATCCTGCCCGTAGCTGTAACGAACAAAAAACTGATCCTTCGATGTAGGCGTGAAATCGATGCGCACATCGAAATCGTTGAAGCCCGTGATCTGTTGCTGGATCGCCTCGTAGTTGTTCTGCACCAGGTTAGGATTCGTCGGCAGGGGGAATGCGTTGAAGTAATTCACAGCCGCCGTATTCAACCGACCTGCCGGAATGATGTTCCCTGCGAAAGGCTGGCAGGTGATCGGATCGTAAATCTGTCCCATAGAGGCCGGTGCAGACTGACCTGCAGGGATGGCGCATTGCGGGACAGCGGTCAGGCTCTGATTTCCTGGGGACAGAAACTGGCTGAAATCACCGGTCCGCATCTGTGCCGTTGGGACCGTCTGGAACGACGGGGCAATTCCCGTCTTTTCTCGGAGTCCCTGGTAGTCGCCGAAGATGAAGAGCTTGTTGTGCAGAATCGGCAGCCCTGCGCTGCCGCCGAACTGGTTGCGGATAAAGTTGGGGAAAGGACTAAAGCCGGAGCCCAGGAACTGGTAGTCAGGATTGGCGTCGAACTCCGAGTTGCGGAGGAAGTCAAAGGCCGAGCCGTGAATCTGGTTCGAGCCGGACTTGATGGAGGACTCGACGATGGCTCCGCCTGCCCGTCCGAATTCCGCCGGGGCAATGCTGGTGCTCACGCGAAATTCATCGGTCGCATCGATCGGGGTAAAAAAAGCGATGGTGCCCGCGAGTGACTCGTTGTTGTCCGTGCCGTCGAGGATGAAGTTGTTCGCTTGTGGACGGAGTCCGTTGACCGAAAGCGCAGCGCCTCCTGAGTCGGCGTAGCGGAAGGTTTCAGCATTGCCGCCAGCACCGTTGGCCGAGTCGCTGGAATTGCCTCGGGTTACGCCCGGGGTGAGCAGTGCAAGCGAGGTGAAGTTGCGTCCGTTCAGAGGAAGTTCGGTAATCTGGCGGCCTTTGATGACCTCACCGGTCGATGAGCTTGCCAGATCGATCAACGAAGAGGTATCCGTGACGGTGACGGTCTGAGTTGTTGCTGCTCCAGGGGGCAGTTTAATGTCCAGAGCTCTTACCTGCGAAACATCCAGCGCAACAGACTGTTCGATTGAAGTGAATCCGCTCGCGTCTACCTTGATGTCGTAAGTTCCGCGCGGTAGTCCGCTGAGGGTGAAGTTGCCGCTGTCATCTGAAGTCGCGGTAAATTTGGTGCCCTGACCGGCGCTGGTCGCCGTGATCGTAGCGCCCGAAATGACGGCTCCAGTTGGATCTGTGACTGTACCTTGAATGCGTGCCGTATCCGTCTGTCCCAAAAGTGCTGGAACTAAAAGCGGCATAAGCAGAAAACAAACTGCCAACCTTGCGAACCATTTGCTGTACATCGCGTGTTGCCTCCGAAATGAGCTCGTTATCGTTCTGGTTTCCTTAAGGTCTTTCTGACGAATTGCGAGTAAGAGGCACTTGAATCCTTCACGATAACGATCTGCAATGCACAGGCAGTCTTTTCTTCATCAAGGCTCCTTAAACAGTTTTCTGTTTTGTTTTCAATGGTTTATCGATTTATTTCACTTGTAATTTTCGTTACGAAACAGATAAACTGAGATGTTTTACGTCTTTCTTTTAGAAGCATTAGGGTGACCGTCGTGTCGACTGCAGCAAAACTTGGCTCTAAAGTTCGATTCGGGCTTTTTGAAGCAGACTTGAAATCGGGAGAGCTCTATCGATCAGGTATCCGGATACGACTTCAGGCACAGCCATTTCGTGTGCTCACCTTTCTTCTGGAAAATGCAGGCGAGGTCGTTTCCCGCGATCAACTGCAACAATACTTATGGGGAAATGACACCGTAGTTGACTTCGAGCACAGCCTCGGAACGGCAATCAATAAGATTCGGGATGCCCTGGGAGACTCGGCGGAAAATCCGCGCTTTATTGAGACTCTGGCCAAGCGGGGATACCGTTTTATCGCTCCAGTTTCGTTTGTGCCCCCACCGATCACCGACACGTCTCCGCCGATAGCTCAAGACGGTGCGGCTCATCTCCTTTCGCCGCCGGTTCGACGCGTACCGGCATGGTTGCCGCTGGCGGTCGGTATCGCATGCGTCATTGTCATTGCAATGACCGTATTCTCAAGTCTCCGTCGTCATGACGAGCAGCCATTACAGATTTCCCGCGTCACCTCTTCGGGTAGAGTCTCTCCCGGAGATACGTTTCTTGAAAATCTGCCGGGGATTGCAACCGACGGTACACGGCTCTATTTTCCCGAGCTCGAGAGCGGACGTATGCAGTTGGCTCAAGGGCTGATTGCTGATGGCGAGACGACGAATCTCACGTTGCCCGACGAAATCATCGCCCCGCTGCTCGGAGATATTTCTCCGGATGGCTCAAAGCTGATCATCCGGAATCATATTTCTGCAGAAGCGGAACAGACATTATGGGTTGTGCCGACGCTTGGCGGCGCGGCACGGCAAATTCCAGGTTTATTGGCGCAGGATGCCACATGGATGTCGGATGGCACACACATCCTCTACGCGACTGGCAATACTCTGTGGACTGCCGGAGAAAACGGCGAAACCCCGCAGCAATTTGCCGTTTTGCCCGGACGTCCCTTCTGGCTTCGCTGGATGCCCGGAGGTTCGGCATTGCGCCTGACCTTGTTAGATCCCGCCAATCACACGACATCTCTTTGGGAGATTGGCGCGGATGGAAGAAATGCGCGCCAGCTTCTACGCGGCTGGACCAGACCCGCAAATGAATGCTGCGGAAGCTGGACATCAGATGGCAAGTACTTTGTTTTCGAGTCTCAGCATAACGGCGAAAACAATATATGGATGCAGCGTTCCAGAGACGGTAAGCCAATTCAATTGACGAATGGCCCGCTCGATTACCAGTCACCGATCACCTCGCGGTCAGGCAATCGCATCTTTTTCATCGGCGCCGATACACGCTCCGAGCTGCTCGAATATTCCTCTGCGAATAAGACCTTCCTGCCTTATGGTGAGGCTCTTATGACGGCGAATCGCGTCGTGTTCTCGCGCGATGGCAAATGGATGGCCTGGATCAGCCACGAAGACAACTCATTGTGGAGGAGCCGCGCAAACGGTACTGAGCGCGTACAGCTGACCGGACGCCCGATGGAAGTATTCATGATGCAGTGGTCGCCGGATGGCAGGCAGATCGTTTTTATGGCCAGGGAGCCGGGGAAGGAGTGGCAGATCTACACGATCGGCGCTGACGGCAGTAACCTTCACCCGATGTTGGCGGAAAATCGCAATGAAGCTGATCCCGACTGGTCGCCGGATGGCAGGCAGATCGTCTTCGGGCGAGTCCCGGCGCTTATGGGCGAGACAGCGGAGTCGAAGGCAATCTATTTATTCGATATCGCAGCGGGCAAATCTACGATGCTTCCCGGCTCACAAGGACTCTTCAGTCCTCGCTGGTCGCCGGATGGACGCTATATCGCAGCCTTATCTCTCGATATGACGCGGCTCATGCTTTTTGACACGTCAACCGGTACCTGGCGATCACTGACAGCGCAAAGCGTAGCGGATCCAGTATGGTCACGTGACAGCAAATCACTCTTCTTTCACACGTACGTGCAGAAGAGCCAGACGATTTACCGCATCACAGTGCCCGGCGGCAAAGTAGAACATGTTGCCGATCTCGAAGATCTACACTTTGCTGATGCGGTGGACTATCAGTTTGCCGGACTTACTCCGCGCGACACACCATTAGTGAACGCCCGCATGTCGACGGCAAATATCTATTCGACAGAACTGCCAAAGTAATTGTGGGGTAGCGTGGCCTGATAGTTTGAAGGTGCTCGATGCGCCGGGATTCACTGTTCTGAAGAATTTTTCTCTGGCCCCGCTTCACTCAGGCTCCTCAAATATAACTGTAGCCATTCGTGCATCGGCCAGCCAGGAAAGGTTTCATTCCACTCTTGAAGAGTTTTTCTTGCCTCAGCAAAAGATTTCTCCGTATCTGAGAACGCAGTTGGAGGCACGGCCAATAGAACAACTCGCATCCGCTCGGTTCCAAGATTTCCAAAAAGGCGCAATTGATAAAAGCCAGGGCCTGAGAGTGTAAGGTGGCTTTCATCATGGGATCCAGACCACGTCAGGGAGTGTTCGGATGGCTGAGCTTGACTGTCTCCCTGTGTCGTCAGCCGATATTGCCCCGGCGGCAAAGCAGCCAAAGGTTGTTTCAACAGAATAGTTCCATCGTTTTGAATGCGAACAACGGACTCTATTTCTGTAATTGTTGAAATGCGCGGCGCTTTACCCAGACTTATTGCTAAACTAGGTTTCTGCATCTCCAACTTAATGGTCTCAAATAACTCGATATCATCTTTGTCGGGTTTAGCTATCAGGGCTGGTATGCGAAATCCCTGAGAGCAGGTGTTCGCGTCATGACAATCAAAGAGAAGCCGCTGACCATCCGGCAGCAGGACGAGAATCGATCCATTGGTCGCAGTGTCTGCAGTCAACACCGTGCCGGGTACTACATCATCGCCTGTGCGCAAATGCTGTTGCTCATGATTCAGCCGCCAGCTTCCCTGCATCTCCCATACGAGGCCGTTTTCCGAGGGAGATTGGGCATGGATCCACGTCGAGCAGATGAGCAGTGGAATGGCGACAAATCCGATTCTAAAAAGCATCAGTATCCTCTTCAGATAAAGTTGGCTGCGATGCATCGATCCTTCGAAAGTAACCATTGAAGGTAACATATCTTTCAACGCGCATAAGTAATAGCGGTCACCGCTTGTTCCTGCTCATGTATAGCAATAGTTCCCTAAAATTAGTATTGCTGGAGAACTTGCGCTAACTGCCATTCCACTCTTCTACTCCTGACCTCTGACCGGCAACTATCAAATGTCAACAAATTATTGAGGTTCCACTTCGCCTGCTGCCTGGCGTCGTTACGTCGCCGCGAATGGAAGCCCGATTGCATGCCTGTGGAAACGTGCGGAATTACTCCGAGACTCTCTAGACGTAGCGATCGAAATATAAGCGTCAATCGAGATCACTTTGAGAACCGACAAAGAAAGACGTTTTCACAAATGAGGTCACGTGCGACTGTTTACTGCTTTCCAGGTTCTTCACTCTGCTGTTGTTAAAGATAGATTAGCGGTTCCGCGACTGCCAAGGGTGGGCACGGCACTGTCGGTCTTGTCTTTACTAACAGTATTTGCCTGCGCGCCGTTTGTTGCTGCGCAGACAGCTACTCCCGTGAATGTACCAACATGGCGCTATGACAATACGCACGCCGGCGCAAATACCCAGGAAACCTTGCTTACAGTCAGCAACGTAAATACCACTACCTTTGGAAAGCTCTTCAGCGTGGTAGTGGACGGGTATGTGTACGGCCAGCCTCTCTATGCATCGGGACTTACCATGCCCGATGGTCTTGTTCATAATGTCATGTTCATCGCCACCGAGCATGACAGCGTGTATGCCTTTGATGCGGATTCAAATGGAGGCGCGAACGCCCAGCCGCTGTGGACGGCGAGCATGCTTGACCCCTCTCATGGCGCTGCAGCCGGCGCAACCACCGTGCCCAGTTCGGATCTCGGTACACACGACATCATTCCGGAGATTGGTATTACCTCAACTCCCGTGTACGACTTAACAACGCAAACAATCTATGTAGTAGCGAAGACGAAGGAAAACGGCAATTATATTCAGCGGATTCACGCGCTGAACATGTTGACGGGCGCGGAGCAAGCGAACAGCCCATCGCAGAACATTACCGCAACCGTTCCCGGTGGCGGCAATGGCAGTGCGAATGGCCAGCTCACATTCAGCGACATGTGGCAGATGAACCGTGTTGCCCTCGACCTGTTTAATGGCTACTTATATGTCGCATTTGGATCGCATGGCGACAATGGACCATGGCATGGATGGGTGATAGGTTTCAACGCCACTTCACTACAACAGACCGGAGTAATCTGCCTTTCTCCAAATGGTTTTGGCAATGGTGTCTGGGGTTCAGGCGCCGGACTGCCGATCGATACCGTAAGCTCTACTGGGCGTCTTTTCCTCTCCGCCGGTAACGGTTCATTCACCTCGTATCCGCCTCTTTCCACTAAGGTGGACTATGGAGATAGCATTCTTCGTCTGGATCTTGGAAGCGGCACTCTTACCCCAGGAAGCGCCTTTACACCGTTTAATCAGGCCGCCCTTACCAGTGGTGATGTAGACCAGGGCTCAGGCGGCGAACTCCTGCTCCCCGACCAGCCGGGTGCGCACCCACATGAGCTTTTGCAAGTAGGCAAAGAGGGAAGAATCCTCCTTCTTGATCGCGATAATTTGGGAGGATATGCACCGGGAGGAACCTCGAATCCAAATATTATCCAGGACATTCCTGGACAGACAGCCGGGCTTTGGAGCACTCCCGCATACTGGAATGGCCACGTCTACATGTGGGGAAATTCAGATTACCTGAAGCGCTTCGAACTGACGAATGGTCTGTTGAGCACGACACCTACCATGTCCTCGACGATGAAATCATGGTTCCCGGGAGTAGCTCCGGTTGTTTCATCCAATGGCACCCAGAATGGCATTGTGTGGGGTATTCGATCAGACGCATACAACGCGAACGGTTCGTCGATTCTCTACGCCTTCGATGCAAACAATCTGGCTACCGTTCTCTACGAAAGCGACACGAATGCAGCCCGTGACGATGCAGGCCCGGCGACAAAGTTCACCGTTCCAGTCGTAACGAACGGCAAGGTGTATGTAGGCGCCGGATATCAAGTCGATGTCTACGGTCTGCTCAACGGTGCAAAACAGACGGCAGCGCCGGCCATCTCGCCGAATGGAGGTTCGTTAGCTGCGCCTCAGCAGGTCACGATCACCAGCTCTACGCCGAACAGCGCGATCTACTACACAATGGACGGGAGTCTGCCCACAACCGCGGCGACACTCTATTCAGCGCCCATTATGATTTCGACAGGGACCACAGTGCGAGCGATGGCCAGCGCAGAAGGTTATCTGCAGAGTACAGTGAGTGCCGCAACCTTTACATTTTTGACCCAGACACCAGCGCCGGCATTCACGCCTGCAGCAGGCACCTATACATCCGCACAAGTCGTCGCCATTAGTGATTCAGTGCCAGCCGCGGTCATTCACTACACGACCAATGGTTCGACGCCTACAGCCAGCTCTCCCGTCTACAGCGCTCCCATTACGGTAAATGCAACCGAGACGCTGCAGGCAATTGCCATCGCTGGCAACCTGGCCCCGAGTGTGATCGCCACATCCGCATATACGATCCAATCCTCCGGCACAGGTATTAATTTCGGCAGCGGTTTCTCCGTAGTAACAGGTTTGACGCTCAATGGAAGCGCAGTCAATAGCGACGACAGCCGTCTACAACTTACTACGGGAGGATCGCAGCAGGCGGGCAGTGCCTTCTATAACACGCCCATGAATATCCAGTCGTTCACGAACGATTTTTCCTTCCAGCTATCAAACGCACAAGCGGATGGATTTACGTTTACGATCCAGAACGTTAGCCCCAAAGCGCTCGGACCTGTCGGGGGTGGACTCGGGTATGGGCCGTATACATCGAGCGGTGCCACAAACAGTGCCGGAACGATTACGAACAGTATCGCCATTAAATTCGATCTGTATAGCAATGCCGGTGAGGGTCCAGACTCCACAGGTCTTTATCAAAACGGCGCCTCTCCAACGGTGCCGGCCATCGATCTGACACCATCCGGGATCAACCTGCATAGCGGCGACGGTATGAGTGTGCATATGACCTATGACGGCACAACTCTGACCATGACGATTACGGATATCGTCGTCAACAAAACCTTCTCTCAGAGCTTCCCGATTAACCTTCCTCAGGTCATTGGCAGCAACACCGCTTACATCGGCTTTACAGGAGGCACGGGCGGATTATCGGCCAGCCAGAAGATTCTCACCTGGACCTTTGTTTCCAATACGGCAGTCGCAGCACAGATGCCGGCTATATCACCGAATGGCGGCACCTTTACTGCTGTACAGTCTGTAAGTCTGTCAGATTCGACGAATAACGCAGTGATCTACTACACGATTGATGGATCGATCCCGACGACGGCTTCCTCTGTTTATAGTGGTCCACTGACCATCAGCAGCGGTACCGTAGCCATCAAGGCTTTTGCAATCGCTCCAGGGACCAGTCCTAGTCCAATCAACTCTGCGACTTTCACCATTGCACCTCCGGCTGCGGCTCTTCCGTCGTTTACTCCAGCCGCCGGAACCTATGTCGGAACGCAAACAGTAACGATTGCCGATACAACTCCGGGTTCGACCATTTACTACACCACGAACGGATCCACGCCGACTCTAAGTTCACCCGTCTATTCAGCGCCTATCAGCGTGTCTGCGAGCCAAACGCTCAACGCAATGGCGTCGTCACCCGGCTATTCTGTAAGCCCGATGAGCAGTGCGGCATACGTTATTCAATCCACCGGGCAAAGCATCAACTACGGCAGCGGTTTCACGAGCACCTCCAATTTAGCGTTAAACGGAGGCGCACAACTCAATGCGACGATAAAGGCGCTCCAGCTGACCAACGGAGGTACATTTGAAGCGGCTTCTTCGTGGGCCTCTACGCCGGTCAACGTATCCGCATTCAACTCCGATTTCACCTTCCAGATGGTGAATCCCGGTGCGGACGGATTCACTTTTGCGATCCAGAGCAATGGAACATCTGCTCTCGGCGCAAACGGCGGCGGCCTGGGTTATGCAAATATTCGGAATAGCTTCGCGCTTAAATTCGATATCTATAACAACAATGGAGAAGGAAAAAATTCTATCGGGATCTATACCGGAGGGGTTGAACCTATGATTCCGGCCACAGATCTGACTGGAACCGGTATTCTCCTTACCAGTGGCGATATATTCCACGTTCATCTTGTCTACAACGGAACTGCGCTTCAGGTGGGTATTACTGACACAAATACCTCAGCGTCCTATACGACCACTTTCCCGATAAATATCCCGGGCGCTCTTGGCACGACCCAGGGGTTTGCAGGCTTTACCGGCGGTACGGGCGGGGCCACTGTAACAACCGACATTCTGAATTGGACCTACACTCCGGTGAGTCAGATGGTCACCGCAGACCCAACCTTCAGCCCGGCACCCGGAACCTATACTGCTGCTGTACAAGTGGGATTAAGCAGCCTGACTCCCAATGCAACGATCTACTACACTGTGGACGGCTCGCAGCCAAGCCATACATCAGCCACTTACTCCGGACCGATTCAAGTGAATGGAAACTCGCTTACGGTGCGGGCTTTTGCGAGCGCGACAGGGTTACAGGATAGCCCCATTGTTACGGGAACATATGTCATCCAGCAACCGAGTGTGGCACAACCGGTACTAGCGCCCGCGGCTGGAACTTACAGCTCGGCGCAGACCATCTCTCTATCTTCGCCCGCTACCGGCGCCATCATCTACTACACTACAGATGGCAGCACGCCTACCGTTGCATCGAAGAAATATACCGCGCCATTTATCATCATCGGCTCACAGACCGTACAGGCAATCGCCTTTGTATCTGGCGTTGGACAAAGCAGCGTCACTACGGGAACCTATGCGATTCAAGACGGCGGTTCGGCGATCAACTATCCGAGCGGGTTTGCAAATCTTCAGGGATTCACTTTCAATGGCAATGCCGCAAACCCCAATGACGGAACGCTGAAACTTACAGACGCGAATGGCAACTTCGAAGTCGGCAGCTTATTCTTTAACATCCCCGTCGATATCCGCCAGTTTCAGACGAGCTTTGTGTTTCAGCAGACGAATGCCGTGGCCGACGGTCTCACGTTTACGATTCAATCGAATGCGCCAACGGCTATCGGCTTCAACGGAGGGGGGCTCGGCTACGGACCGAATAATACAAGCCTAAAGCCTGGCATTCCGAATAGCGTCGCCATCAAATTTGACCTGTATAGCAACCAGGGAGAAGGCAAAGACTCAACTGGCGTATATACAGGCGGCGTTGCTCCTACGATTCCAGCGGTCGATATGACGCCCTCGGGCATCGTTCTTACGAAGGGCGACCCGATGCTGGCAAATCTGACATACGACGGCACGACTCTAACGCTTACCCTTACCGACCAGACGACGAAGGCCGTCTTCACGCAGGGTTTCCCGGTAAATATCCCCGCAGCCGTCAATGCAACATCCGCGTATGTCGGCTTTACTGGCGGCACGGGCGGGGGCACGGCGATTCAGAAAATACTGAATTGGACCTACACCCAGGTCACGACAACTCCCGCGATCTCACCCGCAAACGGAACCTACGCAAGCGGACAGAAAGCTACGATAAGCGACGCGAATCCGAATGCTGTGATTTACTACACCCTCGACGGCTCTACCCCGACCAGCCAGTCATCTGTGTATACGGGCCCAGTGACAATCACAAATAGCTCTGATGTCATCAAGGCCATCGCAATCGCTCCCAGCTATGCGACGAGCCCACAAGCTACCGCAACATACACGGTGCAGTAGTTTTGGCAGGGAGCGTCGCAATTTGCGTCGCTCCCTTTTGCCGCAGACCACATACCCTCACAGCTCCACGCTCATGGATGCCGAGCATGGCCGCTCCCTGCTATACTGACTCGTTACGGGAGATGCTCAAACCGTTTCTGTTTTCAAGCATTTCGCCGTAAATCGAAATCACATAAGCTTCCGAGGTTTCCCATGTCCGGCCATTCAAAATGGGCGACAATTAAGCACAAAAAGGGGGCGCTTGACGCAAAACGCGGCAAGGCCTTCACGCGCCTGATCAAAGAAATCACCATTGCAGCCAAAGCTGGCGGAGATCCCGACGGAAATCCTCGCTTGCGCACCGCCGTTGCCGCCGCCAAGGCGGAGAACATGCCCGCCGATAACATCAAGCGTGCGATTCAGCGCGGCACCGGCGAGCTCCCCGGCGCCATCTACGAAGAGATTACCTTCGAGGGCTACGGTCCGGGCGGTGTCGCGGTCATTGTCGAAACAACGACTGACAACCGCAACCGCACGGTGAGCGAAGTTCGTCATGCCTTTTCAAAGAATGGCGGCAACCTGGGCGAATCTAACTCGGTACGCTTCATGTTCACGAAGAAGGGCGTCATCGCGGTTCCCAGGGCAGCAGCCGATGAAGACAAGCTGATGAATATCGTGCTCGAAGCCGGTGGCGACGACTTAAATGATGAAGGCGATACGTGGGAAATCATCACGGACCCCTCTGCCTTCGATGCAGTGGCGGAGGCGATTCGCAATGCGAAGATCGAAACCGTCATGTCTGAAGTCACGATGATTGCTACGACCTATACCAAGCTCGAAGGCTCAGCCGCGTCGCAGATGATTCGCCTGCTCGAAGCCCTCGAAGACCACGACGATGTGCAGAACGTCTATTCGAATTTCGACATGGATGCAAAGCAACTGGAAGAAGTCGCAGGCTGACGTTGGTCACAAAGATTCATGAGAGGGCCGCCATCTGGCGGCCTTACTTTTAGGGCAAGAAATCGCAGCGCAATTCGTTTCGGAGCATCAGAAAAATATCACACAAAATCTTATGTTGAAAAAACTGTTTCCTTCTCTCGCTCTTTTGACTTTTAGTGTATTTTCTCTTTCGGCAATTGCGCAGAGCGCACAAAAACCGGCACCCGCGAACGACAGTCCGGCGTCGGCCGTGTTCGCAACACGTCCATGGGAGTTTGGGCCATTCTTTCAGGGCGGCGTTGGCGTCGGAGACCGTTCTGACTTCAGCTTCACCAGTGCTGGTGTGCGCCTGGGAAAAGTGATGACCGACCAGCACCTCTCGGGTTTTCTGCGCGGCCAGTTTGAGTATGCGGCAGAAGTGATGCCCTACTGGCAATCCTTCACGCCCGCGCCGCACAATCAGCTGACGAAATATGAATACCAGGGGCAAACTGGCTACGTATTGCTGCCCTATGACGGTGGCACCTTTTCCGGAGTCAGCATTACGCCCATTATTTTGCGCTGGAACCTGAAACCTGGAAAGCGGATTGTTCCCTTCGCACAGGGCGCTGGCGGACTGATCTGGACAAACCACAAGTATCCGCCAGACATTATCGTGCAGCCTGGCCAGCCTGGTGGGACGAGCGTGTGGAATTTCACCCCACAGTTCGGCGTCGGATTTCACTATTTCGTGAAGCCCAAGCGATCGATCAATTTCGAGGCGAACGCCATTCATATCTCGAGTGCATCGCTAGGCGACCGCAATCCTGGCATCAATGCGAGCGTCCAGTTCCAGATCGGCTATGCGTGGTGGAAATAAGGCGGGGATTCAGCCGGAAATAATGAGCAGATAAACGGGAAATCTCTGCATCGCATCATATGTCGGACAAGACCAGACGACCTTTGGCCGCGAAGAATTGTTTCTTTCCCCCTTGTGCTCGTCTATAACCAAAGGACATCATGAGCGACGTGCTGATAGAATGTGTGCCGAATTTTTCCGAGGGAGCGAGCCTGCACAAGGTCGCGTCCATCGTATCGGCTATGCAACTCGATGGTGTATCCCTGCTCGACTGGTCGCTCGATGCAGATCACAATCGCTCCGTGGTGACGATTGCCGGTCCACCTGCAGCCGTCGTGGAAGCCGCCATCCGTGCCGCCGGACGCGCGGCGGAATTGATTGACCTCACATCCCAGGCGGGCGTGCATCCCCGCATCGGGGCAGCCGACGTCATTCCCTTTGTCCCGGTTCGCGGCATCTCGCTTGAACAGTGCGCACTGCTGGCACGACAGGCAGGCACAGAAATCTGGAACCGGTATCGTGTGCCGGTCTATTTCTACGAGGCAGCCGCAGCGCGTCCCGATAGGGCTTTGCTCGAAGACGTGCGGCGCGGCCAGTTTGAAGGACTGCGTGATGCCGTGCGGAAAGATGTTGCGCGGCGCCCCGACGTGGGCGGCCCGGACCTGCATCCGACAGCTGGAGCATCTGCGGTTGGAGCACGGCGTTTCCTGATCGCCTACAACATCTATCTGGACACGGCCAACGTAACCACTGCGCGAGCCATTGCGAAGGAGATTCGCGCCTCCGGCGGAGGACTTTCCGGCGTGAAAGCCATGGGTGTCCTGGCCCACGGCATGGCGCAGATCTCCATGAATATCACTGACTTCCGGCTGACTTCCGTGGCAGACGCCTACGCTGCCGTGAAGCGGCAGGCAGCCCGCCATCGCACCCAACCGGTTCGCGGTGAGTTGATTGGACTTCTGCCGGAAGCCGCTTTCGAGCAGGACAGCGAGTGGGTGCGTCAATTACATGGGTTTAATCCGGAAGAGAAGCTTCTGGAGCGCAAGTTAGAGCGCCCTATCGCGTGGCCGGTGCCCGAAATGGACCCGCGCCAGTCTAAAATAAGATGACAGGCACCGATTGCCTGCCTTGCAAAGACAGGGATGCAGCAATATAGGAAGAGCTGCCCCGGAGGTATACATTTGAAATTTGGTAAGAACCTATCGCTCGCAGCAACGATTGCGCTCGGCATGTTTGCAGCGCTGCCAGCGATTGCCGCGCAGCTTGGCGGCGACGCCCGTGCTGCGATCCCCAAAGATGTGCAGCAGTTGATCGTCGTCGACTACCGCGCGATGCAGAACTCTGATGCTGCGATGAACCTGAAAGCTCGGGTACTTCCGCCGGAGCTGAAACAGCTGGAAACGGCGCTCAAATCGTCGGGCCTGAATGATAACCACGACATAGACGAGTTGGCATTCGCCGCATTCCGCACCGCCACCAGCGGGGAGAACACCAAAATTGTCGGCCTCGCGCAAGGGCAATTTTCTCTGCCGGATATTCTGGCCAGCTTCAAGAAGCAGAAGGTGAAGGCCACTAAGCTTCGCGACAACCTCATTTATCCAATGGGCGCAAGCGGCATGCTGGTGAGCTTTTTGAATCCGACGACGATGGTCTTCGGCTCGAGCGATGCCATTAAGTATGCACTCGATGCGCGCGATGGCCTGGCGCCGAACTTTCTCACGAACGACTCGATGATGCAGCAGATGTCGATCGTCGATACGGAACCGATCTGGAGCATTCTCGACCAGAAGGGAACGCAGTTGATGATGCGCGGCGTGCTCGGCGAGGCCTCGCAACTGGCAGACTATGACACGGTGAAAAAGCGCCTGAGTGGTTCACGTTACACCATGAACTTCAACAATGGCGTGAAGTTTAATCTGGATGTCGTTACACCCGACACCTTCACTGCGGCCACCATGTCGTCCCTGTTGAATGCCGCTGCGATGTACAAGAAGGTAGGCGGCACGGCTGCGGAAAAGGCCGCCATCGACAACACGAGCATCGATTCAAACGCAGGAACGCTGCAGGTCCGTTTCGCAGCGTCAGATAGCCAGTTTTCATCGCTGCTGCAGTCTCCGCTCTTCCAGTCGGTCGTCCACTAAACTAACGCAGGTAAATCAATCAATCGATCTCTTCGCTACGTTGCTGACATAAGACGGCAACGTAGCGGAGAAACCGCCGTTCTTCCCGCCATTTCTACCGTTAAAAAGTTTGGCTATTCGGCATGTGCCGGTAAGGATCGGTCATGTCGACAATGACCCGGTTCCGTCCTGCGCGCTTTGCCTCATACAGAGCCTGATCTGCGGCTTCAATCAAGGTGTTGGCATCGGACCCGCGTTGAGGAATGAGAGTAGCGCAGCCAATGCTGACCGTAATCACCCCAGGCGGGTTGCCGCTGTGCGCCAGATCGCGATCCTCCACTGTCTGCCGAATCCGCTCCGCCAGATCGAGTGCAGGATTCCTGTCCGTATCCGAGAGAATGATGGCGAACTCTTCGCCCCCAAAGCGGGCCACCGTATCGCCAGGGCGCTGGATCACGTCGAGCGCAGCTTCGGCGATCTGCCGAAGGCAGCTGTCGCCGCGCAGATGTCCATAAAGATCGTTGTACAGCTTGAAGTGGTCAACATCGAGCAGCAGGAGCGAGATGGGCGATTCCGCTCGGATGGCGCGTCGCCATTCCCGCGCGATAACATCGTCAAAGTGCCTGCGATTGGCGACGCCCGTCAACGCATCGACTGCGGCGAGAGCCTCGAGGGCAAGATACGCGTCCTGAAGTTTTTCTTCTGCCGCCTTGCGCTCGGTCACGTTGCGTACAACATTCACATACCCGATGGGCTCTCCACTGATACGGTCGCAATAGAGGCTGATATTTGCTTCCATCCAGAGGTAGGAACCATCCTTTTTCTGGCAGCGATACGTTAAGGTTGTTGCCGGCTCGCCGTTCTTGAGGGACTCCAGCGTCGCAGTCATGGCCGGGACGTCGTCCGGATGAACAATGCACTGCTGGTACGTGAGCCCTATCAATTCCCGTGGCTCCCAGCCCAGCATGCATTCCACCGCCG